>PAMR01000037.1 GCA_002708205.1 Gammaproteobacteria bacterium
AACATCATCCTCTATACGAATTCCTATTCCTCGCCATCGTTCTTCAATATCAGCGTAATTCTCTGTATTTGGAATATAGATACCCGGCTCCACCGTTAGAATCATATTTTCTTCTAATGGCCGCCAATCACCCCGTATTCGATAATCCCCTACATCATGGACATCAAGGCCTAACCAATGAGAAGTCCTATGCAAGGTAAAACGCTTAAAACTCTCCTCTTCGAGCACTTCATCGAGAGACCCTTGGAGCAGCCCCAAGTCCAATAGTCCTTGCGCTAATACCTCCGTAGCAATTTCATGNGGCGTATTAAAATTGGAACCTACCNTAGCNGANTCTATAGCNCGGTTTTGTGCGTCAAGAACTATTTCGTAAATTGCCTTCTGTTCAGGAGAATATCTTCCGTTAATTGGGATGGTTCTTGTTATGTCAGATGCGTAGTTATGAAATTCACACCCTGCATCAATAAGAACAAGCTCACCATCCACAAGAATCGAATCATTCCTCACATAGTGCATAACACACGCATTTTTACCTGAGCCCACAATAGAAGGATATGCGGCAAAGCGGGCATCATGTCTCATAAATTCGTAAATAAGCTCAGCTTCTAGCTGAGTTTCACTGATACCGGGTTGGCACCTTTCGAATGCTCGAAGATGAGCTTTCGTAGTGATGTCAGCGGCTCGTTGCATTAAGCCAATTTCCGAATTCGACTTGTACAANCTTTGTTCGTGAAGGATCTTCTTAAAAGATACAAGTGTCTCTGGTGCAGATGCTCCACCTGATTCGATTAGTCGTATATCGTTAATCATAGAAAGAAACTGCTGATCAAAGTCAGAATATTCTCCGAGCGTTACATATATCCGATCAACNCCTGTCAATAATTCGGGTAACGTGCTGTGTAAAGCATCGATTGGATAAACTTCCTCTATTCCAATAGTCGTGGTCGCATTTTCTATTCCCAGACTTTCGCCAGTCCAAAGCTCCTGGTTGGGATCTCGATCTTTTAGAAACAAAATCGCTTCACCGCCAGATCGGTTGGAGATCAAAACGAGGATTGCCTCAGGTTCTTCAAGGCCGGTCAGATAGAAAAAATCACTATTTTGTCGAAAGGGGTATTCTGTATCACGATTTCTCAGTTGGCTCGGGGCCGCCGGCAAAATAGCTAGGGAATTAGATTCCATCGAACTAATTACCCTATTCCGTCGAACTCTATATTCTGAATTACTTACATTCATCCCAACATTCGCAGGATCATATTTATTTACCGCAGTGTATTGGCGGACTTCAATTCTTCCATCAAGAATTATTATCCGACGCGGATTCCATTAATAATATGGCACCTACACGCACATACTCATAAACATGAATAAACTCGGCTTCTCCTTCGTCTGAATCTTGTTCCGTAGAGTCAATTTGTGAGATTGCCTGGAAGTCAGCGAGTATTTCCTCGACTTCGCTACTAGCAGTTTTTTGAACGGACTCGTCCACCCTATAATAGTAACCCGAAATAAACGCCGTTAACCATTTGGACAGGTCGTCAATCCGATTGGCCAATGAGCCACTCAAATCGTCCAACATCGGGGCAAAACCCATATTGGGATCGAGCATAGACTCTGCGAGCATCGCGGTGAAGGGATCTAAATATTCGGGATCGATATTCCCATCTAACAGTTGAAACCCTCGATCAAGGGCGTCGTCAAGTTGATTGAAATGACGAGCGACAAGCCCCGAAACCGCTCCATGAAGTTCTGAAATGCTAATCCCATGTGCAAGTTGCACCGCCAAAACTTCGATATCACTCATCTTTATTCACCATCCACTGCTTGCGATATGTATTGAACGCAAACAAATATGATTTTTTCTTACTTCACAATTTCTATATTTCAAGCCACACTTGGCAACACTATGTTACTGACGAGCAACTAATGGGTCCGGCTGACCTTATTGAACTAGAAGCAAAAATCGATGATCTAATCGCATTCTGCAACACATTGGCTGAAGAGAACGCTGCACTTCGCAGACAACAAAACTCCTGGGCCGCAGAGCGAGCCGAACTCATCGCNAAGAACCAGGGNGCCAGGCAAAAAGTCGAGCTGATGATCTCACGCCTCAAGACATTAGAGAATAATGTATGACTGAAAATAACCTAACCGTTGCCGTTACGATCTTAGATCGTGAATATCAAATTTCATGCCCTGAAGATGAGGTAAATGCATTGCGTCAGTCAGCCCAAGAGCTAGACCGTCAAATGAATGATATTCGCTCAAACGGGAAAATTGTCGGCGTCGACCGTATAGCGATCATGGCCGCTTTAAATATCACAAACGACCTGCTCAAACTAAAAATAGAATCACTCAATAACGTTGCTATTTCCCAGGATAAGTTGACCGACATGGGAAATCGTATCTCACAAACCATAGAGAAAAACCGACAGCGCCAACTGTAAGGTGACAGAACAATATGTTCTTTCTCTAATTCGGTATAATAGGGACCGCTTCCTGGAGTGTTCGCCAGTCGGTGTCGTCCTTGAGCCGTTATATAAAAACCAGGGGGTTTGGCGCTTGGAGTCGTGTGCAAGCCCGAGCTAGCTAATCGGGTAGCCTTAGCTCCCTCACAAACCTCCGCCTTGAACCACGACGGTTCAGGGCTATCCGCNCAGCGGCATTCCGGTGGCAAAACGCACTTGCTGGTTAGCAAGTGCGTTTATTTGGAGTGTTTATTGCATGTATGGGAACAAAGCTTTGCGTATACAAAAACGCAAGCTAAGGCAAAAACTNAATAGCGAAGACCATAAAAAACGCGGACAAGCCGTATTTAACCATCTGGCCATGACCGAACTTTTGAATCAAGTTCGGGTTTTAGGAGCATACATCGCGTTTGATGGTGAATTAGATCTTTCACCGCTAATAAAAAAGCTGTTGGAAAGCAGGTATAACTATAGCCATCCCCCAAGTGCNGAAAAGCAGACTAATTTTTAGAAATTACACTCCTAATTCAAAACTCGTTAAGACTGAATTGGGTCTGCTAGCACCGAAAGCTGATGTTCGTATACCGCTTCAAAAGCTTGCTGCTATTCTTGTGCCTCTGACTGCTTTTACCAAAAAGGGTGATCGGTTAGGGATGGGAGCCGGCTATTACGATAGATCACTTAAAGAAGTNCCCGATCTGATTCGGATTGGCGTCGCTCATGCATTTCAAGAAGTAAGCGAAGTAGATACTCATTGCAACGATGTAACGCTCGACGCTGTCGTAACCGAAAAAAGCTTCGTCATTACTTCTCGCCGCGGAAAATCTTTACCTATGCTTCAATATGCCCGTTAGAAAAATAATTCGAATGGGACATCCGACTCTTAGAAGTCCAGCGAAAACCGTACCTGAAAATAGTATTGGTAGCTCCAATATAGCTTGTTTGATACAGGATATGATCGAGACCTTGCATGATTACGGCGGGATAGGACTCGCTGCCCCTCAGATAAATGAACCAACTCGTATCGCCATAATCGATATTCCGGAGGGAGCATCGCGATACGGCAAACTGCAAGAAATTCCACTTTGTGTCTTTATAAATCCGAAGCTAACAGTTCTTGGAAAAAAAGTTGCGGGATATTGGGAGGGCTGTCTTTCAGTACCTGGATTACGTGGTTTTGTCGAACGACCCCAACACATACGAGTGGATTATTTAGACCTAAAAGGCAAACCTCAGCGGAAAGAAATGACCGGATTCACCGCAACTGTCATTCAACATGAATTCGATCATCTTGATGGCCATCTGTACTTAGATCACATAACGGATCCAAAACTACTTATGTTTGAGGACGAATATGAAAGGTACATCCTGTCTGAAAGGCCTGAAAAAACAAGTGATTAAATTCTTCCGATAGATCGGCTAGTCAACCTCTTTCTGCTGGCTGTCCAACATAGCAGGGACTACTTTCGAATAGTCCTTTAGCTCTCTGTATCTCGTTCTGGACCTCGCAGGGTTACTCCCCCATCAACAACAAGCACCTGACCTGTAATATATCTGGATCTNTCTGAGGCTAAAAAGCGTACAGCATGACCAATGTCCCATCCTGTTCCTTCATAGCCAAGAACACTCGCTTTCACACGCGTTTTTCGTGCCTTTTCAGACATACCAGAACGGTAAACCATTGGGGTATACACTGGCCCAGGAGCCACACAGTTTACTCGAATCCCTTCTGGGCCGTGATCTAACGCCATAGCTTGTGTTAATCCTGCCACAGCNCTTTTCGACACACTATATGCTGTCAGGCCGCGAGGNCGTATGGCTGATATCGACGATATATTAATTATCGATCCACGATTACTCGATTCCTTCATAGCTGGTATGCATTTTTTTGACATGAGAAACATGCTGTCTAAATTGACCTTCATAACATGTTGCCATTTCTCATACTCTTCCGAAACCACCGTGCCCCGACTTCCNATACCTACATTATTGTCNAGNACATCCAACCGTCCCCAAGTGCTGAGAGCCTTNGTAACGATTNACTCACAATCAGNCTCATTGGTAACATCTGCCTCGATAGAAATGGCTTTTCCTCCATTTCGATCAATCATTTCTACAGTTTTGTTAGCAAAATCTGGTTTCTTATCGACTACCAAAACTCTAGCTCCACCATCGGCAAGCAATAGAGCTGCTGCCCTGCCATTACCGATCCCATTTCCAGGAGCTCCACCACCGGTAACGATTGCAACGCTTTCTTTTAAACCTTCTCCACTATCAATTCGCATTTTTCCTCCAGATTGTGAAAAACATTATCGAAGAAATTTCGTATATGCTGGATTATTTGTTTCCTCCCAAAATCGATAACCTATACTTCGCAGCGTTTGAACTAATCGTCTTCGATTTCGCTCTGACACATCAAACCCCACTAACACACGCCCCCACGCTGCTCCGTGATTTCTGTAATGGAACAAAGTGATATTCCATGTTTTCCCTAACTGGTCTAAGAATTGCCGTAATGCACCCGGACGTTCGGGAAATTCAAATCGATACACAAGTTCTGAATTTATTTCAGGCCTTCCTCCTCCAACCATATGTCGCAAATGTAATTTTGCCATCTCGTTTCCAGTCATATCCTCCACGACATATCCCGACTCGTTGAGATTCGAGAGAACCTTATTCCTTTGACTATCTTCTGAAATTTTCAATCCCATAAAAACTTCAGCTTTTTGCGGATTTTGGTACCGGTAGTTAAATTCCGTAATAGGACGTTTACCTAGTACCTTACACAACCGTCGAAAGCTTCCTTTCTTCTCTGGAATTGTAATTCCAAAAAGAACCTCTCTATGCTCTCCGTATTCGGCTCGTTCTGATATATGTCTTAATCGGTCAAAATTGACGTTTGCACCACTAACGATTGCTACATAACGCTCATAACCGCGAGCTCTTGCAAAAATATATTTTTTCATACCAGCAATAGCCAACGCTCCAGCAGGTTCGGCAATTGAACGCGTTTCATCAAATATATCTTTGATCGCGGCACAAATTTCATCGGTATCTACCAATACCATTTCGTCAACGTAATTACGCGCCAATAGAAATGGAATTCGGCCAACCTGAGCAACCGACACACCATCAGCAAACAAGTCAAGCTGTTCAGAGTTCAACCGAACACGACGGTTGGCCCTCAGTGCTTGGTTTAGACAATCAGATCCCTCCGACTCGACCCCAATGATCCGAATATTCGGATTAAGATACTTTGCGTAGGCTGCAACGCCTGCGATCAATCCGCCTCCTCCGACGGGCACGAAGATCGCATCGGGAATACCGGGAATTTGATTCAAAATCTCCATACCCACGGTGCCCTGACCGGCAATAACATCTGGATCATCGTATGGGGGAATAATCACTGCACCACTATTACGGGACAACTTCTTCATATAATCCGAAGCGTCGTCATAGGTATCACCATGCAAAATTACTTTCGCCCCAAGACGACGCACAGCTTCTACTTTTATCTCCGGTGTATTGAGACCCATAACAATAGTCGCATCTATATTAAGATGTGCAGCTGCAACCGCCACACCCTGTGCATGGTTACCCGCAGAAGCAGCGATTACGCCCTTTTTTCGCTGACCGTTCGGAATATTGCTTATCTTCGCGTAGGCTCCGCGATTTTTAAAAGAAAAAATCGGCTGTAGATCCTCTCTTTTTAGAAAAACTTCCGCACCCAAACGACTAGATATTTGTGGCGCAAAGTCCAATGGGGTTTCTGTAGCAACTTCGTAAACACGAGAAGTCAATATTTTCTTTACATAAGATTCGAGAACTTCTTTGTGAGTTGCCATAACTAATTTTTTTATATCGGCTAAGATCTCTATATGAATTCCGAATATTTAAAAGAAACTGCCGCTATTGCGGCTCTTAAATTTATTGAACCCCAGCTGGAAAGCACTACGATTATCGGGGTAGGTACTGGTAGTACAGCAAGTTTCTTTATTGCGGCTTTGAGCGAGATTAAGCAAAAATTCAACGCCGCAGTATCGAGTAGTGAGGCTAGCACGGAACAACTGAAGAAGTTAGATATAAACGTAGTTGATCTAAGCGTAGGAAGGAAGGTTCAATTTTATATTGACGGGGCAGATGAGGTGGCTCCAGATAACTCGTTGATAAAAGGAGGTGGAGCTGCATTAACCAGAGAGAAAATCGTTGCTACATCTGCTGAGCAATTCATATGCATTGTGGACGACTCCAAACTCGTAAATAAGTTGGGTAAGTTTCCGTTGCCCGTTGAGGTGATACCGATGGCCCGAGGCTTGGTCGCAGAACATCTTGTTAAATTAGGGGGTCTACCAGAATTTCGCGAAGGGACACTGACTGACAACGGAAACGCGATCCTCGACGTCTATGACTTAGATCTATCTAGCCCTGATCGCATGGAGGAAGAAATTAACAACATAGTAGGGGTCGTATGTAACGGTTTATTTGCTGCGACCCGCCCAGATAAAGTAATCATTGGTGGGAAATCGGGATTGACCATTCGTTAACGCAATATTTTACCTGGATTCATAATGTTGTTTGGATCAAAAACAGATTTCAGCTTCCTCATAATCTCAATCTCAGCTGGTGAACGAGAGAAAGACAGGAAATCCCTTTTTAGTAAACCCACACCATGCTCAGCAGAAATACTTCCGCCACGATGTTGAATTAAGTCAAACAATTCCGGACTAATATCGTGACAGCGCCTATAGAACTCCTCAGAGCTGATATTGTCCGGCCTAAGTATATTCAGATGTAAATTGCCATCTCCTATGTGCCCAAACCAACATACGTCAAATTCCGGGTAACGCCGATTAACTACTTGATCAACATCAGAGAGAAATCCTGGCACCTCAGAAATCCTCAC
The DNA here is from genome assembly GCA_002708205.1 of Gammaproteobacteria bacterium. Taxonomy (GTDB): domain Bacteria; phylum Pseudomonadota; class Gammaproteobacteria; order Pseudomonadales; family Azotimanducaceae; genus UBA11889. The sequence goes on from PAMR01000037.1 coordinate 7,372, forward strand.
AGACACGTCATTCTTGTAGGGTGTATGAGGAGCGATACTCTCTGTTATACCTTCCCGAAGACTCCACAACGCAGCAGCCTGGGCATCCGATTGGCTTACCACTCCATCTGAAACCCATCCCAAGTCTATAGTTTTTTGAAACGCTTCGAATGCAATTGGATCATCCTTAGCATCATATTCAATCAAGGCATAAAACGAATTTTCGCTTGATAAAGGTTTCTGCAGACTACGGTGATTTAATACTTTCGCGAGTGCCAGATCCGAAAAAAACTCAAACGCGGACAAAGTCAACTCCGCTTGAAATGTCTCTAGTATAGAGAGCAAGCTATGCAGCTCGTTTACACCAAGAACCATCACTCGTTGCGGAACAGGTTTAGGAGCCAACCGTATTTCTGCTTCTACTATGAATCCGAGCGTCCCTTCTGACCCTATAAATAGGTGGCGTAAATCATATCCTGTTGCATTCTTTATGAGACCTCGATTGCAGTCAATAACATCGCCCGTTCCTGTTACGACTTTTAATCCTAATACCCAATCCCTGGTCAAACCGTAACGGATAACTTTGATACCACCAGCATTAGTCGCAATATTGCCACCGATATGGCTGGAGCCAGATGACGCAAAGTCTACCGGGTAGTACATACCTTTATCATCTGCGTATTCCTGCAATGCCTGAGTAACCACACCGCTCTCACATCGAACAATCTGATCTGTCCTATTAAAGTCCAGTATCCTATTCATTTTTTCGAAAGAGACTACGACCTCCCCATCAGAGGCTACGGCTCCACCAGAAAGTCCGGTTCGACCCCCGGAGGGTACCAAACAGAATCCAGATTCGTTTGCTAACCTAACAAGTGCTACGACCTCTTCAGTTTTTTTCGGAAAGACAACTGCACTAGGAGCAACTTTATAAGAGCGAGTCCAATCAGTCCCCCAGATTGCCAGATCAGATCTATCTGTTAAAACTCCATCTTTCGAAAAAATATTTACCAAAGACTCAATCACAATTGCACTTCGAACACCCTAATTAGTTTCAACATAGATTCTCGCACAACAGTTAGTCATGGGCTCTTTGTTTTAATATTTCGACCGCTGGCAACGCCTTACCTTCAAAGAACTCAAGAAAAGCACCGCCTCCGGTCGATACATAAGACATCTGATTTTGTACACCGTACTTTTCTATTGCGGCTAAAGTATCACCACCACCGACAACCGAGAACCCCTGCGATGTGGCCACAGCTTCCGCTACGACACGGGTACCTTCACCAAACTGATCAATCTCAAATACGCCCATCGGCCCATTCCATATGATAGTTCCCGCTTGTACCAAACGTTCAGAAAGACTCCTCGCTGTTCGCGGGCCAATGTCTACGATAATGTCGTCGTCTCTTACATCTTCTACTAACCGCAACGTAGCCACTCCGTCTTTCGAAAGTTCTTTCGTGGTAATTACGTCAATTGGAACTGGCACTTCTACCTTACCGGCAATTTCTTCTGCTACTTCGATGAGTTCTCTTTCAGACAAAGATTTTCCAAGAGGAAAACCGGCAGCCCCCAAGAATGTATTTCCTATACCTCCACCTACGATAATCTGATCCACCACCTTCGCTAGGTTTTCTAAAATATCTAATTTCGTCGACACTTTTGAACCCCCGATAACCGCAATGACGGGTCTGCTGGGCTCGCCGGTGGCCTTAGTTAAAGCTTCGAGCTCAGCCATAAGCAGCGGGCCCGCACATGCAATAGGCGCGAATTTGGCAACACCATGGGTTGACGCTTGTGCTCTATGGGCTGTTGCGAANGCATCCATAACAAATATATCGCACAGTGAGGCGTACTGTTTTGCAAGCTGGTCCGAATTTTCTTTCTCGCCAATNTCAAATCGGACATTTTCTAGAAGACTTACAGACCCAAGTTCAGTAGGAATTGAACCCCTCATATCCTTGATGACCGGCACNGGAAGATCTAATGCTTGATGCAATACTTCCGCAACCGGTTGCATTCTTAGACTTTCGTCATATTCGCCTTCCACCGGTCTTCCTAAATGCGACATCACAATGACAGTCGCACCAGCATCGATACAGTATTTAATTGTTGGGATAGCCGCATCGATACGCGCATTACTAGTTACTTTTCCGTTTTCTATGGGCACGTTGAGGTCTTCCCTAAGCAAAACACGTTTACCTGATAATGACTGCTCAGCTAAAGTTTTAACCATCGTTCAAACCCGATCATTTAGTTTGCTTTGAANTTTTTGAAAATACTTGTTTAGCACTTTCGACTAAACGATCTACAGTGATTCCAAGTTCCCTCATAACGTCCTTACCTGGGGCAGACAAACCAAATCGATTGATACCAACAATTTGGCCATCTAAACCAACATATTTTCTCCAAAAGTCGGCATGTGCTGCCTCTACTGCAATTCGAGTTCTGCATTCGTCTGGGAGAACGCTTTGTCTATAACCAGAATCTTGTTTTTCGAAGACTTCTGGAGAGGGCATTGACACAACCCGAGCGTCTATTCCATCCTCAGAAAGCACTTCTGCTGCTTTGGTAGCTAGTTCAACCTCCGAGCCACTAGCAATAATTATTAGATCTAGATCGGTTCGTTCCCGTCTAATTACGTATCCACCGCTGGCTACATTAGAAAATGTTTCTTGGTCTCGAAACTGCGCACTCGTTTTTTGCCGAGTCAACACAATAGCAGTAGGACCCGTCACATTAGTTATAGCGTATTTCCATGCAAATACTGTCTCTACTGTGTCACAGGGACGCCAAGTAGATAAATTNGGAGTAGTCCTCAAATTGGTNAATTGTTCTATCGGTTGGTGTGTTGGGCCNTCTTCACCTAGGCCTACTGAATCATGTGAATAAACAAAGATATTCCGCAACCTCATCAGTGCGGCTAGCCGGACGGCGTTTCGTGCGTATTCCATAAAGACTAGGAACGTTCCAGTGTAAGGAATCAGCCCGCCGTGCAAAGCGATGCCGTTTGCAATAGCTGTCATGCCAAATTCACGGACACCATAATTCACGTATCGTCCGCCCTCATGAAACCAACCTGCGCCATCCCATTGTGTATTATTAGATCCAGTCAAATCGGCTGAGCCCCCTAAAAGTTCTGGGATAATTGGGCCCAATAAATTTAAACATTGTCCTGATGATTTACGTGTCTCGAGTTCCTTCATTTCGGCTTGCGACTTTGCCGCAAACTTATCCAAAACGTCACCACAGTCGTCCGGTAGCGCTCCTGACATCCGTCGGGAAAGTTGAGCGGCTTGTTCCGGATAGTGCTTTTGATATCGATCAAAGAGCTCTAGCCAATCCCGTTCCANCTCTGCGCCTCTCTCCGACATATCCCACTCCTGTTGCAAAGGCACGGGGATATCAAAAGGCTCATATGTCCAATTCAGGTTTTGCCGAGTACCGGTAATCTCTTCATTGCCCAAGGGTGACCCGTGGGAACTTGCTGATCCAGATTTTCCCGGTGCACCATATCCAATAATTGTTTGGCAACAGATAAGAGTGGGCTTCCCTACGCTTACCTTTGCTTCATCGATCGCAGCTTGTACTTGATTACCATCATGGCCATTCACTGACCGGATTACTCGCCAACCATATGCTTCGAACCGAGCTGGTACATCCTCCGAAAACCAATGCTCTGTCTTGCCATCTATAGAAATACCATTGTCATCGTACAATGCTATGAGCTTTTCCAGGCCTAATGTNCCGGCAAGCGACGCGGCCTCATGAGAGATCCCTTCCATCAGACAACCATCTCCAACNATCACCCAAGTATGATGGTCAATGACGTTGAATTGAGGACGATTAAATTCCTTTGCCAACAACTTTTCAGCGAACGCAAACCCGACGGAATTAGCAAAGCCCTGACCCAAAGGGCCAGTNGTCGTTTCAACACCGTCGCAATCTCCGTATTCTGGATGGCCAGCTGTTTTGCTGTGCAATNTTCGAAATTTCTTTAAATCATTTATTGAAACGTCGTATCCAGTAAGGTGAAGCGCAGCGTATAGCAGCATCGAGGCATGACCATTTGAAAGAACAAATCGATCGCGATTCCACCATTTGGAATTCTTAGGGTTGAATTTCATTGCGTCCCGCCACAAAACTTCAGCTACATCCGCGAGGCCCATTGGTGCGCCCGGGTGACCGGAATTGGCTAATTCGACCGAATCCATCGCTAAAGCACGAATAGCGTTTGCACGTTCCGTTCGGGAAGACATATAGAAACCACCTGAAGTAATGACAAAATATTGTCGAGTTTCTGAATCCTAGAGTCTAGAGAACAAAGCAACTATTCAGAATAAATGAGTCGATTTTTTTGATATTTTAATCACCGCTGTNATANGGCCNTGTTTAGTTACTGCNTTTCATGTCAAACAAGACAAACCGGCATGTTGCTTTAGGCATTAAAGAAGGCTGCATATGTATAATNACCTAGAGCCGGCGTAGAGAAAATAAGGAAATTTCATGTCTGACCTCACAGTTTTCACCTCAGAATCAGTATCTGAGGGTCATCCCGATAAAATGGCTGACCAAATTTCAGATGCGGTCGTCGACGCAATGTTGACCCATGATCCGGATTCACGAGTAGCGTGCGAAACTTTAATAAAAACCGGCGTGGTTGTAGTTGCTGGTGAAACTCGGTCCCAATCTAATATAGACGTTGATCAAATAGTTAGGGAGGTCATATCCGATATCGGTTACGGTGACCTTTCTTCAGGATTCGATCTCGAATCCTGCGCAATAATGAATGCCCTAGGAAGACAATCCCCTGATATTGCAATGGGTGTAGACGAATCGAATGATCATGAACAGGGAGCCGGCGATCAAGGTCTGATGTTCGGATACGCTACAAACGAAACCGATGTCTTGATGCCCGCCCCCATTACTTATTCACATCGACTCGTCGAAAAGCAAGCAGAAGTAAGACGTTCCTCCTTAAGTTTTCTTAGGCCGGATGCTAAAAGCCAAATCAGCATGCGTTACAACGAGAGCGGCACCCCCTCGAGTATTGAGGCCATCGTGCTTTCTACCCAACATTCACCTGACGTAAGCCAAGAAGACCTGCGCGAGGCGGTCATGGACGAGATCATAGTACCCACCATACCGGGTAACTGGATTACTTCTGATACGAAGATCTTTATCAACCCGACTGGGCAATTTGTTATAGGCGGACCNGTCGGAGACTGTGGCCTTACGGGTAGAAAGATCATTGTCGATACATACGGAGGTATGGCNAGACACGGAGGGGGAGCTTTTTCTGGAAAAGACCCGTCAAAAGTCGACAGATCGGCAGCCTATGCCGGCCGATACGTAGCAAAAAATATAGTAGCTGCGGGAATCGCTGATCGGTGCGAAATACAAGTCAGTTATGCCATAGGTGTTGCAGAACCTACTTCAATTGGGATTAATACTTTCGGTACCGGCAAGCTAAGTGATGCGAGAATAATTGCACTTATACGTAAACATTTTGATTTAAGGCCTAGAGGATTGATTTCAATGCTTGATCTAAAACGCCCTATCTATCGAAAAACTGCAGCCTATGGCCATTTCGGTCGTGAAGAAAACACGTTCACATGGGAACGTACCGATAAAGCCGAATTACTAGCCCAGGAATTGACATAATCGTTAAAAACAGCGCCATTCGTATCATCTCGAGTATTTAATGACCTCCAAAAGGGCCCATATCAGCTTTGAATTTTTTCCCCCTTTTACTTCAAAGGGGCAAAAATCCTTGCTGAAAGTTGCCAAACGCTTAAATACCTTCAAACCCGAATACTTTTCCGTCACATATGGTGCAGGAGGCACGACTCGCGAACGTACTTACGAGACAGTCTCTTCACTGTGTCAATTCGGCTACACAACGGTACCTCACCTCTCTTGGGGCGCAGACACCGAATCGGAGATACTAGAACTGCTCGACAGATATGCGCAATTGGAAATAGGTCGCGTAGTTGCCCTACGAGGCGATTTACCATCAGGCCTTGGTAATAAACAAAATATTCGGTACGCAAAAGACCTAGTTAACCTGATACAAAAAAATCATCCTTCATGGTTAGTCGAAGTAGCTGCGTATCCCGAAGTACATCCTGATTCTAACAACCAGAACCAAGACGCGTTGTACCTTAAAGAAAAGATCGATGCTGGAGCTAGCGGCTGTATCACGCAATATTTTTATAACACCGATAGCTACTTTTACTTCGTAGACCTTTGTCGCTCATTAGGAATTACCGTCCCCATAATTCCCGGCATAATGCCCATTACGAATCAAGCTAAGTTAGAGGACTTTTCCAAAAAAGCTGGTGCTGAGATACCGAGATGGTTGACCAAAAGGTTGAATGACTATGAACCAGAATCAGAAGATCTGCTTCAATTTGGTATCGAATTTGTAAGTCGTCTATGCGAGCGCTTGCTAGCAGGTGGTGCACCTGGATTTCATTTCTATACGTTAAACAAGGCTAAAAGCAGCGAAAGTATCGCTGAAAATATCGGTTTCCTAGAGAACATATAAGCCTTGCTAAAACATCTCTTCATCAATCCGGAACAAATAGTTCTAAAAACAGGACATCTAGTACGGTTAGACAATGAGCGATCCAATTATATTTCCCGCGTATTGAGGGCTCGTAAGGGAGATTCTTTTGTTGTTTTTGATGGCTCTGGCTCTACGTGCCTAGCCACTGTCGAGACATCCATTTCAGGAAAAACAGAGCTTAGCCTAGGTGATGTCCAGCCAGTTCCCAATAAAGACGGAGAATTGATACTTCTCGCTAGTGTAATAAGCCACGGCCTAGAAGATTTAGTACAAAAAGCCACAGAACTCGGAGTTACGCGTATTGTTATTGCTCCAAGCTCCCGAAGCCAACTGAAAAAGCCACGGATTGATCGACTTAAAAAGATAGTAATTAGTGCCTGTGAGCAAAGTCTCCGTATGTGGCTGCCAGAATTAGAGTTGCAAAACAACATTATCGACGTATTCCAGACAATTACTTGTCAGCAAAAACTCATTGGAGACACGAGCGTATCCCAACCTTCCATTATAAAGCCGCAAAACACCTGTTTGGCTATAGGTCCTGAGGGAGGCTGGACTAAAGACGAAATTGTTTCTGCCAAACTCAATGGGTTTAGCCCAATCGGCATGGGACCATTAACACTTCGCTCTACAACAGCAGCAACAGTTGCGCTCGGTTTAATACGGCACGCCAACCAATGGTTGAAACCGATCGTATGATTGAATGAATATTCACTAATTTCATCCCAATCTGTTTCAGAAATTATATCTATGCTTCCACTATTTCCTGGAATAGATGTAGTGGATTCTTCACTAAAACTAAAAAACCATTCATGCTCATCGCTAACTTTGTACGGCCATCATCGATGGCTGAGGAGCCTCGACGAGACTTCAAAATTACATCTTGAAATCCGGATACCGTGTCAGCAGAAATAGCGAAACTCTTGTCTCCCAAAGAACAAAGAACAACAGGTATTTCTTCAGCTTTTGACTCCTTTAGGATTAAGTCATCTGCGCTAATCGAGTTTGCTAATTTATGGATAACGCCATCTACGACAATGTCGATAGCGGGAATTCGCTCCTCCGAAAGTAATGTTTGTGCCTGGCAATGTATTATTTTCTCGATAACATTCGATTCGAAAGCAAATACTTCCCCTCTCACTGTTAAAGTCAACACTGAAATAACAGGTAAATCTTCTGGTATATCGACAAAGATACTGTTTCCCTCTTTTGGGACCGGATCAATAAATACAAAACCGCATAATTTATCCGTTTGCTGGTGTAACTTTACCAAATCAGAATAATCGAGCGCAGAGGAATTATCAGGTGTCGGTGTTGAGAAATCTTTGGCCATGACGAAGTAAATTATCTCATCAGGGGTTAATTGAGTTCCACGATCAATCAGCCCCAAAGCTATAGCCTGATTACAGATAGCTTTTTTTGGTAATGCCTGTCCATCATCAGTCAAAGCAATTCGAATAATTCCGTCGTTCAGCGATAGAGAAATGGTTACTACACCCAAGTCCGATTTTCCATACCTCCTCCTATCTTCGGGAAGCTCGATGGAATGTTTCGCTGCGTGTCGTATTAATCTTTCCGCAATAATGACTGCTTCTTGGTATATATTCTCACTTATTGGCTCGTTCGTACTAACAAACCGAAAATTGATTTGTTTCCCATATTTCTCCGAAAGAGAGTCCACTAGCGCCTCTAAAGGCGGCCCCATGTTAGATGTCTTATTGAGACTCTTACGAACCAAACGCTCTTGCATCTGCTCACTGAGGACAACGGATTCTTCATATAGATGACTTACTTGTTTTAGACTCATCAACAAACCATGGTGAATCGAACGACCTAGTGTAGTTGTTTGAGTAATTGTATCTTTCACTTGAACCGCATCATTATCAGCAGTCCGTGTGAGGGAAGTAATTTTCCCCAATGTATTAAGTTTACTTTTCAAGTCATCTAATTGATCGAATGTCTTCAATAAGATTCGTTTTAGTTCTTTTTCTAAAGTGCTTTTCTTTGTGATTAGACCGGTCAGATCGTCTAAAACCAATTGAAGACCGGTAATCACTTCATTGTCTGACTGGCTGACCAGAGACGCTGGGACTTCCAAGGAGAGGGCCTTGGGACTGGACGTCGATTTATTGTTGATACGGTCTCGATTGTTTTCTGATGAAACGAGACTGGCCCCTGACTTAGGTATTTTTTCGAATTCGTCCGACGGGAATTGATTTGCCAGTTCTTCAGGCTCGAGGCCAGACGCTATCAAGTCGGCTTGCTCAGAGACCCTATCCATATCCTCTCGAATTGAAGGAGCCAAAGAAAAATCATTAGTTTCGTATTTGTCGAGGACCATCAAAGCAGTCTTAATCGTGGTTATCATGCTCGACCCAAAGTCCACGGTTCCATCTGCAGCTTGATTTAACATATTTTCGATTGCCCGAATCATCTGGACAATGCAGTCATGGCTGTGACTCTGACCAGACTCTTTTATCGAATTAAAGTGTTTGCACACCAAATCAATAGATATCGCGGGTCCTTTGTTAGACTCTAAGTCAAGAAATAATTTATTCATGAAAGACAATGCTCGTTGAAAGTCTTGCTCAAAAAGTGAGGCCGAAGGTTCTTCAGCATTTCCTGCGGGAACGATAGAACCCCTTCTCAAACTTTTTATTTCTTCAGGTATTCTCTCCTTCAAATAGAAACTCTCCTCTCGCACTCACGAGTATCTTTAACTGAAATGTTCGCGTGTTTTTGGTTTCACAGCGCTGTTTATTCCCATATTTCGAAGATCAACTTATCACTTTTTTTTCATGGGGGCAGGTATCGATGTAATCGAACACTGATCGAATAATATTAAATAGGGTCACCCAACTTGAAGCATGAAGCACATAGAAGTAATTTAAGTCCGTTTTTTATATTGGTCGTACCAGATGACACACATCGCTTTCGTGATGGATCCACTCGAATCTTTAAATCTCAAGAAAGATTCAACTCTAGCAATGATCAGTGCCGCCCAAAAAAAGGGCTGGCAAATAAGTTATATGGAACAAAAGGATCTGGCTTGGGAAGATGGTGAAGCACTTGGCTATATCAAAAACATTGAATTAGACGAAAAATTTGCTAATACGCTAGATTCATCAGCAGCCCCTCGGGAATGGTACAAACTTGGAAAAGAGATCGCGATACCGCTCGGTAGTATAGATATCATTATGATGCGAAAAGACCCCCCATTTGACATGGACTATATCTATACGACCTATCTTCTTGAAAGAGCGGAAATTGACGGTGCTTTTGTCGTAAATCGGCCTGGTAGCTTACGAGACTGCAATGAGAAATTTTTTGCTACGAAATACCCACAATTTCAACCGCCCCTGGTCGTCTCTCAAAGACAGGACATTCTTCGAGAGTTTCACTCCAAACATGACGATGTCATATTCAAATGTCTTGACGGAATGGGAGGGGCCCGCATATTTCGGGCAAAAGAAAAAGAACCAAATCTGAATGTAATAATCGAGACTCTAACCGAAAACGGCCGACATCCAATCATGGCTCAAAAATACATACCGGAAATCGTAGATGGTGACAAACGTATTCTCATAATCGACGGCAAGCCGATTGATTATGCTTTAGCACGCATACCTATGTCTGGAGAGACTCGAGGCAATTTAGCGGCCGGTGGAACAGGTGAAGGGCGCAAGCTCACTACAAGGGATCGTCTCATTGCAGAGACAATCGGCCCAGACTTAGTAGACAGAGGATTAATCTTTGTTGGTATAGATGTTATCGGCGACTTTTTAACTGAAATTAATATTACCTGTCCCACTTGCATTCGAGAGTTGGACAATCATTTCGAGATAAATATTGCCGATGACTTGTTAAGCAATCTCGAGAAACGTTTCACTAAACCATGAGAGTCTCTACGGTCGATTTTCGACATTCAAGCGAGTCATTAGTAAAGGCTTTAGTCCTCGCACTTTTCATTCACATTGTTGTTTTCATCAACTTAGATGTTCGAATTGGCGAATTGAATTCGCCCCGACAGAGCCTCAAAATCGAATTGGCCTCAATACAATCTAAGGACGTGCATGTGACTGGCGAGGCTGGAGGAAATTCTCATATTGAACAAGAACCCAACCCTACAAATATAGAACCACCGAAGAGCTCCGAATTCGCCAAAATTCGTGACCCGCAGAGTGTGGTCATTCCTAACGACCGGCAGATTCAAATAAAGTCAACTACCGCTCCAAAGACTTTCTACAATAAGGCAGCCGAAGCGGCTAGTTTCGATAAAAAACTTGAGAAGATGGGGCCTCTTAATACGAAGAGCCGCTTCGACCCTACCCTCAATTACTATATAGACGGTATTCTTCGTAAAATGCAGCGAATCGGAAGTCTTAATTATCCTATAGAAGCGCAACAAAAAAAATTGTACGGAAATCTCAAATTCCTCGTTATTTTGAGAAGTGACGGAACACTTAAAGAGGCCCGAATCATTGAGTCTTCAGGGCATCCAGTTTTAGATGCCGCTACTTTAAGCATTATCCAAAAAGGAAGCCCCTATCCACCCTTTCCTCCCGGGTACGANTCCGGAAAGCAAACCCTAGAAATTATCAAAACTTGGGAATACAAACGCTCATGACCCGCCTGCCGGTTCTATTCAGTCAAATCAATATAGGCAGGTTTCTGTATAAAAGACGCTTACTCCCATTCGGTAATTTATGCGGCACAGATATGATCTAAGGCCCTTTAACAGGGCCACGATGTAATAAATGAACCCAAAAACATTTCCAAACCAATTACTAGTAGCAATGCCGAAGCAAGTCGGGACATATTTTGGCGATACAGTCACATACCTTTGTTTTCACGACGAATCTGGCGCATTGGGGCTGATGTTAAATCGTCCGACAACAATCGAATTGAGTACTTTCCTTAAGCAAATGGAATGCCCTTCAATCGTAGATTCTCAAAAGATGATTTTGGAGGGAGGACCGGTTGGTTCCGATCAAGGTTTCATACTGCATTCGAATGATGTCATGACCGATGACTCACAGATTCTTTGTAAGAATTTGGCCTTGACGACTTCAAAAGATTTACTTCGNCGCATCGGTGAAGGCTGCGGACCAGAAAAATATTTAGTCACACTGGGTTACGCCGGGTGGAGCCCCAATCAACTCGAACAAGAAATAGCCGATGGGGCATGGCTTGTTTGTCCAAAAAACGACGAAATCGTTTTTCATGACGACTTTAAATCAAAACCGGCCCAAGTCCTCCAGAGCATAGGCATTGACTTGAATCTTCTTTCTTCTGATTTCGGTGAGGCTTAATCTCGATGCCAACGCTTGTTTTTGATTTTGGTAAGCGATTCATTGGCGTCGCTGTTGCTGAAATCGTTTCTGGCACCACGTCGCCCATCAAGACTATCCATGCAAAAAAAGGCACTCCNAATTGGANTGAAATCGACCAACTTGTCAGGGATTGGGGTCCGACCGGACTTGTGGTNGGTCTACCCNTAAATATGGACGATAGTGAATCGTCGATGTCTTGCGCCTGTCGTAAATTCGGTTCCTTACTATCTNAACGCTACAGCCTTAATGTCGAATACGCTGACGAGCGGCTAAGCACATTTGAAGCNCGTGACAGGTCTGGACACTCACAACCCGACCATGCAATCGCTGCAACCATCATTGCCGAAACCTGGATGAACCATAAAGACTCCTGAATATGGACGACCAGCNCTCGATAAAGATACCAATGAAAAACCCTTCTCTATCGATTCACTATCTCTTTATAGGCGAATAATCAGCTGATTTCATGAAAATAGATTTCACACCGCCTCTTATCAAGATCGGACCATCTTTTTGAGACTCCTTTGCCACTTCCTGCCAGCCGCTATCCGATGAAAAAGACCGCCAACTAAGTTTCGCTGATTCCATATTCTCGTGACTTAGTATGTAAATCAGAGTATTTGGTTGCTCAATTGGTATCCAATATCCTATGTTCTCCATCCCGTGCTTCTCGAAAAACTCCATCGTATGGTCTCGAAATCGCTTTTCNAGAGCCGGCAACCGNCCATCAACTGTTGTATAGGTCCGTAGNTCGAAAACCGACNCTTCACCACCCAAAAGTGCCTGGGGAACGAAAATGACCATAAAAAAAATCACTAACTTCTTCGTAAAGCACATAGTTTTTCTCCACCTAGATNCGTTTNAATAANTAGTTTCTCATAATCTACTTGTATAAACAGACTCGCTATAAAGTTACTNACGATATTTNGCTGAATANGACTTATAGTTAACAACTTGTTTCGAATCGGAGACAAGANACCNTTNCNCTNNGAGGGCATTGNGTTGGGCTATGAANAAANCAAATAATTTNCAACATCNGGTAAATTTGGTNCGAAAAAAACTGNCCTCNGTTTGTNATACNAGCGGTCGCNNTATTGACNGNGTGAAACTAATGGCNGTGTCCAAAACTCGTGAACCAGATGAAATAAGGCAAGCATACGAACTCGGATTACGAGACTTTGGTGAAAATTTTCTCCAGGAAGCCAAGNTTAAAACAAGNGAATTGCACGATATCAAAGACNTTNTTTGGCACTTTATCGGNANGATCCAATCAAATAAGGCGCATGATATTGGNACTCTTTTCGATTGGGTTCACACNCTCGATCGTACAAAAATAGCAGACCGACTTGATANGGCCCGTGATAAGCAGAAACTTCCACTAAATGTCTGCATTCAAGTCAATATTGACCAGGAAAAGCAGAAATCTGGGGTGCTGCCAGACGAACTAAGGAATATGGTCGACTATGTGAATAAACTACCTCGACTAAAACTGAGGGGCCTAATGGCGATTCCTTCCGTTGATGTAAGCAGTGAAAGGAATCGCGAAAGTTTTTCGAAGATGCACGCTTTATTTAAGACTTATAGAAAAATCGGTGGCCCCCATTGGGATACGCTTTCTATGGGAATGTCAGCTGATTATGTAAATGCTATTTACGAGGGCTCCACTATTATAAGGGTCGGCACAGCGATATTTGGAAGGCGTAAAGTAAACAGACATACCGGGAGACCATCAAATGACTAACCGAATCGGCTTCATCGGCGGCGGTAACATGGCATACGCTCTAGCCATGGGGTTACTTAGGTCCGGCGAAACTGTAAACATTACGGTGGCGGATCCAGCGCCTGAAGCCTTGAGTAAATTTGAGGATACTCCGATCTTTTCGACTCATGACAATATCCAAGCCATAATAAATAGTGAAATTGTTGTTCTAGCGGTAAAACCTCAGGTCCTTGCGGATATTCTTGCTCCACACGCGCGCGCACTAGCCGGAAAGCTCGTAATTTCTATTGCGGCCGGCGTGCCAATCACCAGCCTGACGCGTCTCCTGACTAATGGAACGCCCATTATACGGTGCATGCCCAATACACCTGCTCTTTACGGGTCAGGCATTACTGGGATGATAGGCAACGATCTAGTCGGACCCAAACACAAAAAATTAGCTAATCAAATCATGGAAGCAGCCGGTTCNGTCATTTGGTTTCAAAACGATATGGAACTCGATGCAGTAACGGCCATTTCAGGCAGTGGGCCAGCGTATTTTTTTTACCTCATTGAAGCGATGGTCGAATCTGGAAAAGCTTTGGGGATATCGCCAGAAAACGCCTTACGGCTAGCCAGTCATACAGCTCAAGGCGCCGCAAAAATGATGATGGAATCTAAGACAACGGCCGAGACACTAAGGTCGAACGTNACCTCTCCGGGNGGGACGACAGAACGAGCGATTTCCATCCTGGATCACCATGACGTAGGGGAAACCATTCAAAAAGCGATCATGGGCGCATATCAAAGATCACAAGAACTCGCCAAGGAGTATGGTTAGATGCCCGAACCCATTGCGTACATTCTGAAATTTATTTTACAAACAGTCGCTATATTTCTCGTAATTCGATTTGTATTACAGGCAGTACAAGCTGATCCAAACAACCAAATTGTGGCGAGTGTAATTCGACTAACAAATCCTCTTCTGCAACCGATTCGGTCTATCGTTCGACCATACAAAAATATTGACTTCGCTTCGTTCTTGCTAGCCTGGCTTACACTCACACTAATGGTAATTTTAATAACCGTTGGTCAAGCAGCACTCTTCTCAAGTTTTAGTTTTGGTTTATACCTAGCGCTCGATTACGTCGTTTGGGTATTTCTGTTTGCGATCTTCGCAACAATTATACTAAGTTTTATAGCTCCAGGAACATACTCTCCGTTCGCCTCTGCCGCTTATCAAATTGCCGAACCTGCGTTAGCGCCCGCTCGAAAATTACTTCCGCCAATGGCTGGNCTGGATTTTTCTCCAATGATTACAGTTATGGCTCTTTACCTTTTCAAAAATTATGTGTTACCCACTCTGATTAACTAGAATCAAAATTTTTTAANAAATGAATAAGCANGGTCCAATTATTGAAATTCCGGTTTTAANCACACTCAATCAGTTTGGTACATCGCCGTGANATACCCAGACGATTCAGTGGGCCTCGTTAAGCCNCAGTTACATCAATTTAACGATGACNTGGTTTTAAGCTCTGGCCAGATTCTTTCAGAATGGCACCTCGCGTACGAAACATATGGAGTACTTAACAAATCTAGATCCAACGCCGTACTAATTTGCCATGCNCTCTCAGGGCATCATCATGCGGCCGGATACCATACTGAAACAGATGCCAAGCCAGGTTGGTGGGACACTGCAATAGGACCTGGCAAGCCAATCGACACGAATCATTTTTTTGTAATCAGCGTNAACAACCTAGGCGGCTGNCANGGTTCNACAGGGCCAACCAGCATCAACCCAGAAACTAAGGAAATTTACGGCCCCAACTTTCCCNCTGTTACCGTAAAAGACTGGGTGCGTTCTCAAGCACTGTTGGCCGACCACCTTGGCATAGACAAATTTTCTGCAATTATCGGTGGCAGTCTAGGCGGAATGCAGGCTCTTCAGTGGACAATCGATTATCCAATACGTGTCGAACATGCCGTATTGATCGCATGTACACCTAAGCTTTCGGCTCAGAATATAGCGTTCAACGAGATCGCGCGGCTAGCCATAAGCTCCGACCCCAATTTTCGAGCAGGGAATTATCACAANTATGGGGTCAATCCCGACCAGGGTTTAGGCATTGCCCGAATGCTTGGCCATGTAACTTATTTATCAGACGACGCAATGCGCGATAAATTCGGAAGGGAACTAAAATCCGGNGATCTAAANCAAGCACGAGATGTTGAATTTCAAGTTGAGAGTTATTTGCACTATCAGGCCGAATCTTTCTCTAAAAGATTTGACGCTAATAGCTACATACTAATCACTAAAGTACTAGATTATTTCGATCCGGCACGAGAATTTAACNACGAGCTTATCTCTTGTTTAAAGACCGCCCGATCAAAATTTCTGGTTGTCTCATTTACCACGGATTGGCGATTTTCTCCCAAACGATCAAAAGAAATCGTTGATGCTCTTATCGCCGCAAACAAACAAGTAGTCTCAACCACCATAGAGTCTCCACACGGTCACGACTCCTTCTTACTTCCTATAGACCGCTACTTCCAAATACTTCAAACATACATGAGCCAAATTTACAGAGACCTTATAAAATGAGACGAGATCTAGAAATTGCGGCGAATTTCATCAATCCCGACGCGCGGGTCTTAGATCTCGGATGCGGTAGCGGTGAACTACTGCAATATCTAGGTCATTCTAAAAACGTCACAGGCTACGGCATAGAAAAAGATCACGAAGAGATCACTGCTTGTATTTCTAAAGGTGTGAATGTCATCGAACACGATCTAGATGAGGGACTGGATAGATTTCCAAAAGATAGTTTCGACATGGTTTTGCTAACGGAAACGCTTCAAGCTATACAAGCTCCCCATAAATTACTTCACCAAATGCTCGATATAGGTATCGAGTGTATAGTTACTTTCCCGAATTTTGGACATTGGGCATGTCGCTTGCAACTTGTCAGCCAAGGGAAAATGCCTATTGCAAAGCATTTGCCACATAATTGGTTTGATACNCCCAACATACACCTTTGCACCTTTCTGGATTTCGAAGAACTCTGTAGCAATGACGGTATTCGTATAATAGAAAGATTCGTTGCAGATAGAGACTACAACGACGGGCCACTCATCAAACGGTGGCCTAATTTATTCGGAAAAACAGCATTTTACAGGCTCGGGCGGGCTCTATGAAACGCCTATACTTTACGGCTTTGCTAATAATGTTAAACGGTCCCATTCTTCAGGCTGAACCATCAACAAAATATAATGATTTCGAAGTACATCACACCATATTCAATTCAATGTTTCTAAATCCGGCCATAGCGAGCAAATATGGTTTGAGACGTGGAGAAAATCTGGGGGTCATCAACATATCTGTATTGGGGAAAGAAGGACATGTTAGTCGACCCATAAGTGGAAGTTATAAAAATCTACTCGGACAACAGTTTGGATTATCCTTTAGAAAGTTAGTGGATGAGAACGCAGTTTACTTTATTGCCCTTTTTGATTTCGACGATGCTGACGTCCTGAACTTCACTATTAACGTCAGTTTACCTCAAGGCAACGAACAAATTTACTTACGAAAACAAATGTATAGGCATAGGTCATGATGGCTTATCCTCAAAAAATTATACTCGCGACACATAATCCAGGGAAACTCGCTGAATTCCGTTCATTATTTATCAAACTCAACCTAGAGTTCGTCGCCCAGAGCAACTTGCGTATTTCACCCCCAGAAGAAACCGGCATTACTTTTCTTGAAAATGCTATAACTAAGGCAAGAAACGCATCTAAACTTGGAGATCTACCCTCAATTGCGGAAGACTCGGGCCTCGTGGTGCCAGCCCTAAATGGTGCACCTGGTATCTATTCAGCTCGATACGCAGGTAACGACGCGACAGACGAAATGAACAATCACAAGCTCGTCACCGAGCTGAGGAAAAAGGCACATTTACCTAATTATCGGAATGCTTATTTCTACTGTTGCATGGTTTTCGTCGAAAATTCACGCGACCCTACACCTCTAGTAGCAACCGGCAAGTGGTGTGGAAATATCATTGANGAGCCGCGAGGCNACAATGGCTTTGGGTACGATCCACATTTCGTTATAGATAGAACCAAATCGACCTCTGCTGAGCTTGATGTCGCCGCAAAAAGTCGTATGAGTCATCGCGGGATAGCCACCAGAGAATTAATTCAAAAATTAGAGGTTGCGACGTCATTCTAGAAAACGAGGCAATAGGCATTTACATACACTTCCCATGGTGTGTGCGAAAGTGTCCCTACTGCGACTTTAACTCGCATCCCATGGAAGGCCCCATAGACCAAAAGACTTATGTCAAACGCCTTCTAAACGACCTGGACTCCCAGATGGNACAGGTTGATCGGCCTGTTGGAACGATCTATTGTGGGGGAGGTACGCCAAGTCTTTTCAGTCCAGAGTCATTTGAAAAAATCTTGTCTCATCCAGCTCTATCTAGAGCACCAGAAGTCACTTTAGAAGTCAATCCTGGAGCTATCGAACGATACTCCTTTGCAGACTACCGAAAAGCAGGGATTACACGAGCATCTATCGGTGTACAGTCCTTTAATTCGAAACAGCTTGTTAATTTAGGTCGAATTCATTCCGTAAATGACGCTGAGACAGCTATATCAGAAGCTCTTGAAAGTGGTCTTGAAGAAGTCAATATTGACTTAATGTACGGGTTGCCACAGCAAACGCCGGAACAAGCTTTGGAGGATCTTCGAAAGGCNGTTGCCCTTGGGCCAAGTCACATATCTTGGTATCAACTTACGATCGAACCNAANACTGTTTTTGCGCGACAACCACCCGTCTTACCAACTTTAGACATTAGAGCAGATATAGATGAAACAGGTCGTGAATTTTTACAATCAAAGCAATATCAACGCTATGAAATATCTGCATACGCAAAAGATGGCAAAGTTTCAAACCACAACATCAACTATTGGCGATTTGGTGATTACCTAGGCATTGGTGCGGGAGCACACGGGAAATACAAAATAGGAACTAAAACAATAAGGACTGAACATCGAAGACAACCTCGCCTTTATATGACGGACGGGCAACCAATTCGCAAAACAGTACCTAAAGAAGAACTTCCCGCTGAATTNATGATGAACGTATTGAGACTAAAAAATGGTGTAGAAAACGAGAGGTTTCTCTCTTCCACTGGTCTACCTTTTCGAATCATAGCGACCAAGATAAAAGAGTTGCGCGACTGGGAGCTGATTCAAACCAATAAACTTTCTCTTACGGAATATGGATACAAACATATCGATTCGATTGTAGAAAAATTTCTACCAAATTAGTTACTTTTTAAAATAAGCGAAGTCAATCACCTCATTGCCCAACCGTTGGCTACGTGTGTCATAGTGACTTTCAAGCCGCGCGGATGGTCTATCAGACTTACCTCCGCTCATATCACTTTGTCTTTCAAAGACCGCCTCTATCTGATTCGCGTATTGAATGCTATCCGTAGCTAAATATACATTTCCATGCTGCTTGAGTTTCCGAGCTATACAGCTACAGAATTCTTCATTGACCAACCGTCTCTTACTGTGACGCTTTTTGGGCCACGGATCCGGGAAAAACACCATTATCGTTTCAATACTTTTGTCTCCGACGGAGTTTAAGAATGAATTTCCGTCCCGATTCGAAATACGTATATTGTCTAACCCCTGAACTTCACATTGTCTTATCAGTGATCCGATTCCAGGAAGATAGACGTCTACGCCGATACACGTGACTTCCGGATTCATTGCGGCGTAACGAACTAGAGAGTGTCCCATCCCAAAACCAATTTCGATAGCTATAGGCTCTTGATAATCAAATGAAGACAATATTTGAGAACCATCAGTAATCTCATATTCCGCAAATCGTTCTAAGGCGTGAGACTGAGCCTTAGTCATTCGACCTCTCTGTCGAACATAAACTCTTTTTTCGCCGCTAAACAATTTGCATGCCTTCACGTGTTGTTCCCTCGGTCGAGACTACGCACCGACATCCAAGTGACTTTATCCGATAGTTATCGGCAAAGTGCTATTCCGTGACACCTTTTACACTCTGAGAAAAACAACGATGCGTTTCTTTCTCCAACCGACTACTGATCATCAACGCTATACTCGTAATCTACTAGATGGCTGTAGTGAGCGAACGTTCTTCCAATCCTACTTTGAGTTTTTTCATAGCATTGTTCTCAAGTTGGCGTATTCGCTCCGCTGAAACGCTATAACGAGCAGCCAGAGATTGAAGGGTCTCTTTATCATCATTAAGCCAGCGAGATTCTAGAATATCCCGGGTTCTATCGTCTAATTCTGCAATCGCTTCATGCAAAAACTCATTAGATTGTTCAGACCATTGATCTGCTGCGGATAGCTGTTCAGGGTTAGCCGAATCGTCTCCTAAAAATTGAGCCGGTGCTGCTATTATTTCGTCATCGTCTTCCGCAGCATACCCATCAAAGGCCATATCGCGAGATTTCAGTCGGCCCTCCATTTGGGTAACAACTTTTGGATCGACTCCAAGATCAGCAGCGATTGCTTCCGTTTCTCGGACGTTTAACCAAGACAGCGTCTTTTTACGATTACGTAGGTTAAAGAAAAGCTTTCTTTGCTCTTTTGTTGTAGCAATTTTGACAATTCGCCAGTTGCGTAACACAAATTCGTGGATTTCTGCCTTAATCCAATGAACTGCAAACGAAATTAGCCGGAACCCTTTAGTTGGATCAAATCGCTTCACTGCCTTCATCAATCCGACATTACCCTCCTGGATAATGTCGGATTCAGACAATCCATAACCTCGATAAGTTCGAGCTAAGTGAACGACAAACCGCAAGTGCCCTAAAACCAATTCTCTTGCAGCATGGAGATCATTTTCAAAATAGTACTTCTCTGCCAGTTCACGCTCAGCTTCTGGAGTAAGCACAGGCATAGCATTAACTGTCTGTATGTAGGCATCCAAGTCATGACCTGGTGACAGACTATGTAAAGAAGCAATATTTGCGCTCAATTTTTTCCTCCAAACGCAAGGGCCGGGCATATTAGCACTCGATTAATGCGAGTGCTAATTGCTTTTTCAACGCCTTTCATTGCACATATAGGTTTTTTATTTGCCGTCTTGAAGCAATATTTGCTCCTAANACACCTAGACCTGCTCCAAAAGCCGCCATCGCACTTATAAATATGATGTCAAATCCTTCAAAAGCAAGAGTATGACCATAGCTCGCGTAAATTTTTGTCAAAGGCTCCTCAAGAATGACCAAAACGATGGCGATAATCATCTGGCCAAAAATACTTCCACCTAGACCATAGATAAGCCCAAAGTAGTAAAAAGGTCGCCGCAAAAATCGCGCTGTGCCTCCTACTACATGAGATACCCGAATCTCTTCTAAACGAGAATCCATAGCAAACCGAACTGAGACAGCAGTGACTAAAATTGCACCCACTCCAAAAATTACCATAAGCATATAACCAAGGCGCTCTACAAATATCTCCAGAGATTGGAGGCGTTGTATCCACGCCCTCTCTATGACCACTTCTTCAACATCGTTATGGCTTAGCAACCATTCTTTGATCTGTTCATAGCTTTCGATGGAAACATGCGGTCTGAGCGAAATTCGAATCGAGAATGGAATGGGATTACTANCCAATACCTCTAAAGCCCTGCCCATTTGGAAATGTTCGCTAAGCTCATTCAAAGCCGCCTCGGGACTAATAATTTGAACCGTACTCACTCCTTCGCGAAGATCAAGTTCCTGGACTAGNGCATCGACTTTCTCTTTTCCGGCATCGATTGCAAGATAGACACTAAAACCGCTCTGTCCCTCCCATCCCTCCGATGCCTTCGCTAGNTTCTGTTGAATCAGATACAAACCAGCCGGCAGACATANCGATATACCGATCAACAACCACACTAAAATACTCGTCCCAAAGCGTTCTGTTACGAGACCTAAGCTTTCCATAAGAACCCGGCGATGATCTCGCAAGCTCGCGCTTAATGGCCGCACGGAAGAAGGCCATGGCTCAATTTGTCGAAACATTAACAGTACTCATTAAAGTCATTGTTCGCGAGGAAGATCCGAGCTGCCTTCCTTAACGATCATCCCCTTAGAAAGCTCAACAATAGGTAGCTTCATTTCATTGATCAGGTCCAGATCATGCGACGCGACAATCACTGTAGTNCCATAAGCTTGAAATCTTTGGAGGAGTTCCATAACAGATCGAGAAAGCACTGGGTCAAGATTTCCCGTCGGTTCATCCGCCAAGAGAATTTTTGGGCGATTGACCACGGCCCGAGCTATACCTACTCTCTGTCTCTCACCGGTCGATAAGGCACTTGGAAGTGCAAGCGCTTTATCCAGCAGATCAACAGCCGACAAAGCCGCTCGGACCCGACTTCTGATTTCCCTATCCCTTAAACCAGCAACCCATAATGGTATGGCTACGTTTTCAAAAACGTTTCTGTAACCCAAAAGGTTATGGTCTTGGAATACCACTCCTATATGTCTCCTATAGGAAGGCAACCTAGATCGAGGTAATTTGGAAATATTTATTCCATTCACTAGTATTTCGCCTCGAGTCGGGCTGCTCAGAAGCAAAATAAGTCGCAAAAAGGTCGTTTTGCCAGCACCCGAATGGCCAGTCAAAAAAGACATAGTCGCCGGTTCAAAATATACGCTTACATCGCGTAAGGCCTCATGNCCATTTTTAAATCTTTTTGCTACCTNACAGAATTCGATCCCCTTCAAATTTTCCTCAATTTTTCTAGTTTAAGTCCAAAAGTGCTTCCACATAAGCTTCGGAATCAAAGGGTTCCATATCATCAATACCTTCGCCTAATCCTACAAAATAAATAGGGAGCTTATTTACTCGATCATTCGACAATGCAAACAGTACCCCAGCCTTGGCTGTTCCATCTAATTTAGTGACTATTAAGCCGGTCAGTCCTACTGCCTCATCAAATTCTCGTACCTGTGACAGCACATTCTGACCAATCGTCGCATCAACAACTAGTAAACACTCATGTGGTGCAGAGGCGTCCAAACGATTCACGACTCTTTTTATTTTCGAAAGCTCATCCATTAGGCCCTTATTTGTTTGTAAACGACCCGCCGTATCTGCAATAACGACGTCAATATTTTGGGCTTTTGCCGACTCTATCGCGTCATAAATGACTGAAGCGGAATCTGCTCCTGTCTGCTGGGCAACAACCGGAATACCGTTTCTATCTCCCCATTGCTTTACTTGCTCGATTGCCCCTGCTCGAAAGGTATCTCCGGCCGCTATAAGNACCTTTAACCCACTAGTACGCAATCGACTAGCAAGCTTCCCTGTCGAAGTAGTCTTGCCCGCGCCATTCACACCAACCATTAATATAACGAAAGGATTTTTTCTCTGTACTTCGAAAGGTTGTTCCAGTGCTTCTGCGATCGAATACAACTCTTCAGTGAGGGCTTTNTTGAGGGCGACAGTGTCTCCCAACTCCTTTCTTTTCACCTTCCCTGTTAGAGAGCTTATGATTTTTGACGTTGTTTCTATGCCTACATCTGTAGTCAATAACGAGGTTTCGAGCTCCTCTAGGGCACTCGCATCAATTGCCCGCTCGCCTAAAACTAAATCACCTATTCCTTCAGCTAAATTAACTCGTGTTTTAGTTAAAGAACGTTTAAAACGTCGCCATAATTTGTCATTTTTCTTTTTGGAATCAACCACAATCGCTTTTATGACCATCAGAACAAACACAGTACGCATTATCAGTGGTAAATGGAGAGGNCGAAAGCTTGTTGTCGCACGCANCCAACATCTCAGGCCCACTACAGATCGTGCCAGAGAAACAATATTTAATTGGTTAACACGAGAAATAGCTGANNCAAGCGTGCTTGATTTGTTTGCAGGGACTGGAGTTCTGGGATTCGAATCTCTTTCTCGTGGAGCACGACGCGCCGATTTTGTCGAAATAAATCGAAAGGTCATTACAAGATTGAAAGAAACTAATGCTGAATTAAGTGCTAATGCCACTATCCATANTAGTAAGGCTTCGGATTTTTTAAAGAAAACTCAAGCCAAGTGGGACATCGTTTTTGTTGATCCACCATTCNGCGAACCTTTTCANTACTTAGAAATACTTCGACTACTAGAATCTCACCTTACAAAAGAAGGTTTTGTTTACGTCGAACATCCAGCGCATATGCAACTGGACCTAAACGACTATGAGATCTGGAAGGAAACAAAAATTGGCAATGTCTTTTGCAAATTAGTTCGCCCAAAAAATGAAAGCTTAAAATCCCTCTANATTAACGCTGGCAGGTAGGGCAATAAACAGTTGCTCTTTGACCTAATCGAATGGACTTCAGATCGGCATTACAAACACGACATGACTCTCCTTCGCGGCCATATACATCTAACGATTGTACAAAATACCCCTTTTCACCATTACTGCCTAAGTAGTCTCGAAGNGTAGTCCCACCTAANTCTATAGCTTCTTTTAATATGATTTTTGATTCATTAACGATTCGGTTNTAGCGTTTTCGATTAATGCGTCCTGCAGCTATNCTAGGTCGGATCCCAGATCGAAATAGAGTTTCATTAGCGTATATATTNCCGATACCAACAACCACCTTGGAATTCATAATAAATAGTTTAATAGGTTGTCTAACATTTCGTGATTTCTGAAACAGATAATCAGTNTTGTACGCATCCTCTAATGGTTCAGGACCAAGCTCACGTAGTAGCCAGTGAGACTTGGGATCAGAAGAGAAATGAATACTCCCAAAACGACGGGAATCATTGAAGCGAAGGACCACATGGTCCTCAAAAACAAAATCTATATGGTCATGCTTAATAAGCGGNGTGGAAATATCAACAACACGCAAACGNCCGGACATACCCAGATGTATAATCAAAGCGCCCGAACGGAAACGGAACAACAAATACTTGCCACGTCGNTCAACGCGCAGCANNCNCTCGNCTAATACGTCAGTACCTAATTCAACGGGCCATCTCAAACGCTTCTCACGGACTACTATGTCCNCGAGACATTTACCCACAACAGACCCTTCGACTCCGCGGCGAGTCGTTTCGACTTCAGGAAGTTCTGGCAGCTTTTGTGTCTTCCCTACTTAATTTTGGCTTCCCGATAAATCACATGTTTGCGCACAACAGGGTCAAATTTTTTCATTTCGAGTTTATCGGGAGTCGTTCGTTTGTTTTTAGTAGTAGTGTANTAGTGGCCAGTATCGGCACTAGACACCATTTTTATCTTTTCTCTCACTATATTTTTGCTCCTCTTTTGCGCATATCAGAAAGGACTTTGTCAATTCCATGCTTATCGATCACTCGCATACCGGCAGTAGACACTCTTAGCTTAACAAAGCGATTTTCCGAAGAAACCCAAAATCGATGGTACTGCAAATTTGGTAGAAACCTACGTTTCGTATGATTCTGTGCATGAGAAACATTATTACCACTCATCGGCCGCTTTCCAGTGACCTGACAAACTTGCGACATAATGACGTACCGGAGCAAAAACTAGGAAGCGCGTTATACCAGACCTTAAGCACTACGCCAACTAATATAGGACTTCGCCAATACATATGATTGCATGATATTGTCATCGACCCAAAATACATCGAATGCTTCTACAAAATTAGGCGTCCATCAATGAGCTATAAAATCGTATTTGGAATCACAGGCGGTATTGCTGCTTTCAAGGTACCCGAAGCAATTCGAGAACTCGTGAGTCACAACGCTGAAGTAATACCCGTTTTAACGACAAATGCTAAACAGTTCGTTACCGCTACTACGCTCTCCGCCATCTCAGGAAATAGGGCCCGCGAAGAGCTTTGGGATTTAGAAGCTGAACAGTCCATGAGCCATATAGAACTAGCACGGTGGGCTGACGGGTTAATAATTGCTCCCGCTACGGCAAACTCCCTTAGCCAATTAGCGTCGGGAGCTGCCAACGATTTATTGTCAACCTTATACTTGGCTACCGAAGCCCCCACATTTATTGCACCAGCGATGAACCAACGNATGTGGCAACATTCAGCAACGCAGCGAAATATTGCGACTCTTCGTTCGGATGGAGTCGAAATTATTGGNCCAAACGATGGTTTACAAGCCTGTGGTGAAGAAGGCCCAGGTCGTATGGCCGAACCTAAAGAAATCATCCATCAGGTTCTCAAGATACTAGGCAATAAAAANACNNGAAAAACAGTANATCAAAAAAATACTGCTCAGGATTACCTTTCTGGAAAAAATATCTTAATCACGGCCGGTCCTACACGTGAACCAATCGATCCGGTACGTTACATAACAAATTCGAGTTCNGGCCGGCAAGGTTATGCATTGGCAGAAGCAGCTATCGAAGCTGGTTCTAAGGTGACCCTAATTAGTGGACCAGTTTCTATACCGAAACCCCCGGTAAGCGAACTCATTAACGTGACTACGGCACGGGAGATGAAAAAAGCCGTTACTGAACGTGTAAAAGACTACGACATGGTCATTGCGGTTGCGGCCGTAGCCGACTATAGGCCGGCCGAAAGTAAAGACTTAAAAATCAAGAAACTTCCTAATTCTGAAAATCATCTATCNCTTAACTTAGTAGAAAACGATGACATCNTCGCGNCAGTAAGNAGCTTACCNAATCGCCCTTTCATGGTTGGGTTTGCCGCTGAAACACACAATGCAGTCCAATTCGCNAGGGAAAAGAGGCTGCGGAAGAATTTAGATGTTATTGTCTGTAATGATGTATCGGATAGTTCAATAGGATTTGAGAGTAACGAAAACGCCGTGACGGTGATTTACGAGAATGGTGAAAAAGTACTAGAAAAAGCTAGTAAACAAGAAATTGCCCGTGAGTTGATTCATCTCTTCGGAAAGCTTTATTCAGAGCAAAAAATAAGCCGTGTCGGCTGAANAATTTATCAGATCNCATAGCNAGGGCNACGAACAAAAGGCAAGCATTGACCAAAGTATTCTTCTATCAGTTAGGGTTAACTTTAGATCTTCTTTAAACAGNGGATAATAACATGTCGTATACTCANCCTCCCTCTGATATAGATCCAAATATTTTCCGCGAGTACGATATTCGCGGTGTAGCNGGCGATAATTTGTCCGTAGAGACGGTCTATTGGATAGCTAGGGCATTCGCAACGCAGTGTATCTCGCAGAACATCCATAAATGCGCAATAGGGGGNGACGGCCGTATATCAACGCCNGCGATACGCAATAGCCTTTCACAGGGACTCTCCGAAGGNGGTCTAAATGTCNTGGATATAGGAACAGTNCCAACGCCATTACTCTACTATGCGACTCATCGAATCGAANCAGGTACAGGGATCATGATAACCGGATCCCATAATCCACCAGNATACAATGGATTAAAAATGGTGATNGGGCACATNGCGCTTTCCGGCGAAAGTATCACCCATCTTCTTTCAAANATACAAAANGGAGAATTTTCAACAGGCAATGGAAGCTTTGAAACACAGGAAGTAANAAACGATTATATTTCCGAAGTGTGCCGAGGCATCAAAACTTCGAGACCAAGAGATATAGTGCTGGATTGCGGGAACGGGGTTGCCGGGANAGTAGCTCCCAAGTTACTCCGACAATTAGGACATAATGTCGTAACNCTCTATGAGGAGGTCGATGGACAGTTTCCNAACCACCATCCAGATCCGGCAGATGAAAACAATCTCGCNGACCTAAAGCGAACGGTTATTNAGGAAAAAGCTGATGTAGGGATNGCGTTCGACGGCGATGCAGACAGACTCGGGGTAGTATCGAATACNGGCAAAACAGTTTGGCCNGACAGCTTAATGATGCTTTTTTCTCAGTCACTTCTCGCTCAAAACCCNGGCGCAACGATCGTATTCGATGTNAAATGCAGTCGGAATCTNGCGATATTGATTCGTAAAGCGGGAGGGAATCCAATTATGTGGCGAACCGGACACTCCCACATAAAAGCCAAGATCCGGGAAACGCAAGCATTACTAGGTGGCGAATTTAGCNGGCATATCTGTTTTGCTGATAATTGGTACGGTTTTGACGACGCTGTATATAGCGCAGCAAGATTTTTAGAAGTTTTGGATCAAACGGAAAAAAGTGTTGACGAAATTTTCGCTAATTTCCCAAAATCAATCTCTACTCCAGAAATAAAAATAATGACCCATGATGACAAAAAGTTCGAGATTATTTCAAGATTGGCAAACCAAAGATTTCCCTCCGCAAAGGTAAATTACATAGACGGTATTCGCGCCGATTATGAGGACGGATGGGGTCTTATTCGAGCATCNAATACTAGCCCAGTCCTGTCACTTAGATTTGAGGCTGACAATACTAANGCACTACAACGTATCAAAAACGANTTTCGAGATAAATTNGCTAAAACAGATAGCACNTTAACCTTTCCTGAGTAGCAATGAACAAGTACAAAGAAAAAACTCGAGTCTTGATAGAAGCACTNCCCTATATACAAAGATTTCAAGGNTCTACGATTGTGGTGAAGTATGGCGGCAACGCCATGATTGAGGAAAGTCTAAAGGCTAGTTTCGCTAGAGATATTGTATTGATGAAAGTAGTTGGTATGAATCCTATTGTGGTACACGGCGGCGGTCCACAAATCGGTGACTTTCTGAGCCGTTTAAATATAAGTACAAAGTTTGTCGATGGAATGCGCGTGACCGATTCAGAAACCATGGACATTGTACAAATGGTTTTAGGCGGCCTAGTGAACAAAGAAATCGTCTCCTTGATAAACAATGCTGGTGGCCGAGCGGTTGGAATAACGGGTAAAGATGGTGATTTTATCAGAGCAAAAAGATTGAGCCTCAAACATGAATCTCCCGAACTTAAAGAACCTGAAATAATCGATATTGGACACGTTGGTGAAGTCACCGATGTAAACCCTGTTGTTGTCGATGCGCTAATCGAAAACCAATTTATTCCTGTTATTGCTCCCATAGGAGTGGGTGAAGACGGAGAGTCTCTAAATATCAATGCCGATTTTGTTGCCGGAGCAGTCGCCAGTCGACTCAAGGCTGAAAAACTAATTCTACTAACAAATACACCCGGAATATTGGATGGCAGCGGAAAAACTGTTACAGGACTTTCACATGTCGACGCCCAAAAGTTAATTGAAGGTGGAGTTGTAGATGGTGGTATGGTGCCAAAAGTTAGTTGTGCGCTAGAAGCTATAGAAAATTCTGTCGCCAGTGCGCATATAATTGACGGTCGTGTACCGCACGCAACCCTCCTGGAAGTTTTCACGGACGGCGGCGTGGGTACTTTAATCAGCTAACTTTGTCTTACAAAAAACTAGGCGATGTTATTTTTATTAGTAGCCATCAGGATTACTTAGGTTCTTAACAAGTCTCGATTCACTAGATCAATTAATTCGACAGTATTGCCGTTGATAGTTTCTAAGCTGCATTTGAGTATCTCCTCGCGGATCTTCTTCTTCCAAATANGTTATGACGTCAGAAAGTGCAGCAATGCTGACTATCGGAACTTTCAGCTGTTCGCTAGCAGTTTCCAATGCTGTTGCTCCGCCTTCAGTAAGCTCCTGGCGATCAAGGGCTACAACTATCCCCACCAATTCCCCGCCAGCTTGGCTAATTATATTTTGGGCATCCTTAATGGCCGTACCTGCGGTTATGACATCGTCAACCACTAATACCCGTCGACCCCTTATCTCTTCNCCGATTAGCCAGCCTCGTTCGCCATGATTCTTAATTTCCTTTCGATTAAAAGCAACTCCAACATCTATATTCAATTCCGCTAAACCCACAGCCGTTGTTACNGCAATGGGAATACCTTTATATGCAGGTCCNAATATAAGATCGAAATTNGCTCCAAGTTCTTGNATACATTTTGCGTAGGCTTGCCCCAATCGTTCAAGCCCTGGGCCCCGACTTATCGACCCTATGTTGAAGAAATANGGGCTGGCTCTTCCAGATTTAAGAGTGAACTCTCCAAACTGAATTACNCCATGGTCGACCATGTCTTTTATAAAGGTTTTCGAATATTCCAACATAAATTCGTCAAACACCCACTTTATCGGACGACGAATTAAGTACTGCTTTTTGCTTTAAAAACAATTCCTTTATGCTCGTCTCCGCCAGTTCCAGCATGGCATCCAGTGACTTTCTCCCAAAGGGTTCTTGTTCAGCGGTACCTTGAATTTCTATAAAGCCTCCGTCCTCCACCATAACCACATTCATATCGGTATCGGCATTCGAATCCTCTGAATAATCAAGATCTACAACAGGGATGCCGCGATAAACACCGACAGAAATCGCGCCGACAAGTCCGACAAAGGCGCCAGGGGCAGTTTTTGAAACTGCACTCGCCAGAGCGACACAGCCTCCAGTTATCGAAGCCGTCCGAGTTCCCCCGTCCGCCTGTATGACATCACAATCTACCCGTATGGTCCGCTCTCCAAGTTTTTCAAGATCAATCGCTCGGCGAAGAGACCGTCCGATTAATCTTTGGATTTCAACAGAACGCCCACCCTGTTTTCCCCTTGCCGCCTCCCTGTCGTTTCTAGTATGCGTGGACCCTGGGAGCATCCCGTATTCAGCTGTAATCCAGCCTCGACCCTGTCCGCGCATAAACGGTGGTACCTTGTTTTCAACGCTAGCAGTACAAATCACCCGTGTATCACCAAATTCGACCAAAACAGATCCTGCCGCATGTTTAGTAAAGTCTTTCTCGATTTTTACTGGCCTCAACTCACTTGCGAGCCGACCGTTCTGGCGAATATCCATGGATCCTCCTTAGGAAATTTATTAAGTTTAGATTTAAACGAAACTTCCTTCTAACAGAAACTGTCGAAATTGAACCTATAAATGTCTACCACTAAGCGTGGATGTTTCGTGTTTTTACAGAACAGCGGATGATACCCGTCAGAATATCCATATGGCTTCGTATGTGATTCGCTTTATAAATCCATATTTCATTCACGGTAATCGTTACGGACGACTATTGGAGGTTCATTCTTCCTTTCTGATATTTCGATTGTCCTGAATATCTCAAAACTTCAATATCATTTTACGCGCTTTTCGCAACAATCTTATTTACCTATCAATAAACAACACAAGATTGGTATTCTCTTCGCAGTGAAACACATCAAATACCCAGGTCACTTTTTCGTCGTATCAGCTCCTTCCGGAGCTGGCAAAACCAGTCTAGTTTCCACTCTTATACAACAGGATCCTAGCATTCAAGTCTCGGTCTCTCACACTACCCGAACTAAGCGCCCAGGTGAGACAGATGGCCAACATTACTTCTTTGTAAGTAACAAAACTTTCGATGCAATGATTGAAGCTGATGCTTTTATAGAACACGCAAATGTATTTGGGAATCATTACGGTACTTCTCGCAACACAGTTCTAGACTTAGTCAACTCAGGAATGGATGTGGTACTTGAAATTGATTGGCAGGGTGCAGAACAAATTCGTGCTAGTTGGCAGGAGTCAGCTTCATTAACGAGTATTTTCATTCTACCGCCTAATCTGGAATCTCTGGTTGATAGACTTAAAAAAAGGGGGCAAGACGACGAAAGTACTATTGAAAAACGAATCGCTAACGCCACCATAGAAATTGCGCACTTCAACGAATTTGATTACTCAATTGTCAATGACAATTTCGAGCAAGCTACGAATGAGCTTTCGGAAATAATCAGTTCCGTTCGGCGTGGTGAAAAGCCGATTCCACGCGACGTAAGGCCTCTAGCAGCACAGCTACTATCAGGCCATTTAGACTAGTTGTGAAGAAAGCTGACAAAAGGTAGACTCCTCGGTCCTCTCGTTGAGCTTCTCGATATGGCACGTGTAACTGTAGAAGACTGTCTTGATAATGTAGCAAATCGATTCGAACTCGTTATGGTCGCAACTAAACGCGCCCGACACATCTATCAATTTCGAGCAGATCCTCTTGTCCCCGAAGAGAATGATAAGCCCACTGTGATTGCGTTACGCGAAATTGCAGAAGGTTTAATNACCGAAGAAGTGCTTGACGCGGCAGATGCAACACCTGAGGATGAAGAGGAACTCGAGATCTCTTTCGGCCTAGGAGATGAAGCCAACAAGTAAATATAAAGGCTATTTTGAATCGCAACTTGCTGCCAGGGCATCGCGAGACAAAGTTGCCGCGCCTGCTACGCCAGACACNCTGGCTAAGGCCGTNGATTACCTTTCAAAAGAACAGATTTTACAAGTAGAAGCTGCCTGTGAATTCGCTACTAACGCCCATGATGCGCAGATGCGCCGCACTGGGCATACCTACATTACTCATCCTCTTGCTGTAGCGTCCATACTCGCGGAGATGAGGATGGACCATCANTCAATAATAGCGGCGCTGCTCCACGACGTGCTGGAAGACACAGGTACCAATAAACGCACTATAAAAAAGCGCTTTAGCAAGGAAGTCGCTGAAATTGTCGACGGTGTTTCAAAATTAGCGAAAATTTTTCAATCCCGCGCGGAAGCACAAGCTGAAAATTTTCAAAAAATGGCACTAGCTACTGCGCATGACTTGCGCGTTATTTTAGTCAAATTGGCCGACCGTCTGCATAACATGCGCACCATAGGCGTATTGCCGCCTGAACGAAGGAAGAGCATCGCAAGAGANACGCTGGACTTTTATGCGCCCATTGCCGATCGACTTGGTATGCACAATATGAAGACNGAGCTAGAAGATCTCGGTTTTGAAGCACTTTTTCCCCTAAGAGCTGACCGCATAGGTCGAGCCGTAATAACAGCCCGTGGCAATCGNAAATCACTTATGGACGAACTGCGTAAATCGATTTCAGCNGGGCTCAGACGGGAGGGTATTGAAGCCACTGTCCTCGGACGTGAAAAGAACCTCTACTCGATTTATAGAAAGATGAAAACTCAGCGTAAATCTTTCCACAGAATCGTCGATGTTTTTGGATTTCGCGTGATTGTCGATCAGGTTGACACCTGCTACCGGGCGCTCGGAATTGTNCANAATATGTATAAACCAAGNGCCNGTTACTTCAAAGACTATATAGCNATTCCGAAAGCCAACGGTTATCAGTCATTACATAGCTCGCTTGTCGGCATGAACGGAGTTCCTATTGAAGTACAAATACGAACCCGACAGATGAATACAATAGCCGACAATGGTATAGCAGGACACTGGCTCTACAAATCGCCGTCTGCGTCCTATCAAGCAAATGAAGCTAGGGCACGGGAATGGCTAAAAAGCTTGCTAGACCTACAGAAACGGACAGGAAACTCCCTCGAATTTATTGAACACTTAAAAACAGACTTATTTCCCCATGACGTTTATATCTTCACTAGAGACGGGGACATTTTTGAACTAGCGAGNGGGGCNTCACCGATAGATTTTGCATATGCAATCCATACAGATATCGGGAATCAGACAGTCGCTTGTCGAATAGACGGCGCCTCAGCTCCTCTTTCGCGCCAATTAACCTCCGGACAAACGGTGGAAATAATTACTGCCAAAGATGCCCGTCCGAGTCCCGACTGGCTCACATTTACCGTGTCGGGGCGGGCTCGATCTGCTATTAGGCAAGCGCTAAAAGCACAGAAGCGATCCGAGTCTATCCGTTTAGGACGACGCCTACTTGACCGATCACTTTCAAATGCCAATATTTCTGTAAAAGATTTGGATTTTCGTCGGATGCGTAAGATTCTTCGGGAATTCAAGGTGCGCCGAGTAAATCGGCTTCTCGAAGAAATTGGGTTAGGGAACTTAATGTCTTACGTGGTCGCACAACGATTACTTGCAGCAGAAAACCCAGAGTACCAGGGAATAAACGTCGAGCATGGGGGGCCAGTCGCTATAAAAGGAGGAGAAGGTCTTGTTATTAGTTACGCACGTTGTTGTGGGCCTGTTCCAGGGGATCCGGTTGTCGGGCACATGACTCCAGGTCGAGGTTTTGTAGTCCATCTAGAAGACTGTAACAACGTTACCGAAATGTTACGTCGTACTCCGCAAGAGATAATACCCGCTAGTTGGAGCGACGAGAGCCAAGAAGAATTTGAAACTACTCTTAGGCTCACTGTTAGTCGAAGGAAAGGTGTTGTCGCAGAATTAGCCACATCTATGAATAATGTTGACGCCGGTATAAATAATATTATTGTAGACGAACGATCTGCCGAATTATCCAGCGTTACTCTCGAAATCTCGGTGCACGATCGCGACCAACTGATTAGAGCGATTCAACGCCTCCACGCTCTTCCATCCGTCCAAACTGTAGATCGAATCGCAGCGTAGTAAATCAAGAATGGCACACAAACATGCAGTAGAAACGACACTAGCGCCATCAGCACTCGGCACTTATTCCCAGGCTATAGTTACTGGCGAATTTGCTTTCATTTCTGGACAAATAGGATTAGATCCCAAATCAATGGTCTTAGTGAGTGATTCAATTGATAGCGAGATTCGTCAAATATTTAATAATCTAAACGAAATCATTAAACAAACGGGGGCCACTATTGATCACGTAGTTAAATTTACCGTTTATCTCACCAATTTGGATAATTTTGACGCGGTAAACCAGACAATGGAGGCTCTACTCCAACCACCATATCCAGCTCGAGCGGCTATTGGTATCTCGCAACTTCCTCAGGGTGCAAACGTGGAAATAGATGCGATAGTTTACCTTCCTAAAATTCGTTGACAGACGAAACTAATTCGCTGGACGCTTCTCCACAGGTCCTTCGCGGTATCGGACCATCGTCAGCTCAAAAACTCGAAAGATGCGGCATTAAAACCATTNGGGATTTGTTACTTCACATCCCCTATCGTTATCAGAATCGAACTCAATGCTCTCCTCTNAATTGTTTATTGGCTGGCAACGAACATCTGGTAAATGCAGAAATTATAAANTGCGAGTACTCCTACGGAAGACGTCGAAGCTTGTTAGTTACTCTTTCCGATGGATATGGATATCTTCTGATGCGTCTGTTCCACTACCACNCAAGCCAAAAANAATCTCTCAAACCTGGAGTATGGTTACAACTTTTTGGTGAAATCCGGTCCGGATCCAATGGCTTTGAAACGGTACACCCAGAGTACCGGCTCTTTGATTCTCATCCGCCAGATCCAACGCCCGAGCTGCGTCCAATTTACCGAACCACTTCAGGACTTACTAGCGCCCGAATAGGCGATTGGATAAGGTCTGCGATCCCATACGCTGAAAAGCTTCCCAATCACACGTTTCGCGGACTATCACTTAAAGATGCGCTNCTCGCCTTGCACCAGCCAAAAATCGAATCCGNACAAGAAACATACGCGAGAATTAATCAAGCACTGCAACGCATCGTATTCGAAGAGATCCTTGCACACTTTTTAGTAAAGAGAACCCAAAGGAAGCTCCTAAGCCAGCAACGAACGATATCGCTTGGTCCCTCTAAGCAGCTTGGAAAAAAATTGCTTAACAAGCTCGGTTTTAAACTGACGCAAGCCCAAAAACGAGTCACTAAGGANGTGTTGGAAGATCTTTCGAAATCCACTCCGACGATGAGACTAATTCAAGGGGATGTAGGCTCTGGAAAAACAGTTATCGCGGCTTTTGCGGCTATTCGCGCAGCAGAAAACGACGCTCAAACAGTAATCATGGCACCAACCGAAATTCTTGCAGAGCAGCACTATGAAACTTTTTGTTCGTGGCTATCTCCACTTGGCATAAATGTTTGTTTAGTCAAAGGAGACTTAAAGGCTGCTGCGCGAAAAGAGCGATTCGATGACCTTCGATCTGGAAAGGCGAACGTCATAGTAGGGACACATGCNGTCTTTCAAAAAGACGCGGTATTCAAACACGTNGGNTTAACGATCATTGACGAACAGCATCGGTTTGGCGTTCATCAACGGATGCAACTTCGCGAAAAGGGGAAATCACCCCACCAACTAGTTATGACAGCGACACCGATACCGAGAACACTAACAATGGCACTTTACGCCGATATGGATGTGTCTGTGATTGACGAACTACCACCAGGCCGGATTGCAATAAAAACAACCATTCACAGCAATACCCAACGTAAAGCTCTGATACAAAATATCTTCCGTGAATTAAAAAGTAAGAAGACCCAAGTTTATTGGGTATGCCCTGCTATACAAAATGGCGAAACACAACTACGCGCCGCTGAAGACGTCTATGAAGAGTTGAAGTCCCTTGATTCTGGTGCGTCTGTTGACTTGTTACACGGACAAATGAAAACTCAAGATAAAGCGTCTGTTATGAATGCTTTCAAAAAAGGAAAAACAACAGTACTCGTAACTACCACCGTTATTGAAGTTGGAGTGGATGTACCTAATGCCACAATAATAGTCATCGANGATGCGGATAGATTGGGACTCGCACAGCTACATCAACTTCGCGGCCGCGTCGGNCGCGGTAAGGAAGAGAGCACTTGTGTNCTGCTCTATCAATCCCCTATCAGCGATACCGCCAGAAATAGGCTCGANGCTCTNCGCGATTCGAATGACGGNTTCGTTATTGCCGAAAAGGATCTATTAATTCGA
Organism: Gammaproteobacteria bacterium; assembly: GCA_002708205.1. GTDB lineage: Bacteria > Pseudomonadota > Gammaproteobacteria > Pseudomonadales > Azotimanducaceae > UBA11889. Next base: position 43,505 of record PAMR01000037.1, read on the forward strand.
GGCCCTGGTGATGTTTTAGGTACACGCCAGGCGGGCGAACAAGCGTTTAAAATTGCCGATTTGTCTCGGGATAGAGAATTGATTCAGCCTGTTATAGATATGGGTAACAGGCTTATAAGGGAACAACCAGCNCTAGCTGATTCAATAATTTCTGCTTGGAAATTATCNCNNGAAGATTATGNAAGCATCTAAATAGTTTANGACAACGCNAATTNCTAAGTGTTNAGGATTTTTCTGTCAATTTGACCTTCAGTTTGGGCCACTGTCAGTGCCACCGTTGAATCCCCAGCTACATTGACAGCAGTTCGCATCATATCGAGTAAACGATCAACTCCCAGAATTAGTGCTATTCCCTCTACAGGCAACCCAACTTGAGCNAAGACCATCGTGAGCATAATAATGCCGACGCCAGGAACGGCGGCAGTGCCTATTGATGCCATGGTGGCAGTAATAATGACGGTGAGGTAATCTGCAAAAACCAAGTCGACNGCATANACCTGAGCAATGAANACTGTAGCAACGCCTTGCATAATGGCAGTGCCATCCATATTGATGGTTGCTCCCAAAGGAACTGAAAAAGAAGCAATCTGATTACTCACACCCAACCGCTCTCGAACCGTCCGTAATGTAATGGGTAACGTAGCACCACTCGAAGAAGTGCTAAACGCAAACACCATCGGTTCGCGCATCTTGCCGAAAAAAGAGATGGGATTAACTCGAGCAAGTAGAGTCAAGATAATGGGATAGACCACCACAAGGTGTATTACTAATGCGGAAACTACCGTAATNAAATATGTAGCNNANTCGGCAATTTGAGCCCAACCAACCGTCGTAAATAATTTTGCCATCAGACAAAAAACTCCGATTGGTGCCACTTGCACAAGCATCATGATGAGTCGCATTAATATGGCATTAAGATCTTCAAAGGCCGCTTTAATTTTTTGNCCGGGTGTCCCAACTTTCGCGATGGCTATTCCGAACANGAGAGCGAAGACAATGATTTGTAACATTTTTCCTTCAGCCATGGCTGCAACAGGGTTGGTAGGAAAAATACCAATTACTACTTCTTTAAAACTCGGCGTTTCCCTCGGGGAATATTCAGTTGTAGTAGCAAACGAGCCCGATTCACCAGGACTTACAATCAAAGCCAGTGATAGCGCCAGCGAAATCGCTATGGCCGTAGTCATCAAGTACAAACCGAGGGTTTTACCTCCTAGNCGACCCATTGCAGCACCATCAGCTAGATTTGAGGCCCCACAGACAAGTGATACAAACACCAGAGGTACGACCATTAATCTCAGCGAGGCGACAAAAAGTGTCCCACCCGTGTCCAAGATTCCATGAACAAGAAATGTCTGGATCCAAGCTTCGGGTGAAGTCGAAAACTGAATAAGCAGTCCGACAACAATACCTGAGACCATACCAATAAGAATTCGTACCGTTAGATTCATCCACGACCCTAAACAAGACGCTGTAACCTATGATACTGAAGCGAGCGATCTAATTCTGGATGGTCGGTTATTTTTTNACGTTTTAACCGATTTCAATCATCTCAAAGTCTTCTTTTCCCACCCCACATTCAGGACAAACAAAATCCTCNGGTACATCTTCCCAAGATGTACCAGGGATAATCCCATCATCCTCATAGCCTTCCGACTCATCGTAAATCCAACCACAAACGATGCATTGCCACTTACGCACTACTTAGTACCCCAAATACAAATTTTNCCTCCGCTCAGCGCGAAGCGCGGCGTAAACTACTGTTCCCTTGCAAAAAAATCAAACATTGATTCTTCGCNGAACCAAATNATGGAACGCTAAGGATTGTATCTGGCAATGAAAAAAAAAATTAGAGCTTATGTCGAACTCACCCGCTTAGACCGCCCAGTTGGGAGCTTGCTATTGCTATGGCCAACTATGGGAGCTCTTTGGATTAGCAGTAATGACATTCCCAGCTTATGTTTAATTGCTATTTTTTTAGCAGGTACATTCATATTACGTTCGGCAGGGTGCGTCGTTAACGACTACGCTGACCGCGAGCTGGATAAGTTAGTCGAGAGGACAAAATCGCGGCCCCTGGCTGACGGTCGAATTAGCTCAAAAGAGGCGCTGGTTCTATTTTTTCTTCTATCCCTACTTGGCGGTTTACTTCTGATATTTTTGAACTCGTTAGCTCAATACATTGCCGCTCTCGGTCTCTTAATCACCGTAATTTACCCGTACATGAAAAGATATACGTATCTACCTCAACTTATTCTCGGNCTCGCGTTCAGTTGGGGGATACTAGTCGGATCAGCAGCTTCTGTCGGACACATTACGGCGTCCATCTGGGTTTATTTTTTTGCCAACTTCACATGGATCGTTGCGTACGACACGATCTATGCGTTGATCGATCGTGACGACGATGTACTAGCAGGCATTAAATCCACAGCTATTTTGTTCGGAACATGGGACAAGCCCATCATAGGTTTCTTACAAATCATATTCGTTGCATTACTTCNCTGGGTTGGGCATTTAGAAGGCTATAGTTGGTACTATCATCTCGCGATTGCCATTGCNATAGGCCTGTTCGTCAAACAGCACTTTCTAATTCGAAACTATGATCGCCTTCTGGCACTTAAGGCCTTCAGCAACAACACTTGGGTGGGGTTTGTAATTTTTATAGGAATCGTGATTGAAATTACTGCAGGACGAGTTCATGGATAGTTCCAAAATTTTTTCCACTTTCGACACTTGGATAGATCGAGTTGGAAATGCTATCTCTTGGTGCACAGTATTGATGGTATTAACTACCTGCCTTGTAGTAATACTTCGATATGGCTTTGGTACCGGGTCCGTTTTTCTCCAGGAAACCGTTATTTATATGCATAGTCTTGTGATCATGTTCGGGCTCGCATACACGCTGAAGCACGATGGCCACGTCCGTGTGGATCTCCTCTACAACAGTCAAACCCCACGCAACCAAGCATGGACTAATTTATTTGGGCATCTATTTTTACTGCTGCCCTTTAGTCTAATTCTAGTTACGGAGAGTCTAGGAATTACAGCGTCTATCCCTCTCGAAAGGAGTTACGTTGGACGATCGTGGTCAGTTTTCGAAGGGTCGGCTGAGGTAGGCGGGTTGCCTGGGATATTCCTACTTAAATCGTTGATACCTATCTCTGGGGGCTTGTTAGCTATGCAAGCTATAGGAGAGACCTTCAAGACCATCCGTTACATTCGAAACAGTGACTGGAAATGATCGAATACCTTTCCTTATTGATGTTTGCTGTTACTTTCTTGGTTTTAGTAGCGGGATATCCGGTAGCAGCGACTTTAGCGGGTGTAGGCCTTCTTTTTGCATTCATAGGGATAATTTTTGGTATTTTTGACGCTACTATTCTTGGGTTTATCCCGAGCAGGGTTTTCGGAATTGTCACTAACCAAACGTTAATAGCGGTGCCTTTATTTGTTTTGATGGGCATTACTCTGGAACGTACCGAAATTGCTAAAACGTTACTGGAAAGCATGTCTAGGCTCTTTAGTAAATTTCCTGGTGGGCTTGGTTTAGCAGTAATTATTGTTGGCATGCTCATGGCGGCTAGTACTGGGATAGTTGGAGCGACGGTTGTTACCATGGGACTTCTAGCGCTGCCTACTCTGCTTGAGAAAGGTTACGATCCTAAGTTGGCCACTGGGACTATCGCCGCAACAGGGACGCTTGGCCAAATCATTCCTCCTTCCATAGCTTTAGTATTACTCGGCGATGTTCTATCGAATGCCTACCAACAAGCCCAACTGCAACAAGGCGTGTTCGCCCCTAAAACAGTTTCTGTCGGCGACTTATTCGCCGGCGCTCTAATTCCCGGCATTGTATTAGTGGCGATGTACAGTCTTTTCATGTTTTTTCAAACCACTAGACAGAAGCACAATAGTGTTGCGGTCGAAAAGACAAGACCAAAGGGAAATAGTTACGGACTCATAAAAGGATTTGCTCCACCGTTTATACTAATCATCTCTGTCCTTGGTTCCATCTTGTTCGGCTATGCAACTCCCACGGAAGCAGCCGCTCTTGGGGCGATGGGATCACTTTTTCTAGCGGCTTTAAGCCGGAACCTTTCCTTTTCCATCCTACATGAAATCAGTCAGTCCACCATGCGCACTACCGCAATGGTTTTTTTTATTCTTCTAGGAGCATCTATATTTTCTTTAGTCTTCCGTGGATTTGGTGGCGATGACTTAGTTCAATCCTTTTTCGCCGATATGCCAGGAGGTGTATGGGGTGCCGTAGCTGTGGTTATGGTGGTGATCTTCTTTCTCGGCTTCATCTTAGATTTCATCGAGATCACTTACGTTGTTGTACCTATAGTAGGTCCATCATTGATGGCACTGGGAGTCGACCCTATCTGGCTCGGCGTTTTGATTGCAGTGAATCTTCAGACTTCGTTTCTGACTCCACCTTTTGGCTTTGCTCTCTTTTATCTTCGCGGTGTAGCACCACAATCAATCTCTACAAAGACAATCTACAGGGGTGTAATGCCCTTCGTCACATTACAGCTATGTCTTTTAGGTTTTCTCTGTCTATGGCCAAAATTGGCCACTTGGTTGCCTAGCGTTCTTTGATAGAAATCCTAATCGGTCCAACTCGGAGAACGTTTCTCCAAAAATGCTTTTACACCCTCTGCGTAGTCCGCCTCTGTCATCATCCGTTCAATCAACCTTTCAGAATCCGCTATGGCCGCCTTCACTCCCCGATGTTGATCTCGATATATTTGCCATCGCGTCTGACGCAATGCATTAGGCGATACATTAANAAATAAATTTTCCAAATAATCATAGGTTTTTGGCAGAAGNTCATCNGGCTCAAAAATATTATTTACCANACCGAGCTCAAGGGCCTCTTCAGTCATAAAAACTCTACTGCTTAGAAGTAATTCATTGGCACGAGTCATTCCCATAACTCTAGGCAGAATCCACGAAAGTCCGTATTCTGCTGGCAAATTCAGCTTGCCATGGGCCGTTGTCAACTTCACCCCTTTCACAGCAAAACGAAGATCCGTGAAGCATGCCAGAGCCAAACCTATCCCAGCNGCTGGCCCATTTATCGCGGCCACAATCGGCTTTTGTAACCCAAATTGGTATGCAAAACTCATATCAAAATTNTCATCAACACCAACACCTGGCTGTTCCATTTTGGTCGGCGTACCNGGATCATATTTACCATGTTCAGCATGTTTCTCGAGAGCTGCTGAATCACCNCCGACACAAAATGCTCGCCCACTTCCTGTAACTACTATCGCCCTAACATTCTCATCCCGATCAGCCTTTACCAAAGCATTTCGGTATTCAGCATGCATCCGACCTGTCCATGCATTCATTCGGTCAGGCCGATGCAGCCAGACCGTTGCTATCTGATCCCTAACCTCATAACGAGTNGCTTTGTTTTCCATTTAGTTGTTATCTCGCGCGTTTATGTACGCTTTTTCAGATATGGAATGATACGCACGGACCTCTTCTAAAAAGTCACGATACGAACGAAGAATTTCGAGAGACAAGGGGTCGTCTGCGGCTGCTTCGTTCAATACTATCTCGGACAATTCGGCAAATTTGATTAAAACATCTTCTGGCAANCGCCTTAATTCTACGTCGTGTTCATTTACTAAAATTGTGAGAGCTCTGTTATTGCGAGCTGTAAACTCGTCCAACACATCCTGATTAATCGCACGAGAAGCAACTTCGAGTATGCGCTGTAAATCCATCGGTAAGCTATCCCAGGCCTCTTTGTTTACAATCGCTTCCAAAGTTGTACCTGGTTCATGCCAGCCCGGGTAGTAATAATATTTTGCTATATTTTGAAAGCCAAAAGCCAAATCATTATACGGGCCTACCCATTCAGTCGCGTCGATGGTACCCGTCTGAAGCGACGTATAGATCTCGGATCCAGGCAGGGCTACTGCTACACCACCCGCCCGTTGAAATACCTCTCCCCCGAGTCCTGGAATTCNCATGACTAGCCCTTGTATATCGGCCAAAGAATTAATCTCCTTGTTAAACCAGCCAGCCATTTGAACGCCAGAGTTACCGGCAGCAAGGGGAACTATTCCAAACTTTCCATAAAGTTTTCGCCATAGCTCTANACCCCCTCCGTAATGTAACCAAGCATTCATTTCTTGGGCAGTCATACCGAATGGTACGGTTGAAAAAATCGCAGCCAGGGGCATTTTCCCCCGCCAGTAATAAGAAGCACCATGTCCCATTTGGGCAGTACCAGCAGCAACAGCATCGAANACTTCAAAAGCAGGAACTAATTCGCCGCTCCCGTATACCTTGATTTTGAGTCTCCCATTCGACATTTGATCCACTAACCGTGCTAATTTCTCCGGGGCCGTTCCTAATCCAGGTAAATTTTTCGGCCAAGTTGTTATTAAAGTCCATTCGAATTTCGAGGCAGCATCCNCGNCACTAAGTTCTTGAGAACTTGAATCTACACTTGCATTACATCCGACAAGTAGTAGGCCTACAAAAGCTATTGACCAGTTCATTATTTCTTTAATCCAATTGTTGAAGATTAGCGTAGCCAAGCATCAGCCACTTCGCTCCCGATTCAAAATTAATTTGAACTCGAGCCCTGTCACCATCACCTTCAGACTGCATGACTATGCCCTCGCCAAATTTGTCGTGAGAAACTCTTTGTCCGATTCTCAATGCACCGGAATCATCAGAGAAACTGTTTCTTGAAGACAATGGGCGTGATATATCTCCACTTATACGTACCTCCTGGATGTATTCACGAGGTACTTCCAATAAAAATCGAGACGGGCGGTTGTAGGAATCCGTGCCATACAGTCGTCTTGTTTCTGCGTAGGTTAAATAGAGCTG
>PAMR01000038.1 GCA_002708205.1 Gammaproteobacteria bacterium
CATGCGCTCGATCGGACCACCAGGCACCAGGCGAGTTAACGTAAATACAAGAATTGTCACTCCAATAAAGGTCGGAATGATCAATAAGAACCTGCGAAAAAAATAACCTGTCATCNACAAACCAAAGAGCAAGAACCTGAATAAGATCCATTTTGAGCCATTCTTACACCTTACCGATTAAGTGTCCTGTCGAGAGTTAAAGCTATTTGGCAGTTTCAATCGATTTGTCCCTTCATTNCTCGGAGATGCCTAACGTATTTTGAGCACTAGGAAAGCGTTCCAAATTCAATTCTTTTCGAACTAACTGACCAATCTCAGATTGCATGTCATCNACAGAGATCCCAATAGAATCCGCAATACGCACCATACGCTGAAAATTTGCAGCCACAGCCGCGGCGTCAACGACAACTCTTTTCCCAGCAAGATCGTATAGTTCTTGTCGTGATTGATTGACACTTTCAACATCTCGAAGGGCAATACTCTCAGCAAAACGTATGAGCTGAGGGCCGAATGGAATGCCCACACCCGCACTCGCAACATCTCCATTTACAGCCTGCAGATCGATATTCGTATCATTAGTCATTGCACTCACACGGAGCATCGTTGCATGCGAGCTAGTTCAATAAAAACACTGATTGATGGCAGATACACGCGCAGCCACCAATTCTATTTGCATCCGATTCAGTGCTCTCGAGTCATCCCTTCCAAAATTTTGCATGCCATCAAACGATAAGTAATGCGCTCCACCGAGTTCTCGCCAATCCCGAACAGCGTCCGGAACTAGGGAGAGCGCACGAACCACATTGGCTGTTTTATCTCCGGGCCACAAATCCGCCTCGTCTCCTTCAGGACGTTGATTACGTATAGTTGGCACGTAGCCCATATCTTCGGTCAAATATTTCGGCAAATATCGACTAATTTGACCCTTATGTGGCTTCGGTAAATCTTCAGGCACCAATCCTAACGATCGATGAAATTCATCAATACTAAAGGTAGCGACCACAACACCTACCAGTTCGACGTATGCCGGCTTACTGAGCCCGCCTTCCACATTGTCGTTTACATACTTTTGTGAAATACGACTCTGATCAGTCACGATACGATGAATAGCATCCACAGCCACTTCAGATAACAAATCATCATGATCATGTTTTCCAGCGCTTCCATAAGAAGAGAGGGCCGTTTTTCTTTCTGAACAAAGACCGCACACCAGAGCATTGCGGGATTCGGAAGCGATAGCCACTCGCTCAGCACCGGTCCACCAGGCACCTGGACTCGCGAGCTTTTTCCAATAGGCTCGATGAGCCGCACCGATATCATCCCTAATCGGATAGTCCGCATCTGAGTAATCGAAATAGGTCATGTGGTTCCCTTGTTTCACTTAAAGAGTTTCTTAACCTCTCTCACTAATTATTACTCAAGCCCTTAAGAGGCTTTGCACACTATGTGACCGAACGAAACCCGTGCTGGTCTCGATGATATTGAGAGTCAAAAATTTGTGTGCTTTTAAACCACTCGTGACGGCCATCCGTAGACACGGAGCGAACCCGACTCTCTAAATTCTTCATCCCCGATGAATCGAGCGATACAAAATTTCTTGCAATCTCCAAATCCTGCCGAAGGTTTTCTTCGGATTGAATTCCACAGACCAACGTGCTGATCGGCAAAGACAGCGCATAGCCACGACATTCTGCCGCAGTCAAACCAACATCTCTAACAAACTGTCCTCCGCCTCCCAAACTCTTCATTCCAATAACACCAATGCCGCGCTGCTCTAATGTCGGAAGCAGTTCATTTTGAAAGCTCCGGTAATGAGCATCCAACACATTAACGGGCATTTGACACGTATCCCAATTAAAAGATTGATCTAACATACGTTTCAGAATATGGGGGCTTTTATGTCCAGTGTATCCAATAAAACGTATTTTCCCTGCTTCACGAGCCTTAAGAGCCGCAACAATCGCTCCCTCTTCTCGAAATATCCATTCCGGATCATTGTCATAGTTCACCTCGTGAAACTGCCATACGTCTATGACGTCCGTACGTAAACGTCTCAAACTATCGTCCAATTGTTTCTCAGCAGTTTCGCCATCTCTTGCACAAACCTTCGTCATCAACACGACTTGATCTCTGCGACCCTCAAGGGCAATACCCATTCGGCGTTCGGATTCGCCTTCGGCATACTCCCAAGCGTTATCCATAAATGTCATACCGGAATCTATGCCCATTTGAATCAGACGAACGGTGGTACGTTCATCAATATTTGGGTTTACACAATGCCCTCCACCAAACCCCACCACCGATACTTTCAGTCCTGTGTTGCCTAAATCTCGTACCGGGATACCAGCGCTGTTAGTTTCCGTCATGGGACTCCTTTTAAATTATTCGTACTGGCAGAGACCTAAATCACAGACTTAAGACGTGCTGCCGAGACTCGCCACAGATTGCTCTCCAATCTGTCCAGAACTGTATACGCTGATACCCATCATTTGCTTCATCCGAGGAGAGAGCACATCGTAAACGTCTTTGGGTACATGAATATTGGCGGAAGACTGCTCATGTAAAGCTCGGATAAAGCCTCGATTATAGTGACATCGCATCGCGTAACGCGTCCCTTCTTTCAATCTTTTTCCACCGCAATGGAGAACTCTGGTGTCAGTAATAATACAAGTACCTGGGGGAGCACAAATAGACACAAGACCCGGATCCCCATCCACTAGGCTTAGCAGATCCACACTCGGTTGAAAACTTGTCGTACCGCTTGCAGTACGGTGCGATCCAGGAACCACGTAGGTTCCGCCGCTTTCGAGATCAAAATCTGTATAACACCAAATAATGAGAGAACCGAACGGGTAAGGCGGATACGGCATGGGCATCATACCCTGATCGATATGCAATTCCTGCAAACCACCACCTTGATGGACGATCGAACCGTGCGCACAACCCAACCCAAATCCTTCACCCATTATTTTAGTCAACAGAACGTCCACCAACGGGCCTTTTTGAGCTGCAACCTCACTAAATTCCACGGCATTTCGAAAGATCTGTCCTTTCAGAACGAGATTGTTGACTAATTGGGAAGACCCATTGGGATCTGTTTTAGCTTCCAATTCCATCTGACGCTCGGCCGCGGCTTGATCTACTAGGCGATCAACTTGAGCGGCAACCTGGGAGATAGACATCGCTTCTGCCACCAGACAATACCCCCAACGGACGTAATCCGCTTCGAGCTGATGGATATCGGAACTGGGTTGCGGCAAATAGCTAAAGTCAGAACTGTTGCGTATCCGCCCAGCCTCCGAACGTGCTTTCGACAAGCCCGACAACTGCTTTAACAGCCTGCCAGCTGATAATGCGCTCGTCGAGGAATGACCATCCGAATACACAATTCCGCGATCCATTTCAGCTTCCCATTCGATACCAGAAGCGCCCTCCACAGACGTCTTGAGGCTCTCTAATTCCTTGCGGAGTGTTGCATTTTCCTTACGTAAACGTTTTATAGATGCTTCCGCAGTGGCGACCGTAGGGAGCGGTCCCGATGTCGAAGCATTTTTGTCTTGTGGATCCATAGTTTTCCGCCGTCTTGCACACACTAACTAATTGTCTTATCTAGTATCTTCTCAGTGTCGGACTACCAAAATCAAACCTCAAGACTCTACTACCCCGGAAGTATTTAAAGCGTTTTTACTAGTCCCGACCCAAAGTTTGATCCCGTTTTGCATCGATAGCCTTTTTCATTTTATAAATCGTTAGGCGTTCACGATTTTCGGCAGATACTGGAGATTTAAGCGAGAGTATGCGCTCGTATCCGTCTCCTTCATCCATTGCCAGCCTAATANCTACCGTTGTTTTCGGACCGGAATAGGCTCCTATTTCCATNAGACCTGAGGAATGAAAGCCCATCCGTTGCAGCAATTTGTCCGAAGCGCTTTTCAATACTTCAGGGGCCACAGTCAACTGCCAATTTTCCTGTTGGCGCAACCACGGTTTNACATTCGAATTGGTCATGATGTAACGCCATTCATCAGTATGATTCACACCAGTTCCATGCAATACCCGGCCATCCATTAGCATCACCGTTCCGGCACTCGCTTCCACATTAATGGCCGGAGGTAATGGGCCAACTTCTTCTCCGGGTTTCACCTCAGAAACCAGGCGATGGCTGGTGGGTATTAATAATGTGCCCCCATTCTCCTCATTTACGTCTTGCATGATGTAGACCGTATTCACCAAGATAGGCGCGCCGGGTGTCTGAATTGGATGAATGGCTCCGGAATCCTGATGCAAATTCTGAGGATAACTACCAGGTCGAGCTATATTTGAAGCAAATGAATACGCGTAATGCCCAGGCCCGAGTAATTCCTCGTTTAATTGCTCAATCATCGGACCCGCTTGAACCCACTCGGGATTGAATTCGATGCATTTTGCAAAACAATCCCCCTTATTCACGAGAGTCCACATGATGTGAAAATGCGGAGTCATATCTGCCAAACCACACTCCCGCTCTGCAATTGCTTGCTCTTCGAGACGATCGCGCATGTAGGAACATTGCGCGTTACTCATCCCATCTTCAATGAGACAATAACCGTACTTATCAAGATCTTTTCTTGCTTGGTAAATATCCTTAGTTTCTACTGGTAAGTCATTGAATTGTTTCCAATATTCATGCTTTCTTGCGACGGTAGTATCGTAGTACGGGGTGCCATTTAAGCCTCCGCCTGACGCGTTGCGGCCCGAATCAAATAGAGGGCATTGAAACCGTTCCGTCAATGACCCATCCGGTCGGGTAGCCCGGACACCGTTTCCGCCGACTGGCGGTTTCAACCAAGAGTTATTTGCATGCATCGACCGGAAGGGTTCGCCACTGGCAAACCACCTCGCATCCTGCAGCTGCTCGTTCTCAGACGATCGAGCGGCTACGTTTTCAGGAAGAAATTCTTCCGGGATATTATTTGGTTGCAATCCTTGACGCGCGGCCATGCTCCCTACCTCCTAAGTAAAGCAAATGGATGAAGCAATATTCGTTTTGAGAAACATCCTTAGTAAAGCAGTCCATTTATTCAAACGTCTTTTTTCTTCAGCTTGCGTACCCGAAAACCCTTCCGCCCGCCAACCAATATGCGATCAAAAAAATCGAATAATCCCGATTCGATACGCCAATTAAGGTACGCGTCGTAGTGCTCAAACGACTCCCAGTCTTGAACTACAATAAATGTAGAGGCCGTTTCGTCTAAATATGCATCGATACTGATACATCCAGAATACGCTCGGGTATCACTAAAAGAATTTCGGAACCCCTCCTCCAATGTTTCTACATGTTCTTTTAAAACATGAAATTCAGCTATCACTACGTTCTTCACAATCACCCTTCACACTTTTTCTTTGTATTTCTAGAAGCAGAGATAAGTGTAAACCACCGTTTCTAGGAGCCTCATCTTAGCAAGAACTGCTAAAGTACGTACTCTATGACCGAATCAAACGGAATTGATGATTCTACGAAGTCGTTGGATAACCAACGTCCCCTCGGCCTGCTGAACCGAGATTTTTTACTACTATGGCAGGGACAGACAATATCCGGAATCGGCGTTTCCCTGTACCAAATCGCAATGCTCTATTGGTTGTTGGAAAACACCGGGTCTGCCACAACTATGGGTCTCGTCGCCATGTTCTCTGCACTTCCTGGAGTACTTCTAGGCCCCTTCGGCGGAGCTATCGCTGATCGCTTTTCACGACGGAAATTGATTGTCTTCGGAGACCTTATACTCGGAATAACCCTGTTGTCGGTTGGGATCACATTCCTTTTGGTGGACGGATCCACAGATCTCAAAGTCGGTCTCATGATCGCAGCGGGAGTCATAGTCGGAATAGTTGGTAGTTTTTTTCGCCCGGCAGTAACTGCCGCCATTCCCAATCTTGTTCCAATTGAGAAACTTGCTTCGGCAAATGCGATGAACAGTTTCTCGATGACCGGCAGTATGGCTCTTGGACAAGCTATCGGAGGCGTTCTATTTCGTATTGTCGGAGCGCCCATACTGATCTTCGTGAATGGGATTACCTATCTTCTTTCCGCACTAAGCGAGGTCTTCATACGTCTCCCACAAGAGCTTCCCGTTACACCACCTTCCTGGAGATCACTAGCTAGACAATTCAACCACGAAGTAGTTGAGGGCATTCGATATGTATGGAACCATCGTGGCCTGCGAAATATGGCCCTCGCGTTTGCGGTTATCAGTTTTATCACCGCGCCTCTCAGTATTTTGATGCCAATACTATTGGATCAACATCGTAACTTACCCCCTGACTGGTTCGGATATCTCATGGCCGCAATGGCAGTAGGTAATTTATTTGGGCTAGCCCTTGCAGGTTCCATCAAGATCGACGGTTCTTCTCGAGCGATATGGATACTCATTTCGTTGTACGCCATGGCCACAACGACCTTTCTCATGGGTACAGCAGAAAAAAGCTACATACTGCTTATAGCCAATGCTGTTTCTGGGTTTTTCATGGGGGGTACGATTGTCTTATTTACCACACTGATGCAGGCAACTACCCCAGATGGATTACGGGGCCGAGTAGCTAGCGTCATGAGCACCGTCATAGGTGGAACCACTCCTATTGCAATGGGCCTCTCAGGTGTATTGGCAGATGCAGTCGATCAAGATGTCCCCTTTCTGTTTCAGAGCGCATCAGTGTTTTGTTTCATATTCGTATCTATGTTGATTGCCAATCGGCCTTTCCGAGAATTCTTAAGCACCCAGTTAGTCGTCAACAACGGAGGAAAAACCGGAAAAGAGACAGGCCGTATTCGATCTAGTAACGAATAGGCCAGCAAACAGCCAAGTCAAAGATCTCTTTTAAGTTCAGCCTGAGTCAAACTCAACGTATTTTGTCAAAACAGTTTCGAAGCTCCTGTACAAAAAGAATAGGTTGTTCGAATGCTGCAAAATGGCCTCCGGCATCCACTTCGTTCCAATAAACTATCTTCGGAAAACGCTCGTTCAACCATGACCGCGGAGTTGGGACAATTTCTTCAGGGAAAAGACTGCATCCTGTCGGCAATTGTACGGAACGGTTCCCATCGCCTGAAAACGCCCTATTAAAACTTTCCCAATATAGACGACCTGAAGACGCACCGGAATTAGTCAGCCAATACAACATAATGTTATCCAGCATCTCATCTCGAGTTAGCGCATTTTCTGGATGTCCACGACAATCGGTCCATCGCCAGAATTTCTCCAATATCCACATGGCTTGGCCAACTGGAGAATCAGACAGGCCATAACCGACCGTTTGCGGACGAGTACTTTGCTGTTTCGAGTAACCCGAATCCTCCGCTTGATAGGCTCGGCCTCGGTCCATTGCTCGCTGATCTTCCGCAGAGGGATTTTCACGAGCCGCCTCCGTCGGTCTACCACTAGGCATATTCAGATGAATACCGGCACAGTCTCCCAGATTCTGAAGCCCAATCATTGTCGTTATCGCGCTCCCCCAATCACCCCCCTGTGCAAAATAATTCGAATATCCCAAGCCGACCATCAGTTCATTCCACATAATGGCTATCTTCTCGACACCATAACCGGTTGTTGTAGGTTTTCCGGAAAATCCGTATCCAGGCAACGATGGGCAAACCACATGGAAAGCATCTTTTGCTTCGCCTCCGTGGGCCACGGGATCACGCAAAGGATCGATGACCTTAAGGAATTCTACGATCGACCCTGGCCAACCGTGTGTCAGAATAAGGGGTCTGGCCTCAGCCTCTTTGCTCGGAGCATGAATAAAATGTATGTCCAGGTCAGAAATTACTGTCTTAAAGTGTTCGAACCGATTCATTTGACGCTGGCGAGACGGCCAATCGTACTGATTCGCCCAGTATTCGCATATGTCCTTCGCATAACTGAGCGGAACGCCTTGGCTCCAATCATTTGTTGTTTCCGACTCCGGCCACCGAGTCTCGTGCAATCGCTTCTGTAAATACTCTATTTCGGATAGGGGGACATCAATTTGAAAGGGTTTCAATTCAAGCATGCTCTTTCTTACGTTCGGTTGTAATAGACCGCAATTATTACCCCTATCAGCCATGAAAAACACTTTGTACCCTTGTGCTAGCCTCCTCGCTTAAGAGAACGTTAGTATTTACGACAAAGATTAATACTTCTACGTGGAGAGATAGCTGTGGCACAACCGAACATCTACTACGATACTTTATCCCCAGACACCGTATCTGGTGATCTAGCACCTGTTATTTCTGAACTCAATTTAGAAGAAAATTGTCGACAATTAGCCATGGAAGGCTGGACAGTGGTGGAGAATGTCGCCGACGATGATTTTAATGCTCGATTTCGCAAAAAGATCCTGAAGCTATCTAAAGCAGGTGGTGCGAACATGCTCCTTGCGAAAGACGAGATTTTTGCCCAAGCGGTGCTCATGCCTAAGCTCATGGCAATGGCAGAATTTTCGGTTGGTCGGGGATTCCTTTTAAGCCAAGTAGCCGCCAGCGTGCGTCCAAAAGGTGCCGGCTCCATCGGGTTACATGCGGACAACAATTGGCTGCCCGCCCCCTTCCCCGTTCACAATATGTTAATGACAGGTTGTTGGGCTTGCGACGAATATACTCAAGAAAACGGATCCACCCTCATCATTCCCGGCAGCCAGAATCTACGAAGACACCCGAATGCGCTGGAAATCGAAAACTTAGATGTGGGGATCCCGATCGAATGCCCACCCGGCTCAGTCGCTATATGGGATGGCAATCTTTGGCACTCAAATTACCCCCGAATAAACGACGGCGAACGGGTTGTTTGTCATATAACGTACACCCGCTTAATGATGCGCCCTGTCGAAGACTACAGCGCACACGCCGACGATTTGATAAACAAACACGGTAAGGACATGGCCCAACTCATGGGACACGAAGATTTTTTAAACGGAGCCAATGGAGCCGACTACTCCAAATTGGTCCAAACATTCAACAATGCTAAACGTTAGAAACTTTACAATTGGTTAACCACACACGTCGCTAGCAACTAGGAAACTACGTAAATAACAATGCTCAAGAAATTACTTATTGCCAATCGAGGTGAGATAGCGATCCGGATAGCCCGAACCGCTGCGGATCTCGGCATTTCAACGGTCTCTATCCACTCGGAAGATGATAATCAGTCGCTTCACACACGGCATACGGACACCGCCGTCGACCTTAATAAATTAGGTATCGCAGCCTATTTGGACGCAGATAGGATAGTTTCCATCGCACTGGAACAAGGTTGTGACAGCATTCATCCTGGCTACGGTTTTCTCAGCGAATCTGCCGAGTTTGCGTCAATTTGCGAGAAAAATGGGCTGATTTTTGTAGGCCCCAGTCCCGAAGGATTGCACTCTTTCGGGGATAAAGCCGCCGCACGAGCCCTGGCGGATAGATGTGATGTGCCAGTTTTACCGGGTCGTAGTCACGGCATATCTCTCGAAGAGGCGCACGACTTTTTCGAATCTATGGGCTCCAAAGGGGCTGTCATGCTGAAAGCGATTGCGGGCGGAGGCGGTCGAGGCATGAGGCCAGTGCACGATATTAAAAATTTGAACGAAGCTTTTGAACGCGCCACCTCCGAGGCAAATCAAGCCTTCGGCTCCGGAGAACTATATATCGAAGAGTTACTTCCTCTAGCTCGGCATATCGAAGTCCAAATCATTGGAGATGGAACCGGCGCTGTTTCTCATATTTGGGATCGAGAATGTAGTCTACAAAGACAACGCCAGAAAATTATCGAAATAGCACCTGCGTTTGGACTTTCAGATGAATTACGTGAGTCCATACTCAAATCCGCCTTATCGATAACCAGCAGCATAAATTACAAAGGGCTTGGCACCATCGAGTTCCTAGTCGATGAACGATCAGATCACCGTTTTGTCTTTATGGAAGCAAACGCCCGACTACAGGTAGAACACACGGTTACGGAAGAAATAACAGGTATCGATCTCGTTGCGATGCAACTCCAAATTGCAGGAGGAGCCACTTTAGAGGAACTCTCACTAACCCAGGACAAAATACCGAAGCCTCTGGGAGTGGCAATTCAGGCTAGGGTCAACCTTGAAACCATGAACTCGGACGGCACACCTCGGCCAAGCGGAGGCACATTAACAATCTATGAACCTCCTTCAGGTCCCGGAATACGGGTTGACGGCTTTGGGTACTCTGGCTATTCCACGAGCGCCTTTTATGACTCTCTGCTAGCTAAAGTAATTGTACGAGGCAAGGATCTGACATCAACGATTCGAAAAGCGAACCGCGCGCTATCCGAATTCAAACTCGAGGGAGTACGAAGCAATATAAGCTTCTTGCAGTCCGTTTTGACATCAGCTCCCTTCCTTGAAAATGGAATCCATACGCAGTTTATCGAAGAGAATATTGATGTCTTGTTAGAAAAATCCGGAGAAAGCCCGCGCTACTTTGAACCCGAGTCAGACATACGCAAAGCGGGAACGCAAGTCGACCCAGACGATCCATTAGCGTTGTTGTCTCTCAAGGGACCAGCTGTCACTGAATCAAAACCCAAGCCGATTTTTCAAGGGCCTGCCGGAACCGTTGCCATAGCAGCGCCGATTCAAGGAATGGTAATCAAATTGCATGTGGAAGTTGGAGAGACTATTCGAGCCAAGCAACCCGTCGCTGTCCTCGAAGCGTTAAAAATGGAACACATCATTACAGCAACAGAATCTGGCATAGTCCGCGAAATCGCGCTTCAGATTGGTGACACCATATTTGAAGATACACCAATCGTTTACCTAGAGCCTGAAGAGGTAGAGGGCGAATACGAAACCGGAGAAACCATAGACCTTGACGAAATCAGGGCAGATATCGCAGAAATCCAACACTTTCGAAAATTCACTACAGATGAGGTCCGAACTGAGGCCACAGCCAAACGTCACGATGCCGGAAAACGGACAGCCCGAGAGAATATTTTGGATCTCTGCGATCCAGGAACCTTTTTCGAATACAGCCCCCTTACGACAGCCACGCGCTTCCCAGACGACACCGCCGAGCAATTAGAGGAACGACTCATTAAGACAGCGGCCGACGCCATGGTAATGGGCGTGGGCCGCGTGAATAGCGATATCGTAGGAAAGGACAATGCTCGCTGCATCGCAATGTCTTACGACTACACCGTACTTGCAGGTACACAAGGAGGGAAGAACCACCAGAAGCAAGATCGAATGTTCGGAGTCGCCGAAAAATACAAATTACCGGTTGTACTCTATACGGAAGGTGGCGGTGGACGAACCCATGGAGGACCGCGTAGCGCGCAAAGTAAGGCCGTCGCTAGTGTGGGCGGCTTGAGTACCAGGACTTGGAGACAATTAGGAAAATTATCGGGGCTGGTGCCCGTAGTCGGCGTAACCTCGGGCTACTGCTTCGCAGGAAACGTCGTGTTACTTGGTGCCTGCGACGTAATTATTGCCACACGAGACTCCAGTATTGGAATCGGTGGGCCGGCGGTCATAGAGGGAGGCGGCCTCGGCGCCTATGCCCCCAGTGAGGTCGGGCCCATCAGCATCCAAGAACCCAACGGAGTAATAGATATCCTCGTTGAAGATGAAGCTGAAGCTACCGACGTCGCAAAACGCTACCTATCGTTCTTTCAGGGCCGGGCATCGGATTGGCAAGCACACGATCAAAGAATTCTAAGGCACATCGTTCCAGAAAATCGTCGCGCTGTGTACGATATTCGAAAAGTGATTGAGACACTCGGTGACGCAGACTCCATGTTAGAACTTCGACCTAATTTCGGAGCATCCATGGTTACCGCCTTCATTCGAATAGAAGGACGTTCTCTCGGAGTAGTCGCCAATAACTCCAATTCACCGACTGGTGGTGCCATCGATTCAGACGGCGCGGACAAGGCATCTCGATTTATGCAGCTTTGTGATGCCTTCGATATTCCCATACTCTCACTCGTGGACACTCCCGGAAATATGGTAGGACCCGAAGCTGAACAAACTGCTCTTATCAGACATTGCGGCCGGATGTACGTCGCCGGCGCCAACCTCACAGTACCTTATTTTCTTTGTGTTTTACGTAAAGCGTATGGCCTCGGAGCACTCGCTATGGCTAGTGGGAGTTTCGATGAAACATTTTTTGCCATTTCATGGCCTACTGGTGAATTCGCGGGTATGGGCCTTGAAGGATCGGTCAAGCTCGGACGTCGTGCAGAACTGGCAGCGATAGAAGACATTTCGAAACGAAAAGCACGCTATGAAGAGCTGGTAGATGCCGCATACGCCTGGTCTCGAGCACTAAATGCCGCAACCGTTTCTGAAGTCGACGACGTAATCGATCCAGCTGAAACACGTAATTGGTTAATCATGGGACTCGATTCGGCTCCTCCGATTATCCCCCGGGAAGGGAAAAAACACAGCTGGGTAGATACTTGGTAACGCTTATCGAATAAAAGGAATGTGCTTGACCAAAAAATTGAAGAGCATCGTATTTGTTCGAGCATCAAAAAAGCTGTCTCCTCCGTGGTATCCACCATGTATAACCTCGAAGTGAACTTCCAACCCATATTTTTTGTAAGCACTGTGGAGTTCATGTGACTGATTAATAGGCATCTGCGGATCCTGATCTCCGTGCACAAGAAATACCGGAGGGGATTGAGAGTCAACGTGATAAATAGGACTCGCGGCTCGCGCAACCTCTGGTAGTTGCTCAGGTTGTCCTCCGATAAAAAGATCTAAAGCTGGAACACGCACACTCAAACCATGCGGTGTCGATTGATCGAGAATCGTAGTGAGATTCGACGCTCCAAAGTAACTCACTATAGAATGCACCGTAGACGACTGATCCAGATGTTCACCGACAACACCTTCGTAATAATTCTTCCCGTTGGTGACACCTGCTAGAACCGCCAGGTGTCCCCCTGAAGAAACCCCCAATATTCCTACTCTAGTTGCATCGTACCCATAGTCCGAAGCAGAAAAACGAAGGTATCGAATAGCGGCCTTGATATCATGAATTTGGGCAGGAAACTGGGCAATCCCAGAAAGCCTGAATTCCACACTCGCCATCGCAAAGCCCATCTCGACAAAACCCAGGTTGATAGAATCTTTAGAACCTCTCATCCAAGCACCACCATGTATCCATACTAACAAAGGTGGTTTTTTTTCAGCGTCAGACGGCATGTACAAATCCAAACATAGGTCTATACCGCCTACGTTTGCATACTTAATATCAATGGTCTTCAACAGCCTTCTCCGCGAATATGTACGAATTTTTAACCAATTGACTATACCGGGAATACTGGCGGTTATGTCCCGCATTACTTATGCTCAAGAAACCAGCTCAAAAGAGGTTCGTGATGGCCGCATATATAGACACAGAGGATCAGTACAACATCTCCGCAGCGAAATACGCTGCAACAATCCACGAAGTACGTAAGGCTGCTAATGATAAAAAAATATCGCGCTTACCCAACACAAACGAGTTGTTCCAATCGCCATTTGGCAACCCGGGACTCGGCATAGCGCTCGAATACGAGCGTATGGGAAACGTACCCGTCAGCGCAAATCTACAAACTCAAGCAGATAACTACCAGGTTGAATTCGAACATCTAGGAATAACTTTGGGCACGGTCATCCATAACGTCAATTTGCGCGATCAAACAACTCCAGATTTCATCCAATTCATTCGTCAAGCACTACTCGAACGGAAAGTCATTTTCTTCCGTAATCAACACTTGGATGAAGATGAGCAAGTCGAGTTCGGGAAAAGATTTGGTTCTCTCGACGCATTTCCCTTTGGAAAGCCTGGCCTAAATCCTTTTATTCTGGAAATTAGCCATGGCAAGAATAGCCCCGGTACAGAAAATAGCTGGCACACCGACGTTACCTGGATGGAAAAGCCGTCGTTGGGCTCCATCGCCCAATGTACGAAAGTCCCTCCAGCCGGGGGTGACACACTTTTCTCGGATAGCCATGCGTGCTATTTAGGCCTTCCTGACAAGCTAAAACAACGCATATCCACCCTTTGGGGCGTGAACGACTACCGTAACTTTATCGCTAATAAATCAATTTTCACTGACGAACTAATCGAGTCTATCAAGTCGGAAATCCCATTTGGAGTGAACCACCCACTTGTACGCACCCACCCAGAGACCAAGAAAAATGCCCTGTATATTCACGGGGGATTCTTGAGGCACGATTCACTGTACGACGATCGCACTAATACACCACTAGAGGAATCCGAATCACGAGCCATTGTCGCCGCTCTCTCGACACAACACGCTCGTCCAGAATATACATGCCGCTTCCGGTGGGAAGAAGGGTCCATCGCTTTTTGGGATAATCGAGCGGTACAGCATTACGCGGCCAGCGACTATTACCCACATCGTCGAGTTCTTCGTCGGGTTACGGTCAGCGGCGACAAACCTTTTCACGATCTCACAGCAACCTAACAATGCACTATTGGCGAACTATAAAAGACAACCCGTTACCAGTCTCTGATCGAATGTCTTGTTGCTAAACGTCCAATTCATATAGTGTGGACACGTTGGATCGAGTGATCTTTTCTATATCACTCGGATCCACACCATCGAACAACTCACGAATTACATCCAAAGAGCAAGGCCAGGTCGAATCGACATGGGGATAATCTGAGCCCCATAATAGACGATCAACGCCAATGAGATGTCTCGTGGCAACTGCAGCCTTATCGTCCTCTACTGTCGCATAAAATTGTCGATTGAATATCTCATGCGGACTGGGTCCCTCGTAGCCCCGTCCTCCGAAACGGTGTTCGCGTTGTAAACCCTGATCCACGCGATCAAGCCAATGAGCAATCCAACCCGCATTAAATTCAGCCACAACAAACTGAAGGGTCGGATGTCGTTCAGCAACCCCACGACAGATAAGCTCTATCAATGTTCTTTGTACTGTCGCCGGTGTGTTTCCATAATCAAACACGGAATCCCTTCTAGGATCTTTTCCTCGATGCTCTGGCCTCAGGTAACAGTTCGTACCAACATGCATTGAGAGAGGGAAATTTGCCTCTTCTGCTATCGACCAAATTCCCTCGTAGATTTCGTCGCTATAAGGGGCCTCCACCGGCGACGTACACGGTATACAACCACCTTTGTAGCCCATCTTGATAACTCGCTCCAGCTCTCTCTCAGCTTCCGCAGGAACTTGAACAGGAATGGCAGCCAAACCAAATAATCGTCCGTTCGCCGCACTAGCATAGTCATTCAACCAGTCGTTATAGTTTTTCTGGCATGCGACTAGAAGATCTGGATTCTCTAAACTGAAGAGGCCGAAGAACCCTGGATAAAGAAACTCCGCTGCAACACCGTCTATATCCTGATCTTCACCCCTATATTTTCCATTCCGAATGCCTGGACGTAAGCCATCGTAGCCTTTTGCCAGCATTGCTTGAGCCTGAGGATCGGTAAGATCATCGACTTCTGGCTTGCGACCTTCACGTCTCTGAATCTCGGCACCTTGCCGAGTTCGCATTCCAGCCCAACCCATGCGCTTGCGAATACCACGCGGTCCCTTCGAAGGAATAATAATTGCGTCGTCAATAGTCCCCGCATGCATGACCCTCGGTGCTTCATCACCGAAACGTTCCGGTAGCCCGGTAAATACCTCATGTGACTCAACCACATGAGAATCTGCTGATATTGGAATGTGCACTAGCCTCTCCCTACTAATTCACCTGCCCGATCCTCTCATCAGAATTAAATGAGAGCAAGAGCTCTTCTTTTATTGACTGGAGACAATACAAACGAGAGCATTCGCCCTACCAAAGGTGTGGAACATAGCAATGAGCGAGCAAGAATCTAGCGAAATAAACACTTCGACTTTTCGAGAAGAGGTTCGTGAGTGGCTGTCAGAAAACTTTCCTACGTCTCTTCAGGGTCAAGGAATAGGGGATGAGGGAGACAAAAAAGACTTTAAAGAGTGGCGTTTAAAACTAGCCAATAAGGGTTGGGGAGCGCCCACCTGGCCAACTGAATATGGTGGAGGCGGACTAACCCAAACAGAAGCTCGAATTATTGACGACGAGATGATCGCTGCAGGTGCTTTTAATCCTATTTCCGGCCTATCGGGAATGGGCATTACGATGGTCGGTCCAACAATTCTTGAATACGGTACTGAGGATCAAAAAAATCGTCATCTACCAGGCATCGCAAGTGGAGAAATTCGTTGGTGCCTAGGGCTTTCGGAACCAAATGCAGGATCAGATCTAGCCAGCTTAAGCACCAAGGCTGAAGACGATGGTGATAGCTACTTAATCAACGGTCAAAAAATATGGACTTCCGGAGCTAACATATCTCAGTGGTGTGGTGCATTAGTTCGAACCGATAGTAAAGCCGGGAAACGAGACGGCATCAGTTTCGTGTTATTACCAATGGACCAAGCCGGCGTTGAAACGCGCCCTATCAAGCTCATAGCGGGAGCTTCCCCTTTTTGCGAAACCTACTTCAACGACGCGGCCGCTGACAAGAAAGACTTACTCGGCAACTTGAACGATGGATGGTCTGTTATTAAACGATTACTGCAACATGAGAGGCAAAGCCAAACTGGATCTCGCAGTGCTGGTACCGCTAGCAAGCCTGAACCGATTCAAGACATGGCCCTGCGGTATGCAGGTGCTGATGAAAAAGGGCGCCTCGCCGATCCAGACCTACGCGGACGTATAGCTAACTATTTAATGGACGCAAGCGCTCATTCACTAACGATAGCTCGTATTACTGCAGAGGCTAAGGGTAATGTAAATGTTAGCGCAGCAGCCTCTATTCTCAAAAACTCTGCCACTCAGGTCGCTCAAACAAAAGCAGAACTAACGGTCGAACTGATGGGCACCCAAGGATTAGGTTGGGAAGGAAACGACTTCACCCAACAAGAACTTGGACATGTACGAGAATGGCTATCGGGGAAGGCTATGTCGATCTACGGCGGCTCCTTCGAAGTCCAAAACAATATCATCTCGAAAAATATACTAGGTCTACCAGAGACTACGCAGAAGGGATAAAAGATGGCAGCACTGACCGACGAACAGACAATTTTGAAAGATCAAGCGAGTGCGTGGGCCACAGAACAAGCACCGATCGAGAAATTTCGCGAAATGAGAGATGCGAATGGCGGCATTGGGTATTCCACAGAAACATGGCAAGAGATTGTCGATATGGGATGGACGGGAATCCTTGTACCCACTGAATATGGAGGGGCTGATTTGGGCTACCTCACCTTCGGAATCGTACTCGAAGAACTAGGGCGCCAGCTCACTGCATCGCCATTATTTGCGTCTTCGCTAGTAGGAACATCCGCTATCCTTATAAGCGGTACAGATCAGCAAAAGCAAGAATTGCTTCCTAAAGTAGTCGACGGAACCGAGTTGCTCACGTTGGCTGTAGACGAATCCCCTCATCACGCACCTTCAAAAATTTCGCTTACGGCAGAGGAAAAAGGAAATACGTTTGCCCTCAATGGCAAGAAAACATTTGTCTTGGATGGAATCAGTGCAACCACGTTTATCGTCGTGGCTCGCACGAAAGGAGCGTCTGGAGACACTCACGGAATTACACTATTTCTCGTAGATGCCAACGCAACTGGTCTATCTCGACACAACCTCAAAACAGTCGATAGCCGCGGCTACGCCAACATCAATTTTGAAAATGTTATTGTTAGTCGCGAGTCAATTCTAGGCACCCTCAACGAGGGAAACGAGACACTCGAAAATACCCTAGACAGAGCTCGGGCAGGCCTCGGAGCCGACATGCTCGGAACAGCCGCACAATCCTTTGACATGACCCTCGAATATTTGAAAACTCGCGAGCAATTTGGCCGAGTGATCGGATCTTTCCAAGCATTGGGACATCGTGCTGCCTCTTTATTTTCCAATATGGAACTCGCTCGTTCTTGCGCAGAAGCGGCTCTACAAGCAATAGATGACGAGAAAGAAAATGCATCCCAGCTGTGCTCGATGTCTATGGTCAAAGTCGGGGATTTCCTGCACGAAATGTCCAATCAACTGATCCAAATACATGGCGGTATAGGAATGACCGACGAGTTCAATGCAGGTTTTTATTTGAAGCGAGCTCGCGTGCTGGAAGCCCTTTTTGGCAATCAAGCTTATCACCGAGACCGGTACGCGACACTGATGGGGTTCTAAAACACTTACTTCCGTAGAACCTAAATCGCCGTTCATCGAACTTTTATCCTGCGGCTACTTTATCGCTGTACTAGTTTAAGTGTCCGGTCCATCGTCCTGCTAGAACCACACCAACCCATAAAATTAGTGATAAAACGGCTCCGAGCCTCACACCAAAAGAAAGAGTTTCCTCACCAATCCCCGAGCGCAATCCTTGATGTACCGCAAATACATTCGCTCCGATCAACAGCAACAACAACAGCTTGATCTGAAACGCTGGATTGGCCGCATAGTGGTCTGGACGAGTGATAAACATTCCCAACCCGGTAATCAGTGCCAGAATAAATCCAAGCCAAGACCACAGGACCGTTTCTCGTAGCATAATCGCTACAGTATAGGACCTTGCAGCCAGTCCCAGAAGTCGCAGATCGACCATCAGTATTGATCCGAGAACCAAACCGACACCCACCACATGAATGGATTCGATCAACGGAAACCAAAACGTTGCCCCAATCTGAAAGGCAAGTTCAGTATTTGCCAGCCAATTCCAAAAATGATCAAGCGAAATCAAGCAGCACCAGGCCAAAACAAATAATCAACATAGGCAATCCATCGACCCGACAAAATAACACCTAGCCAAACAACAATCGAAAAATACCCAATCAACCTTATAACAACCACATTCGTTCCTTTCTGATCCCAGAAACCATTTCTTGACCGATCCCACAAGTAAATAAAAACTGCCAGGACAACACCGATCACGAAAAGTACGGTTTTTACACCTACGACCGGATTGAAAAAATAGCGGGCCGGTCGCGCTACCACAAAAACCATCCCAGAAAGCCCAGATACAGGCAGCGCGCAGAGAAACCAAGGGGATAGTCGCTGTAGCATTTCACTAACCGATTGAGTCGGGACAGCAATACCCACCAGCCGCAGACTTAGAAAGCCTACTGATCCAACTATTACGCACATAGAGACAATATGAATTGATTGAATAACAGGTGGTAGAAACGAAAAATTCGAGAGCATATGTATAACCCACGAACGAAGTTCACTGGCCGCTATCCAATCGGTCAATTCAACAAACACGAAAGGCCCGATCTATAAACCTATCAACTAAATTCAAGACCCTCAAAGCTTCCAGTTTCTCGCCACTCTTCGAGAAGTTTAAAAAATTTAATGGATCCTCCACCATAAGGTGCGGACTGCAACGCATTTGGGTTGGGTTGGCCTTCATTATTGTAATACCCGGGTGTGCAATCCGGACCGCCAATCGCTCCAAGCGGCCCACCCGAAAAGCCCATAATAGTATCAATCCACTCGTCCTCAGCCTTCTTCGTCACCTCAACACTCTCGATTCCCGATGCTAAGGCATGGGACATAATAAACGCCTGATGAACCGCCGATTCGTCCAGCAAGTGAGGAAAGTTTGCAGTAAAACCACCTTGAGATGTATTCATAATAAATAAATTAGGAAAACCATGGCTTCCCATCCCATGCAGAGTCCTTGTTCCCTCGCGCCAATAATCGCTTAATTTTTGGTCATCGTGACCTATAACGTCATATCCCGATCTCCGGGTATAACTAGTCCCCACTTCAAATCCAGTACTAAAAATGATGCAATCGACTTCATAATGTTGACCAGAAACCACCAGCCCGGTTTCAGTGATCTGCTCGACCCCTTTCCCGTCCGTATCCACCAAAGTTACGTTCGATCGATTAAAGGTGGGAAGATACTCATCATTAAAAGTCGGTCGCTTACAAAACATTTTGTAATACGGCTTAAGCTTTTCAGCGACATCGGGATCATCAACATAATCGTCAACGCGGGCGCGAATTTCTTCCATTTTTTCGAAATTAGCCATCTCCATCATTTGCGGAATATCCATATTGTCACCGGGCTTCGCATTTCGAAACTGATGCATCATCTTCTCGATAAGATCAGTCCATCCGTCATCGACCAAATCTTTGTCCTGGGGCACTCCCGACAGCAAGCCATTAAAATTTTCCATTCTGTGCTTTTGCCAACCGGTTTCCAGGCCCGATGCCCACTCAGTATCGGTGGGAGTATTACCTCGCACGTCAACCGTTGAAGGGGTTCGCTGAAAAACAAAGAGATGTTCTGCAGCCTCGCCCAAGAACGGCACGCACTGAATAGCAGTCGCACCTGTACCGATAATAGCAACCCGCTTATTCTCAAGTTTGTCTAGCCCACCGTCAGGTCCTCCGCCGGTATATTCATAGTCCCATCTACTCGTGTGGAAGGTATGCCCTTGGTAATTCTCAATGCCGGGAATGCCGGGTAATTTCGGTCGATGAAGCGGTCCATTAGCCATCGACACAAATCGTGCCTTAATCGCATCTTCTCGATTGGTTCGAACAATCCAGCGCTTGATTTCGGAATCCCACTCTAAGCCACGTACTTCGGTCTGAAATAGAGTCTTTTCGTAAAGGCTGAAGTGCTTACCTATACGCTCACTATGCTCCAAGATCTCGCGAGCATAGCTATATTTTTCTTTAGGCACATAATCCAATTCTTCTAAGAGGGGAAGGTAACAATAGGATTCAATATCGCATTGCGCACCAGGGTACCTATTCCAATACCAAGTGCCTCCAAAATCTCCACCTTTTTCTATAATCCTGAAATCAGTGACCCCCGCTTGCGTGAGTCGAGCCGCTGCTTGCAAACCACCAAAACCGCCTCCGATAATTGCAACGTCAACCTCATCGTCTAGAGGTTTTCGCTTCGTAGGTTCCTCGACATAGGGATCGTCCAAATAGTGGGCATACTGACCCGTCATTTCCATATACTGCTCGTTCCCGTCGGGTCGCAATCGTTTGTCACGTTCAGCTGCATAACGCGCCCGCATGGCTTCTGGATCAAAACTGGTCTCTTTCGCTTCGCTCATCACCGCTACCTACTATTTGATTTGTCCCAAGATACTACCCGAGGTTAGCAATTTTGTAATGGGAGCTTAAAAAAAAGCGTAGACTGCACTGACAGGCAAAAAAACGGAGATGCTGATGGCCGCGGTATTGGAAACTCTGGAACAAAGCCCCTTCCAAACTCGCCTTTTAACCGGGCAAACTGGCGTAGAAATCAAAGACATAAGGCTCCAAGATATGTCCGACGAGAACGTCGAAGCCACACGTCGTCTTGTGGGAGAGTATTGCGTTGGTGTTTTTCCTAATCAAAACTTATCTCCTGAGGATCAGCTCGAGTTCGTAAGTCGATTTGGAAAGATTACTAAAACGCCGGGAGTTGATATGCGTTCTGGTGTTGATTTTGTCCATGTGGTTGCAGATCGTGGCGATCCTGACCATCCAGTTTCCGGTGGATTCCACACGGATACCTGCTTCGTAGAAACCCCTCCTTCTTTTTCAACGCTCCATGCGATTGAAGTGCCCAGCCATGGCGGAGACACTATATTTTGCAACCAATATATGGCCTACGACAGCCTCTCAGACGTCATGAAATCTTGGCTTGAAGGCATGCGATTTAAACATGTGGTGAGTGGTACAGACCGGCCGGAAGAAGTTCCAGATCCTGTCTGGCATCCGGCCGTACGAACGCATCCTGTCACACTAAGGAAGGCTCTGTATGTTACTTATGCAGACCGGTGCATCGAAGCGGAAGGACTCAATCCTGAAGAGGGTAAAAACCTCATTGATTTTCTATATAAACATTCGTTACGCGATCACGCCATGTACCGACACCGATGGAATCCCGGAGATTTTGTAATGTGGGATAACCGATGTTCGCTCCACGCCGCCGTTTACGATCATGGCGATCAACCTCGGATTCTACATCGAGTAATGTGCCAAGGTGAAAAACCATTCGAGTAGCATGGGCTATTCAAATAAATCGACATAGGCGAAAGGTGTCTCGTCTGGATAGAGGACAGCTCGCTTTTTAATCGCCGCTTCTGTTGAAAACTTTGCTCTGTCAAACCGATTTTGCGGCCACCTATCACCGGCCAACTCGACATCACGAGCGTGATCGAAATGAAAGTATACTGTACGCCGAAGGTCCGTACTTCGGTTCCAAAAGCTCCCATGAATTAACGTCGTTGCATGAAAGATCACGTCGCCTCGAGATACCTCGACTGGAACCGCCCCTGGCGCTGTTTCATCGAACCCCTGAGTCCAGCTCGGGATGAATTGCTCTGTNNTTTTNGGATCGTGGTAACCAGCAAGATGNCTACCAGGTATCACCCATAAACANCCNTTCTGAGTGGTCGAGTCNTCGAGATATATATCCATATTGAAAACAGGGAAATGAAACACCTTTACTGGATCCTGATGCCACAATGCAGGATAGCCATGCTTCGGAAGTTTAAACACTAAGGCATGTACTGAAGCAGCAAAAGCATCTCCATTCACCAACGCATGGACCGCACGCAATAAAGGCGGGTACGCGAGTAGTACTGAAAAACTACTAGGCATGTCGTCATCATCAAGTCTATTCACCCGATATAGGCAACTATCTTTATCGTGAAGTTTATCGACTCCGTAGCACCACCTCTGATCACCGAAAGGGCCTTTTTGACCTCTTTCGATGAGATCCATCGAGTCGCTGTCGACCTGAGCCAATTCATTTTCAGGTATTGCCCCTCGACAAACCAAAAATCCATTTCTGGCAAAGGCCCCTAATTCTTCAGAAGTCAATTGACCTAACAAGTATCTCTCTACTTCTATACCTGTAGTGCCGTCGAGAAATCAGAGACCCCCTTCCAACGCCCAGGATTACTATTACGCATAATCGCTATAGTTTTGATGACTTCAGGATTGGCTAAACCATGTGGTTTTTCTCCCGTCAACACGCGAATAATATTCTCCGCTTGCATCACAGCAGTTTCCCGTAAAAATACCTGAGACATAGCCGCTATATGCGGAGTGACATAACAGTTAGGGATTTTCAACAGNCGATTGTCGGACGGAATTGGCTCCACTTCNGTTACATCAATCGCTGCAGCTTCGATCGTTCCCGATTCCAGCGCATTTGCAAGCGCATCACCATCGACAATCGGCCCACGCGCAGTATTAACTAAAAGAGCAGTGGGCTTCATTANCTTGAGTGTNTCAGCGTTGATCAAATGTCTCGATTCAGAAGTCGCCGAACAATGAATACTAACAAAATCGGCTTCACTGAGCAGCGTCTCGAGATCCACCAACTGAACCCCAAACAAATCTCCGGNAAGCTGTCCTACGTAAGGGTCATACGCCAAGATTCGACTCACCCCAAAACCCCTAATTCGACTGGCAAAAGCACGNCCAATATTACCAAAACCGATGATCCCAACCGTATGTCCAGATAATCGCCGTATAGATGGAGTGTATTCACTCATTTTCCTGGGATCATCAGCCCAAACACCCGCTCGCGTAGTATTAACCGCGTCAACGATTCGACGAGTTAGAGAAAGTAAAAGGGACATGGCGTGATCAGCGACTTCTGTCGTGTTTGATCCAGGAACATTGCAAACACACACCCCCAAATCCGTTGCCGCATCCAAGTCTATGGAATCTACCCCTACACCAAACCGACTTACTACTTTCAGACTTGCACATTGCTCCATGACGCGATGAGAAGTTAGCGGCAGCAATCCAACCTGAGCTCCATCNGCATCAGAAATAAGCTCAATCATCTCGTCTTCGTTTCGGCAGCTTCCTTCAACCACTTCAAAACCAGCNGCCTTGTATAGATCCGCTTGCGCACCCTGCAAACGTCCTTGAATCGCAACTTTCATCAATATCTCCTTACGTAAATCGGAATCGCCGCATCGTTTTTTTAACGGTTACAAACGATCCATCAAGTCGAAGTATAAGCAACCTGGATACTGGCGGGAAATTCATTGTTTTTCATTTCATTATTCCAATTCAGTATTTCCATTAGAAACCGAGCAATAAACCCATAAGCAAAACGAAAAACAGTATGATCCTGGCAAACGAGACCGTTTGTAACTATTTCGCAGCACAAGGAGAGAAAATTGAAACCAGTTTGTTTAGTTATTGGTGCCGGCGCTGGCATAGGAGCTACCGTCGGCAAACGATTTGCCAAGGAGGGCTACCATTCAGTGCTTTGCCGTCGAAGCGATGTCGACGGGCTCAATAAGAGCGTCGCTGCGATAGAAAGCGAAGGCGGGTCGGCCACGGGTTATATCGTCAACGCTGTCGATCCGGATACTATCGAGGAGCACATCGGTCATATCGAAAAAAACATAGGTCCCATTGAGGTCGCCGTCTACAATCTAGGCGCCCAAATCGGCAATCGGTCTCTGGAAGAGACCAGTTACAAAGCTTTCGAAATGGGCTGGAGGCTTGGAACGCTCGGGTTGTTTCGACTGGCCTCCTCGGTCTGTCCATTAATGGNGGAAAGAGGNAAGGGAACNNTTCTTGTAACNTCCGCTACCNCCGCTGTGCGTGGAAATGCTGGACAACACTCACACGCAGCAGCAATGGGAGGACGTCGTATGTTGTGCCAGACACTAAACGCTGAACTCTCGCCGAAAGGAATACACGTTGCTCACATCGTTGTTGATGGTGCGGTCGACGCTCCAGATACGTTAGGGAAAATGCTCGGACCGGAAAAATTTCAAGAAATGCGTGAAACCCGTGGCAACGAACACGACGGACTGATGCTTCCTACACGAATTGCCGACACTTACTTTCATCTAGCTCAACAGCATCGTTCGGTCTGGACACATGAAGTGGATATGCGCTCATTCTCTGATCTTCCATGGTGGAATCATTGAGCTAATTTCCGTAATTTGTAGTCATCCGTTAAACAAATCGCGTCGGAGGGGGGAGCCAATATGAGCATCACTATTGACAAAACGACGGGCAAAAAAGTCTTTGATACTCGAGCTACTAAGGCAAGTAGCAAAATCGTGGGTAAGGGTTATTCACCGGTCAAAGACAAGAGGCTTACTACACTTCCCGAGCCGCCACCTGGAGCGGTCTTCAACGCAGCCGAACAAGCGAAATATCGCGATTTCAAAGAAGCAAGACGTGGTGCTGCCGATTACATGGCCATGGACGGCGAATTCAGTAAATATCTCGAAGATGTGTATTCCGCCGCGCCAGTACCAAGGGAGTCTTTAACCGACGATGTGGAGATCGTAGTTGTTGGTGCAGGATTTGCCGGCATGTTGCTGTGGTACAAGCTACAGAAAGCGGGCTTCACTGATGTTCGGTTTTGCGAAAAAGGAGGTGATGTCGGTGGCACATGGTACTGGAATCGGTATCCAGGGATAGCCTGCGACGTTGAATCCTACAGTTACCTTCCGTTGCTCGAGGAAATGGATTACATACCAACGATGAAGTTTGCTTCAGGCTTCGAAATTATGGAGTACTGTCAGAAGTTTGCGAAGAAGTTCAATTTTTACGAACGCTGCTTATTTCATACAACCGTCGAAGAAACGAAATGGGATGAAGACGACAGGCGTTGGACCGTGCACACAAATCGTGGCGATGCGATGCGTGCGAGATATGTCATTTTAGCCAATGGGATACTCACCACTCCCAAATTGGCAAAAATCCAAGGTATGGGCTCTTTTGCCGGAGAATCCTTTCATACTTCGCGCTGGAACTATGATACAGACCTTACTAACAAGCGAGTTGGTATCATTGGAACGGGCGCAACAGCCGTACAGGTCATTCCGGAAATAGCGAAGGCTGTTAAAGAGCTTTTCGTATTTCAACGGACGCCATCTTCGATCGACGTACGCGACCAACGAGAAACTACCTCAGAAGAGATGAGCACTTGGCAGACTGAACCGGGTTGGGCCAGAGCAAGGCGTGCGCGCTTTGCAAGGATTTCCGCAGGACGAACCGCGATGAAGGCGAACGATGATTATCTTGCGGGAAAGGTTGCCGATTTCAAAGAACGCAAAGCGTATGACCGGGTCTTATCTCCGGAAGAACTCATCGAGAAGCAACTGAATACCAATTTCAGGATCATGGAACAAATTCGCGCACGGGTTGATGCGATCGTGGACGATCCGAAGACCGCGGCCTCCTTAAAGCCTTATTACCCATACGGCTGCAAGCGCCCCACTTTCCATGATGAATACCTACCAACTTTTAACAAAGCCAATGTCACCTTAGTAGATACTGCACCACGAGGTGTAACTGAAATTAGCCCTAAAGGCGTTATTCACGACGGTATCGAGTACGCACTCGATGTACTCATCTATGCGACCGGTTTCCAGTGGATGGCCACTTCTACCTTCAATATGATCACTGGACGAAATGGACAAACGCTAAGTTCAAAATGGAAAGCCGAAGGCACAAAAACGTTCTTGGGACTACACAGCCATGGTTTTCCCAATCTTTTCATTATCTCTGGACCGCAGGGTGGTGGAGGCAGTTTTAACTTCACAGATGCAATTGATCAGCATGCGGATTACGTCGTCTGGATGCTCGAAACACTTCGTAACAACATGCACACTGTAGTCGATGTTAAAAAAGAGCCTGAGCAAGAGTACGCAGAACACTGTCGTATAGCTGACATAACGAGCCAACCACTACGTGACTGTATTTCTTACTACAACGGCCATGGAGATGCGGAACCCGGGAGTCTCGCCTACTACGGAGGCACACGTTGGCACAAGTTTAGAACCGATGCCCAGACGACCCTAGAACCCTATCAATTTAACTAGTCGAATAAATCATTCGACAAACTAACATTTGTACAGCGATATCGTGATGTACGGATAGCGCTGCTAACAAACGAAAGGAAATTAACAAAAATGCCGATGTACCTTCCAATATTTATTATTTCTTTACTCACAATAGTTATGGGATGTGGCGATACATCCAAACAGAATGACGTAATCGATGTATCGACAGTGGGCGAATTTCCTGGAGATGTAGATGAAGATCGGATCATCCAAGCCCACGAACGCGAACCTGGCAGCTGGTTATCCTACGGACAGGATTACAAAGAACAACGTTTCTCTCATCTTACTGAAGTCAACCCAAGCAACATTCAAGATCTAGGCCTAACGTGGTTCAAAACCATCGGCGATGAATCGCAACGAATGCAAGGAACACCACTTGTTGTAGATGGAGTGATGTATGTAACCAATGGTTGGAGTGTGGTATGGGCCCTCGACGCTTCTACCGGACAGGAAATATGGTCTTATGATCCCAAAGTCGATAGAACCTACATGCGGTTCGCCTGCTGCGGACCAGCACACAATCGTGGAGTAGCCGTCTACAAAGGACGAGTTTACGTCGCCACTTTTGATGGGCGCTTGCTTGCGATTAACGCCGTCGATGGATCTTTGGCATGGGACGTAGACACCTATCATCCTTCAGCGCTCGGTCGATTTAACATATCAGGGGCACCGAGAGCTGCCGCAGGAAAGGTATACATCGGCCAAGGGAGCTCGGAATCCGGACATCGCCGGGGATACGTAACAGCCTACGATGCTAATACTGGCGATATCGCGTGGCGTTTCTATCTCGTTCCAGGAAACCCGAACGAGCCTTTTGAACACCCGGAGATGGAATTTGCAGCGAAAACCTGGGGTGGAAAATGGTGGGAGTACGGCGGTGGAGGTACAGCATGGAATTCCCTTGTCTATGACGAGGAATTGAATTCACTATATATCGGAGTCGGTAACGGAGCTCCTTGGCCAAGGCAAATTCGTTCCGGGGATGCCTGGACAAAAAAATCACCTGAGAATCCGCTTGCAGGCGACGATCTATTTCTCACAGCGATCATATCCGTAGACGTAGAAACCGGACGCATGAATTGGTATTACCAAACGGTACCTGGCGACAATTGGGATTATAGTTCAGCCATGGACATCACACTCGGAGAGATGGTCGTAGATGGAGAGCTAACAAAAGTATTACTACAGGCGCCCAAAAATGGTTTCTTCTATGTCATCAACCGTGAAACTGGTCGTGTGCTTAGAGCCCATCCCTATACCGAAGCAATTGATTGGGCCACACATATAGATCTTTCTTCTCCCCAACAGAGACCCGTAGAAAATCCTGAGGTGGTGTATGAAACTAAGCCTCAGTGGATAATGCCAGCGAATGCAGGAGCTCACAATTGGGAACCTCAGTCTTGGGATGCAGAGAAGGGACTGATGTACTTCTATTATCATGACTACCCAAATTTTTACTCTCTGGCCGAAGAGTTTGTAAAAACAGGTCAATATAAGATTAGGGAGCGTGGACTCAGTCTCGGTTGGGGTGAAGGGGAGTACCGACGCAAACTGGAAGCTCAAGCTGATCCCAAACCCGAATCAAAAGGTTTTCTCGGTGCTTTCGACCCTCTCACAGGTGAGTACAAGTGGCGTCATCAACTCGAGTCCTCATTCAATGGAGGCGTGCTTGCCACTAAGAGTGGCCTTCTATTTCAAGGTGAAGGCACGGGTCAGTTTGTGGCAAGGCATACCAGTAATGGAGAGCCCATTTGGAGCTTCGACGGGTTAGGTTACTTTTCTTCCTCCATTATTAGTTATGAGATAGATAACAAACAGTATGTTGCAACGATGGTCAGCGGTAATCGAAATATAGGTTTGGGAGGGACATTACTTGTGTTTTCATTGGGCGGGAATCAGCAATTACCCGCAAAAGAACAAGCTCTCCTCTCGATTCCAGAACAACCGAAAATTGACGCTACGGAAAAGACCATCAATGAAGGAAACTCTCTTTATCATGCTTATTGCGCAAATTGTCATCAAGGAATCGGGCAGACTTCGCTTGTCTCTNCGGTCGCACCGGACCTNCGNCAAATGTCTAGNGANACCCATGCAAACTGGAACGATATTGTCTTAAACGGTTCCAGGATAGACAAAGGCATGCTTGGCTTCTCTGACACNTTGGAACCCGAACAATCTGAAGCTGTGAGAGCTTTNTTGGTNGTTGAAGCCAACAAAATACGAGACTGGCAAGAAGCTCGTAAAGCGTTGGAACAGGCAAGAGAAAGTAATTCGCGCGATAGAGGATAAAAACCCTAGAGTAAGAACCGGGAACACGCTTCCCCGGTTCTTACAAGGTGAAGGCTACTAGCCTGCAATCCGATTAGCGTTTGTGCCAGCTTGGCATCCAGTTTTTATCGGCCCGGCCATCCAGTTCCATTTTTCGTGCNGCTCTCAGAGTCAACGGCATCGAATAATTTCCCTCATGGCAAGCGTATTCATAAACTTGATCCTCCGTACGTACCATCTGCTGTCGCGCGGTGAACGGTGNTTCATAAGTCTCCGGATCATCAATTGTATACTCGTACTGCAGCGTATCTTCATCCAAACGAGTAAACCTTTCCGTCATGACCACGTTCGGTCCAGTGCTATAGGGTGTAGCGTATTGTTTATAATTGGTACTTGTTACGACGAAGGTATCACCGTCCCACTCCCCTACAGAATGGCCTTTCCAAAAGCGCATGTCTTCTGCTACTGCTGCCCCACCATCAGTGGGAACAATTCGATGGTCATTTACCATCTCTACATGAATAGCCACGTGGCTTTCAGACTGCACTATTTGCATGATGTTGTTATAGGCACCAGACCGCATAGGATTGTTGTTNAACCCGATGATGCATCGGTCCGTCAAACTACGCTGTTCTGGTCCCGATGGAGACAAACCTTGCATCTCTACATACGGTCGGTTCCTTTCCCTAGCAGCATCCAACATAGCAGGCATTCTTCCACTCGGAGGATCGACAATGAGCGACGTCCGCATTGATCTATCAAAGGTCGATCCGAGCTCGAGAAATCCGGAGTTATAGCCAACATCAACGTCTCGCTGACCATCTAGTCCTTCTCTCACTTCACCTTCANNNGCTGCNCTACTGGCTCGACTCTCAAGAATCCCGTTTTCCATCTGGGAAATTTCTTCAGGAGTAAAAAACTCTTTGTCTTTATGTTCGTCTCTTCGATTTAGTGGCGTGGCCGTTTTAAAGTCCCACTGACCTTCGAGACTCGGCTTACCATAGGCCGTTGTCGGAATCTCTGCAGAAATGCATGTCGCCGAAGCGATCAGGATTCCTGTAACAACTGTGAGTCTATTTCGCAAATCCATCATTGTGACCTCCTAATAGTCAACAGCAGGGTCTTTTTGAACCCCCCTTCTAAGGTGTCCGTACATCGCGTCTTCACCGAACTCCACACATTTATATTCAAGAATACGAGCATTCTCTTCCATACGTCTATACAGCGGCATTTCTATCGTCCATGGCTCCGTAAATACCTCAGGGTCCTCGATAGTCGCTTTGTACATTAAATGGTTTGGACCCATTNGGGTGTAATATTCGGTGACTTTTAGGTTTTCACTATGAAAATTACCCGTTGCATCAAACCAAGTTTCCGCCATTTGGTCAGTCACTTCTACCACTAGCGTATCGCCTTCATACCGGCCCAGCGAGTACCCTACCCAGGAAGGAAGGTCTGCTTCTGTCCCTGGTTTATCGAGGTGTATCAGACGACTATTACTACCCCATTCATATGCCATGAAAATTTTGTTCTCCGACTGGACAATATGAAANGGCAAAGGCATATAAGTCATCCGNGGAACGCCTGGAATAAAACAACTGACTGCTCGGTCGCGTCTATTCCAGTTTTTACGATTCTCATCACGTTGCTCTAGAGCCCACGCTTGATACGGTATGNTNCCGCCACCTTGTANAACACTATCTCCNGCGGGAATAGCTCCTAGCGCNCCAATNACGTCCGTAACAGGAGTTTTACGAGCNGCATGGCCTTCCAAATCCCAGTGCGCCGTATTCATTGCCTGCCAAACACCATTTAAGTTTGGAGGTCCCACAGCCGCCGGCTCATCCCCTGCCGAGGGTCCGCCACCGGCCCCATCCGGCGAACACCCCATGAGAATTACGAAACCAATCGCTGCGGTAATCGATGTTAATTTTTTCATTCCGCTTTACCTTTTTGCGTCCAGGCGCCAACGGCAATGTTGCACCTAGCTTTTACCAACCTATTCATCTAATTCTTTTGCATCTGCCGGTGCTGCTCCAGCACCCGACGATCCCATGAAAAGTTGCCTACCATCCGGGAAGGTAATATCTCGTCCACTTCCACGACACTTCGGGTCACAATCTGGATCCTTACTCTGATATCCCCGTACGATTACTTCTGTCCCTGGGAGCAGAAATTTTCTCGTTAGGCCTGCACGCAACAACGCATTAGGCGTGCCTCCTTCCATCATCCACGGTACAACCGTGCCATCTTCCTGTGGAACGTCCACATGAATCCAACTATGCGGATTCACCCATTCAACACGTTCCACTATCCCTTGAACTTTAAAAGGCCTATCTGCATCGAACTCAGAAGAAAAAGCGTGATGTGCCTGAACACTTGCAGGAACAGTTAGCAGCCCCAAAACGAACAGAGCCCTTTTACAATATTGAGCCATGAAACACTCCCGGTATTGTTCTTATCCTAGGATCACCCCATAAATCAGAGGTAATCTCTCCCCTTGACCACTTCTATATCACCTATAGAAGCGTGTCTCCTTGCAATACTACGCTATTTATTCGCTAAAGCGATGCCTGGGACATATCGAATATTCATTTTCAACAGGCTTGGATTGAACCCGTTTTCATCTCAGGCGGTTTTGGGGAATACGTTCCGACAAAGTGGGCCTGTCTTCAGGAGTTGGTAAAGTGGGCTTGACGCAGAGCCTATCAATCTCGCCCTTCTCTCTTTCGGTCAATAGAGACGGAACTTCCGACTGTTTGTAGTCCTCCACTAGGAAAGTTTTATCGGTCATTGGGCGTNCCCAAGCCGGCGCAACNGCATTTAGAAACGCCACTCGATCTTTGCCACTTACGTTTAACTCATGACAGGCTCGGTGCCATGTGCGCGCATCGTATATAAGAGCGGCGCCAGCCGACGCTGTCATTTGTTTGACATCTTTGTGAACACCCTGCCCCATAAGATTTCCGGTGTCGTTAAATTCCTCGGAGGGTGGGCGACACCAACTATGAGATCCTGGGACAAATTGCGTAGCGCCAGTCTCGTCTCGAAAGTCATCGACGCAGACGTTGTATTGAATGCCATAAACTGGGTTTTCCGGCCATTCATCGTTAGGGAATACCCCATTGTGATACGGGTAGTCGCTATGCCAGCCTCCCACAGGATGNGTTCCTANNAGATTTTTTGCAGGCTTCAGNGTAGTAATAACGGGTTGATGACAAAAATGAATATNTGTTGTTTTCAAATATTCCTGAAATAGCCAGAGAGCTACCGGATGCGATGCGGAACGTGCCAAATCGGGACACCAACATAGACCCGAAATCATCCAAAAGTGNCCATCGTGGGGCAGCTCTTCCTGGTGAAAATGCGCTCGGTTCCCGGACATCTGTTTTTTGATCCTACCGATCGCCACTTCATCCAGCACATTTTCTAGTATCGTATAACCTTGTGTACGCAATTCTTCTAGGTGTTCCGAAGGTAATTTTGTAGGCCCTTGAACTACGGTAAAGCGACNATCTCCAAGTTCAGGATTCGAAAAGTTNACCGCCGATTCAGCAACGGTCACAGTCAATTCCGAGTCGCTTACAGATGATAGGGACTGATCGTCACCCCGCCACATACAGGCGTCATCAGCCAACGAACACAGACGTAAACCATCCAAATCGCTTCGAAGTAAATTGCCATCCGGGGCTACTAGAAGTTTGTAGTTACTCATGATTAGTAAAGAATTAATTCCCTATAAGCTTAATGTGCNTGANCCAAAANTTCTAAATTTATCCAATACTTTTNTNNAATTGCANCACACGGANAAGTGGCTGAGACAAATACGNATTTTGCAAAAGCTAGAGTATTGGCACTAAAGCCCTATAAAACCGTATAATCAAAACTTGTTCATGAATTATTTTCGATTTACATGCAGCCATAAGCTGTAAATCAACCATTTGGGGGGGGGATCACACATGTCACATGAGACAATAATTTCCGGAGGAACCGTCATTGATGGAACGGGAGCGGAGTCGAAGAAAGCAGATATAGCGATAGATAATGGACGTATTAGTCGAATCGGCGACCTTACAGGGGTAAATGCTGGGCAAACGATTGACGCTACCAACAAGATAGTCACACCAGGATTCGTCGATCTCCACACTCACCTTGACGCACAAATCGGTTGGGAACCTGAAATGCGTCCTAGTTCTTATCATGGAGTGACTACAGCCCTTATCGGAAATTGTGGTGTAACTTTTGCTCCTGTCGGCGACGGGCCTAAAGCACGATATCTTGCGGAATTGATGGAAGCGGTCGAGGATATAGCTGCCGACGCGATCATGGACGGACTCCCCTGGAATTGGAATAGCTATGGTGAGTACCTTGATACGATTCAGTCACTAAAACCGACTCTCAACGTAGTTGGTCTCGCCGGACATTCAGCAATTCGCTTCGAAGCAATGGGTGATAAAAGCTGCGACAAAGGCGTGCAGGCAGACGACAAAGAATTACAACGTATCGTTGATCTTGTTCGAGAATCAGTTTCAGAAGGCGCGGTTGGGTTCTCTACGTCACGATTTTTAGGTCACAGAGTACCTGATGGTCGTCTGACATCCGGTACCTGGGCCGATGAAAGGGAAACTACAGCCATTCAACAAGCCGTCGTGGATGCAGGTGGGCGTGGTGGATTGTTTCAAGTCGCACCAGACATGGCTGAGCGTTTTAAGGTCGAACGAGCGATGTTTGAAAAAGGCGCGGAACTAGGTTGCCAAGTATTATTCTCTGGTGGAACAGGACCTGATGGAGATGGCGGCGTAGCAAGTTGGTCCGAATTTTTGCAACGCAATAACGAAGCTGGTAATCGCATCACGGGGATATGTCATACCCGGCCGAGTGGTTCGTTCTTTGGGTTGGCACAACAAGCTTTCTTGAAAACTCCCGCCTGGATGGAACTCATGAAGCTGCCAAAAATCGCCGATCGCGTTGAATCGATGAGAAATCCTGCCATACGAGAAAAGCTCATTAGCGAAGCTAAAGAAAACGGTGGATTTGGGGGAGTGGAAAAAATCCTACACCCGCTCGGCACAGAACAATATCCTGATTTTGACCTCGCTAAAAAGCGGAGTCTTGCTCAGATAGCGGATGCTGCTGGTAAGGATCCGGTGGAAGTATACGTTGAGCGGCTACTCGAATCTGAAGGTAAAGAACTATGGAACCTTTGGGCTTTTGGTGGGAATCTGCAGAATCAATGGAACTACATGCGGCTCCCTTATGTCGTACCAATGCTCGGTGATGCTGGGGCACACGTCGGTCAATTCACAGATGCGGATTCACCAACCTTCCTTCTCAGCGAGCTCACGAGAAAACACCACGTGTACTCACTTGAGGAAGCAGTGCATCGGATTACGGGCAAATCCGCTGAAGTTATCGGATTAAAAGAACGGGGTCATATTCGAGAGGGCTGGTTTGCAGATATCAATGTGATCGACTATGAAAATCTAACTTCTTGTCATCCTGAATACGTGAACGACTTCCCACACAATGGTGGACGGCTCGTCGTGAAGGCGGAAGGTTACGATGCGACTCTCGTCGCCGGTAAAGTAATCATTCAGAAGGGTGAATACACAGGTAATCGACCTGGTGAAGTTATCAGAGACTTCCAACGCGGATAGTGCTTTGGACTGTTGACCATGCAAAGTAGGCTACGTCTCAGACGTGGCCTACTTCACAAGTAGTGACAGCCAACCAGTCCACCTATTTGGATGGCGAATAGAAGCATTCCAATATCGCGATACCACGACAGGGATATCGCATCTCACGCCTCGACGACCTATAAAATTCTGTATGCTGTTAAGCAGAAATTTCGAGAATGATCGATGCATGAGAACGGATTCGAAGATTTAGAAAGCGAACTCAAGAACCTCCAACTTGGAGACATGTATCGAAGTAGGCGCGTCGTCGAATCATCTCAGGGTCCTCGGATTACGTTAAATAATCGTGAACTACTTAATTTTTGTAGTAATGACTATCTTGGATTGGCCTCGGACAAACGAATATCAGAAGCGTTCGTAAAAGGCGTGCATCGCTGGGGATCCGGGGCTGGAGCCTCACATCTCGTCTGCGGACACACATCCGCTCATGAAGAATTGGAAGAGGCTCTAGCCGACCATACCGGACGACCAAGAGCACTACTCTACTCGAGTGGATATGCTGCAAATGTTGGTGTCATAAATGCATTACTAACAAAAGGTGATTACGTTTATGAAGACCGCCTAAATCATGCTTCTTTGTTAGATGGAGGCTGGATAAGTCGTTCACAATTTGAATGGTATCCACACGGTGACGTCAACCAACTCAAACAAGCACTGAGCACAATCCAACATAACACTAGCCGAAAATTAATCGTCACCGATGGCACATTTAGTATGGATGGAGATCTAGCACCGATCGAAGACCTAATCAACACCGCCAAAACAACTGGCGCCTGGCTAATGGTCGATGACGCGCATGGCATCGGTGTACATGGTTCAAACGGATGCGGACTGGTAGATCCGTCAATCTACACCACGGATGAAGTACAAATCCTTGTGGGGACTCTCGGAAAAGCTTTAGGTACATCAGGAGCTTTTGTAGCGGGAGCCGAACCTTTAATCGAAACCCTCATTCAAAAATCACGTAATTATATATTCACGACAGCCATGCCATCGGCACTAGCAGAGGCAACATTAACTAGCTTACAGATTGCCCAGAAAGAAAACTGGCGTCGAATGAAACTGGAAACCTTAATCAAAACATTTAGACAAGGAGCTACCGAACTCGGCTTACAACTCCTCCCGTCGTCATCACCCATTCAACCAATAGTTGTTGGATCTCCCGAAGTAGCACTAGCCATGAGCGCATCACTAGAATCTTCAGGTTGTTTATGCACCGCCATCCGACCTCCGACGGTTCCTGAAGGCACGTCACGACTCAGAATTACATTGATGGCAACACACACAGAGTCCGACGTAGCTCGACTACTTGACGCTTTAGAACTAGCGCAATCTGACAAAATGCTTTTGTCAATAGATGGCACTGATCATTAGAATCAAAGAATAGTGGGACAAAAATGATAGGCAATCCAATATTTATAGCCGGTACCGATACCGACGCCGGTAAGACATTCGCCGCAAGCGCGCTCTTGCACGCGGCAAAAGAACGCAGAATGACATCCTACGGGTTAAAGCCTATCGCCGCTGGAGCAGTTAGCGACCAGCATGGATCGCTAAAAAACAACGATGCCCTTGAGCTTATGAAAGCCTCCTCCGAGTCATTGCCTTACGACCAGGTTAATCCAATCGTACTAGAACCAGCCATTGCACCTCATATCGCTCTAGAAAAAGCGAAAAGACAGACCAATGTTTCAGAGCTTGCGGCACATTGTCGAAAAGCAATCGAAAATTACCCTGCTGATTTCGTGTTGATAGAAGGTGCCGGGGGGTGGTTTGTTCCTCTGAATATGTATGAGACCCTGGCCGACCTTTGCATCGAATTGAATGTACGCGTCGTTCTCGTCGTTGGCATGAAACTTGGCTGCATCAGCCATGCTCTATTGACAGTCCAAGCAATAGCCGACGCTGGTCTCGAATTATGCGGATGGATTGCCAATAGTCCCATCGAACCCATGCCCTATTTAACAGAGAATATCGACACTTTGCGTCGACGCATTGTCGCACCTTGCATAGGCGAGATTCCCCCGCTAACGAAACCAGAGGAAGCAACACGGTACTTGGACATTTCCTCGTTGGTATAACTAGCTATATGAAAAACCCAATTGATTTTGACCGCAAACACATATGGCATCCATATACCTCAGCCGTGGAACCCTTACCTACATATGAGGTTGTTAGTGCCGAGGGCGTACGCCTAACTCTTGCTAATGGAAAAACGCTTATTGATGGAATGTCTTCGTGGTGGTGCGCAATACATGGATACAATCACCCGACATTAAATGAAGCTATACAAACTCAAATCAAGTCAATGTCGCACGTTATGTTCGGCGGAATTACACACCAGCCGGCCATCCAGTTAGCTGAAAAAATTATCGATATCACACCAAAATCTCTTGAGCACGTATTTTTCTCCGATTCAGGTTCCGTATCAGTTGAAGTGGCTATTAAAATGGCCATGCAATATTGGAATGCTCAAGGGAGAATCGAAAAGAGCAGACTCCTCACCATACGTGGTGGATATCATGGAGACACCTTTGGCGCGATGAGCGTATGTGATCCTGAGACGGGCATGCACGAAAGATTTCAAAGCGTTTTGCCCCAGCATATTTTTATGCCTCGACCACAATCTCGCGTTAACGAACCACTCGACCCTCTCGAAAAAACAATTCTCGAAGAAACCTTTGAAAAGCACCACAAGGAGGTCGCCGCTGTCATTCTCGAACCGATTGTTCAAGGCGCTGGCGGGATGTGGTTTTATTCAGCTGAGTACCTGAAACACATATCGAGCCTCTGCAAACAGTACAACGTGTTATTAATCCTCGATGAAATCGCAACCGGTTTCGGACGAACAGGAAAACTCTTTGCATGCGAACATGCTCAGGTGGAACCAGATATCATGTGCCTTGGCAAGGCGATGACTGGAGGCTACATGACTCAAGCTGCAACGTTAACCAATCGACGGGTTGCAGAAGGAATATCTACAGATGGTGGGGTTTTAATGCATGGACCCACCTTCATGGCCAATCCGCTTGCCTGCGCAGTATCACTAGCAAGCATTGAATTACTTCTCTCTGATGATTGGAGTAACAAAATAGCAGGGATTGAAACACAACTGGTTAATGAACTAGCGAAATACAAGTCACACTCTACAGTTGTAGACATAAGAGCATTCGGCGCAATAGGTGTCGTCCAAACTAAAGAACCCGTGAACGTCAGCGCTTTACAAAAAGTATTCGTGAAACACGATGTATGGA
Organism: Gammaproteobacteria bacterium; assembly: GCA_002708205.1. GTDB lineage: Bacteria > Pseudomonadota > Gammaproteobacteria > Pseudomonadales > Azotimanducaceae > UBA11889. The sequence continues at coordinate 38,045 of PAMR01000038.1, forward strand.
TACGCCCCTTCAACGACCTAATATACATTATGCCGCCCTTTGTCATTCAACCAGACGAATTATTGGACTTAACCGACGCGATTGGTATCGGATTAGACAGTATCGAAACTACTTAAATCGCCCCGACGAAATCGAATTTTCTAGAATAGCGATTGTTGTTAGAGCTACAAGAGAATCATACGCTCGCCGGTCATGGGGAAAGAAATACCGGAGGGGTTCCAGCTACCGTGACGCGCCACATTCGTCGCAATTCATCGGATGGTCGATTAATAACAGGATAATGTTGAGCACAACGGTTATCCCACATCACCACGTCACCGGGGGCCCAACGATGCATGTAACAGAATTCAGGGCGATGCGCATGATCCGTCAAAAACTCGAGAAGGCCCCTACTTTCTTTGACCGACATATTCTCAAATCTCCGAGTAAATTCTGCGTTTACAAACAGCGCGTCACGCTGAGTTTCGGGATGTGTTCTGACGACCGGATGGGTTGTTTTGTCTTCAGCACGCCCATGCGAACTTCCATCATGCACCGCCCGAAGTCTACCTAACATTTGCTGCATACCCTCTGATAATGACTCGAAAGCGACGTATTGATTAGCAAACATCGTCTCACCGCCCCGCGAAGGCAGTTCTTTCGCGGCAAGAATAGATATTGCGGGTGGAACTGGATCGAAGGTCGCGTCCGAGTGCCATCGTCCTTCCCCTAAACCTGCCGGCATATTTATCGGCAACACGTACGGGTGCGCTTCCATACCAGGACCATGTGGAAATAAATACAAATCTCCAAATCGACGTGCAAAAGCGACTTGCTCTTCCGCTGTCAAATTTTGTTTAGGGAATACTAGAACAAGATGCTCCAAGAAGGCCTTATGTATTAATTCAAATTCTTGGGGACCTATAGATCCCAAATCAGTCTCAATTTCGGCAGCAATGCGACCGCCCAATGGCATGACCTCGATGGTCTTCAACGTTGACAAAGTTCGCATCACTACTATCCTCTATTTCTACGAGTAATCCCCGTCATAACTGGTCCACACATCAAATGCCTGCTCCTAGAAACCGTGTTCGCCACATTGTCGATTAATTTCGTCAATGATTTCACACACGCGAATGGATTCGGCACGAGTAAACTGGGGCATTTCTGATAGTCCGGCTGCCATACAACGATGGACCGCCTGTGCTTGATACATGAAACCATGTTGATTACCCCCGCTCCAAGTCCAACCCTTATAGTTGATCATTTTTTCACCATCCCACCGTGATCCCGCAGGCTGACCCCTGGTAATCGGAGCTGGCGTAGGTATTGGATACTCGAACCGTTCTACCTGATTAAATGGCCCATTACTCGGATTACGATCTTGATTCCAGTGAGTTTCGATCCAATCACCTGTCCAACCTTCCGATGGATCTAGCTCCATAGGCGGCAACCCTTCCTCTCGGCGTGTCCCATTGCGCGGAGGTCGTCCAGTACAAATTGTTAGAGCTGTTGGATGGTGGGAAGGCGTCTCGATAGTAATCCGTCCTTTGGTACCAATAAATTGCGTTTCCTCAATGAAACGTCCGTTAGGAAAAGTAATCACTGCTATGCCCTCTTGTTGAGTATATTGCAAGACGGCTGCGCTCGGCGGTGCCCCATGTGCGGAATACAAATCATCTGCATACGCCTGGGGGTTCATTTTGCGACCCGCTGCTGCTATTAACGGCATCTCGTCACTTCCAAAACCTGTAATTGCTGGATTTAATGCATACACCCGATCAGGATAGTCCGCTTGGACTATTTTCAGATCACCGATATCTCCCCGCTCTATAGAAGCGCGAGCGTGTTCTATCGCAGGAAAAAAACGTAACCACATACCTTCTTGGCAAAAAACACCGGCTTTGTCCGCTGCCTCGTAAACCTCTTTTGCTTGCTTCGCGGTATCCGTAAACGGCTTTTCGCACAGTACATGCTTTCCCGCGCGAATAGCTGTCATGAGATCTCGGTGGTGGTCCCACGTCTTTGAAGCGATATAAACGATATCAACGTCTGGGTCTTCACAAAGGGCTTCGTACGAATCGTACGCAGCAGGGACGCCGTGCGCAGTCGCATAAGCTTTCGCTCTATCCATATCTCGAGCAGCGACAGCCGTCACGCTCGCACCAGGTACGTCCTGTAAAGATTTAATCCAATCAGAAGCAATAGCGGAAGCACTAATGATGCACCAACGCAACGGATGCCGAACATCTTCCTCGTTTGTCTTACCCTGACGTACGTCCATCGGTGTATTCATTGGCCATCCGTCGATGAAATGGGGGTCTCTCTTGTCCATGTGTACTTCCTATCATTTTTCTAATGTCTACAGTATGAATCTACATGCATAGGCCGTCACATAGAAATCCATTAGACTCGCGCACCAGCAAAGACTATTTGGAAATCACATGACGATCACAACACCTTTATGCGACCTATTGGGCATCGATCATCCCATCATACTAGGTGGAATGATGGGTATCAGTGATGCTGCACTCACTACGGCGGTATCCAATGGGGGCGGTCTAGGAACTCTCTCTAGTGCCACGTTCGGGGTGGATGGAACGAGAGCTGAACTTAGCAAAATTGCTGAGACGACAAATCGGTCGTTTTCCGTCAACTTGCCACTATTTCACCCGATGGTACCTAATCTTTTGGATCTCCTACCGGAATTCGGAGTCAAGATAGTGACCACATCTGCCGGTAATCCTGCAAAATACATCGACGTTCTGAAGGATATGGGAATATTTGTTATTCATGTCATTTCATCGGTTCGCACTGCTCGTAAAGCCGAAGATGCAGGAGTAGATGCAATTGTGGCTGAAGGTAGCGAATCCGGTGGAAAAGTAGCCATCGATGAGGTTCCAACAATATCTTTACTACCCCAGGTAATCGACTCCGTAAAGATTCCTGTGGTAGCAGCTGGAGGTTTCGCTTCAGGCCGAGGGCTACTGGCAGCTCTAGCAATGGGCGCCCAAGGCGTCCAAATGGGTACCCGATTTATCGCCTCTGAAGAATCAAGAGCGCATAAAAATTGGAAAGATGTTTTGGTCAATGTCGGGGATTCCGCGACTTCGATAGCACTTCGTAATTCGTCCCCAACGCGTTTAATCAAGAACGAATTTTTCAGAGAAATGGACGCGTTAGACGAGCCGGGCAAAAAAGCTATGGATTTTATGCACGTACAACAAGCCGGATCGGAACGTATACCCGATGATATTGACGGTAGCCAAGGGAACTACACCGCCGGCACTGGCTCGGGTTTGATTCGAGATATCAAGCCCGCGGCCGACATTATCCAAGATGTACTTAAAGAAGCTGAATCCAGTATGCGCGAGCTTCAGCAGGCCTTTAGCTAAATACAGGTGGTCGGCCCCGAAGACTAATACGACGAATCTCACGCAAGTCTCTCGATCCCGTAGCTGCTGCTATTGGGGAAGCACTATGCATAGTTGTCGGGTTATCCCAAAGCAGTAAATCGCCGACCGAATGACGATAATCTGTAAGAAATTCATCTTGGAAGGCATGCTGACAAAGCGACTCAAGGATGTTTTGTGCTTGATCCTTTGACAGACCAATGATGCCCTGACTTGTCCCCGTGATTGCGTACAAAGTCTTCACACCAGTAATCGGATGCCTACGGACAAGTGGGTGAACAACTGCTTTCTCTTTATCCCAGTTTTTGGGCGCAATAGGCACATGGTCGCCTGGGCGCGCCACGATAGAAACTCCATGGCGATGTTCAACTTGAAGTGCATCTATTTCTCCTCGAGTCGACTCCGGTAAGGCGTTATAAGCAGCAACCATATCGCAAAAGCGCGTTTGTCCTCCTTTATCAGGTGACTTCACAGAATAAAGCATGGTGATCGAAGCTAAATTATTGGTAAACGACTGATCGGTATGCCAATGCGCAGCTCCCTTTTTATCATTAAGAGAATCCGCACCTTCATTTGTAATTCGAATGATTTCAGGATGAGGTTCTTGGTGGGGAACGAGCAGCGGGTCCCCTATTCGGCGCGCAAAAACNACCATGTCATCNGCAGAGAGGTGCTCNGAACGTACAACAGCGATACGATTCTTATANAGCCCATGCAGAAGTTCACGTATCTCGTCGTCACTACAACCAACGAGATCAATTCCTTTTACTTCGACACCAAAATTTCCTGGTAAAGAGGAAAACGAGATCGACATATTCTCAACATCCCGAGATTTTCAAGTGCTAAATCTTGAGGCGACACTGACTCCCACCGCCTTATACAAATTATCAAACGCTACCACTCCCTTACCCTATCCTGTCTTAGGCAATGTGTGTCAAAATTTTTAGACCGCACAAGCTATATTTAGTGACGCCTACAGGAACCCAAAGCCGACAACTTTAAAAAGTGGTGAAATACACTTGTGAGAAACTGCAACTGTTAAGAGAACTTCCCTTGTTTCGGACATTTATGATCGTGATATTGCGCTTCGTTTTAATCCTAATACCTTTCCTAGCATATGGAACACCCCATCTGATTGATGTTACCGATGAATATGGCTTAGATTTCACGCACAGCGCTAACCCCACAGACAAACACCTACTACCAGAGATAATGGGCTCCGGTGCCGCTATTTTTGATGCCGATAACGACGGAGACCTAGATTTCTTCTTTGCCAATTATGGAGCAAACAGCAAGTTTTATGTAAACGAATCCAACAGATTGATCGATCGCACGGAAGAAGCCGGGTTACTAGGAATCGATGAAGCCATGGGGGTTACCGTGGGAGATATCGATAACGACGGAGATATCGATTTATTTATAACCAGAGTTGGAACGAACTACTTATTTGAAAATCAGTCTGGCTACTTCGTAAATGTGACTCGAAAAATCGGCATCAACAATACTGCCTGGTCTACCTCTGCCGCATTTTGTGATTTAGATTTGAACGGCCAGTTAGATTTATATGTGACAAACTATGTACTACCTGTCCAGGAGGAAGTATGCACTACGCTTTCGGGCGCTACAGACTATTGTCCTCCTAACATATTTAGATATGAGCCTGATCAAATAATGATGCGAGAAGGGCCTGCATTTGTCTCTATTGATCCGCAAGCATTTAAAAAGTCCGCAAGCAGTGGCTTGGGAGTCGCCTGTCTCGACCTAATTGGAAATAGCAGACCTGAAATTCTGGTAGCAAACGACGGTGTCGCCAATCAGCTATGGACAGACCTCCCGTTCACACCAACTGATAGCGGCCTCGACCACGGCATNGCTACCAACTGGTTTGGCGAATCGGAAGCCAGTATGGGGATAGCTCTTGGTNATATAAACAATGATCTTATAATTGACATTTTGATGACNCATATCGACAGCGAAAGCGACACTCTCTACGTTGGCTCTTCTGACGGACCAATGCTTGATCTCACGGCTACAGCAAACTTGGTGAAAACTACGCTTCCCCATACCGGCTTTGGAGCCGCGTTCGCAGACCTTGATAACGATGGAGATCTCGATATTCTCACCGCAAACGGCAGAGTGCGTCTTAAAGACGATAACGATAATTTTGCATCGTATGGCGAACCCAATTCCTACCTCACAAATAACGGCCAAGGCCGTTTTTCAGATACCTGTGAATCGACATTTTGTCAAATAGAAGAGATCAGTCGAGGTCTTATTGCTGCCGATATCGATAAAGATGGGGACCTCGATGTCATAGTGACTAACAATAATGCTCCCGCGCGAATCTACCGGAACATTCTGAAAAGCGACAATCACTGGATCGTAATACATCCTATTGAAAACCAACGTATCGCAGTTGGTTCTCGAATTTACGTGGATGACGATAATCGTGCCTGGGTACAACCAGTACAATACNCCTCCGGATATTTAACAAGTCAGTCTACAGGAGTTCATTTTGGGCTCGGCAATTCGAATATAGACGTCACNATTGTCGTCGAATGGCCCGACGGATTTAAAGAAACGTTCAAATCTGAAGTGGATCGACACATCACAGTCTATCGAGACCAGGGCGAGCCCAATGCTCAATAGTCTATTTCTAGTAGCCACGCTCGCGATACCCTGGCTTTCTTGGGACTCGTCGAGCATGGAAATTGAAGTGATTGAGGTCCTCGATGTAGCCCAATCGAACTTACTACTAGACCGAAACTCAGNACCTGCTTGGGGAGCCATGGGGATGACGCTCGAAGCACATGGCCTTAACGATCTTTCATTCCGATGCTATGAACGGGCAGCTGCACTTGCTCCACTAGACTACCGCTGGTTCTACCTGGCAGCGCGCGCNAGTGCTAGTCATCCTGACAGGGCTTCACAGTATTATTCACTCGCTGCAGACTTAGCACCAAACGATCACGGGTTCTTGATCGATCTTGGAAATTTTCATAGTAAGTTACATGAGTGGAATAGGGCTCGACGGGCGTACAATCGCGCACTCACTATTAATCCGACATCGTCTCACGCGTTTCTCGGATTAGCTCGCATTTCATGGGTGATCGGAAACCCCATAGGTGCCTTCAATTTCCTAGAAAAAGCCCTTGAAACGAACCANACGAATAACGAAATTTACCGGCTNCTNGCACAAGTACACCAAAAACTAGGCAATCACGANGCCGCCCACAAAGCCCGCNAATTAACATCTNTATTTCCGAACCGCAAGGTTCCTAATAATCCTTTGATTGANTCCATACAACACTACAACGCAAGCCGNGAAGGCCTGCAAAACCGCATATATTTNTATCTCGCAGAAAATAAACTGTGGAAAGCAAAGGAAACTTTTGAACAACTGCAGGCACGAGGATTTCGCACTGCACGNGATTGGGCTCTTTGTTCGGAGTTTCATAGGGCNGACAACAANCTAAGTGAAGCGCGGGTTTGTGCCACAGAAAGTTACAACCGATTTCCAGACAGCCCATTCGCCCAACTATCCCTCGCTCGCGTACAACTTNCCCAAGACAAACTCAGCCCTCTAGGAAATCGATTACTCAAGGATTTGCTGAANAATTCACCCTCACAATACGTAGAAAAACAAGTAGCCCTTCTGAAAGCNCAGATAAATCCAACAAGAATTGATCTTCTTGAAGAAGCCTTGCACATNGATCCNAGTCAATTNATTTTATACCCAACACTTGCCTACGCGGCCTCAANAAANGGCGATCATGTTTTAGCGNCTCAAACATGGGAAACGCTCGAAACCATTCGNCCTTTAGGCGAACGAGAAGTAACACAAAGCGCACTAGATTTGGTTCGCNTCGGGCGTCTTGACGCCGCAAAAGAAAAGCTTGAAAACCATCAAGAGATATTTAGAAANAAAGCTTTATACAGCTGGATTCTAATCTCTTCCCCTAATGAGTCNGATCGCATAGCCCAATTGGGACTAGAGCTGTCCAAAGAATTGNTACAACAGAATCGTCGAAATCCAGCCCTTCTCGATCTCATGGCTGCTGCTGAGGCAAGACTTGGGGATTTTCAGAAAGCGCTGCAATTAGCTCGACGTGCACGAGACTATGCGACCACCATCGAGCATCGCAGGTCCATTAGTAATCGAATAAATCTCTATGTGAAAAAAAATCGATTCATTTTGAACCAAAATTCAATTTTTTTTCTCGACACCATATAACAAGTCCTGACAAAACTTGAGACTAAGCTGGGAAAAGCTGGGCCCCACCATCTACTCGTAAAATTTGACCTGTAATGTAGGACGAATTATTCGTAACAAGGAATTCAACTGTTCGTGCTACCTCAATCGGCCATCCGTAACGTGTTAAATCACCGTCCTTTATTTTTCGTTCGCTGTTAGTCGGCCGGCTAGCCTCAAATCGTGCCGTAATGATTTCACCAGGGGCTATGGCATTTACATTGACATTGTCCTGACGAACTTGGGCAGCTAAACATCTTGTATACTCATGCACTGCCGATTTTGAGACCGCATACATCACCCCTTGGCGACTACCTGCCAAACCAGCAATACTACCAATATTGACTACATGCCCTCGCTTCTTTCGCACCATCTCCGGGATGACTTCCCGACATGCCAAAATGCAAGTCATGAGATTCCGATTGATTACGGTTTGAATATCGTCTAATGAGATTTCAATCGCATCGTTGATAGCTGGCTTTCCCGCTCTTTCGCCCGTCACTCCTCTAGCCCCTATATCCCCACCCGCATTATTGACTAGGATGTCTACCGATCCGCATTCTGATTTAATTCGCTGTACGCATTCTTCNACGACCTTGGGGTCGGTCAGATCACCATGTACAGCAACTACCGAATTGTGCGAATTCGAAGATATCTGTTCTGCTACAGCTTGCAAAGAATCAGCCTCATCGAAAGCACGACTCGAAGTCGGTGTGGTTCCGTGGATGGCAACAGTTGCACCTAAACTCGATAGGTGCGAAGCCACAACTCGACCAATACCCCGTGATGATCCGGTAACCCAGACCACTTTTCCTTCCAATGATTGTGACACTGCTTTCTCCTTTTAATTTTACGATATTGATAAATAAATGATTCTTCGAATAAAACATTCGGGCAGCATAAAGATAATCAGCTTGTTATGCTCTATTCTTTGTATACGTAATTAGGGAGTACAAATATGTTTGATTTACACGGTAAAGTAGCCGTTGTTACAGGAGGCAATGGCGGTATAGGCCTAGGTTTTGCCGAAGGTCTTGCGGAACAGGGAGCTGACGTATGCATCTGGGGTACCAATGAAGCAAAAAATACAAAAGCCCTCGAATCGTTGGAGAAGCACGGAACTAAAATCGCAGCCATTCAGTGCGATGTGAGTGATGAGAAACAGGTAGTTGCCGCTTTCTCCGAAACTATTTCCAATTTTGGTCACGTTGACTCTTGTTTTGCTAACGCTGGGGTTGGAGGCGGAGGAGCATCATTCGACGAAATGACCCCAGAGGAATGGCAACGAGTTTTTTCAGTGAATATGGATGGCGTGATGTTCACGTTTCGAGAGGCGGTAAAATTCATGAGGGAACAAGGGAATGGTGGTTCTCTTATTGTAACTAGCAGTGGAACGGCTCGTTTTGGAGCCGCCGGCAGCGAACATTATTCCGCAACTAAGGCAGGCGTGATTGCGTTGATACAATCACTAGCAGTAGGTCAAGCACGATACGGCATACGAGCTAACGCCATCATTCCTGGATGGATTGAAACCGCGATGACCGAGCGCGCTTTCGCAACAGAAGCTTTTCAGACAAGAGTTATCAAACGCATTCCACAAAGACGTTGGGGTACTCCAGAGGACTTCAAAGCAATTGCCGTCTACTTTGCTAGTGACGCGAGCTCATATCATACAGGCGATACTATCGCTATTGATGGTGGAGTGTCTCACGCCTGAATTGTACGGAATGATCCCCAAGCGCTGACTCAAACCCATCTTCATTGGGCATCCTCACACGAGGTAAAGAGTCGGCGTCCATCCACTCGTTTTTCTCGACGATGCCGTTTATGTTGAGCACATAGGCGGTAATTGCGTACAACTCATTGTTCGATAATGTTCCAGGATTTGTGTAAGGCATAGCGCGACGCACATAATCCAGCAAAGTGGTTGCATAAGGCCAATAACTGCCCACTGTTCTCAATGGAGCTGCCGAGTCAATACTACCCACTCCACCAGAAAGCCTGTCATTAGGCCTACCAGCCCCTTCCGCCCCGTGACACGTTTCACAGTATTTAACGTATATCTGAGCACCTTCCAGCGCGTTTCCACCACCCGTCGGAAGACCATCCCCATTCGGCAGGATTACGTAATCAAAAGACTTAAGGAAAGTCCCGTCTATCGACTCACCCAAATCAGGACTATCACCAAACCCGCCTAATGAATCTTCAGCTTGAACATTGAATGCACAAAGGCTAGAGAGAAGAAGAATCCTAAACATAGACATTTCTCACACTCCCATCGGTAGCCACCCGCCATGCTTGTTGACCATTGTAATGGTAGAAAGATCCTGGACCACGGTCTGACATGGCTTCCGAACGAGTCGGTTGGATAGCACCCTGGCTGTCAAACGCCCGGCTAATTAAAGACGCTTCTCCTCCGGACCATCTCCACGCTATTCGAAATCGAGTCACACTTTTGTCTAGTACATGCGCGTCGAGCAAAGCCTCGGCCCAGGATTTACCCCCATCAGCGGAGACCTCGACCTTTTTTATTTGACCAAGACCGCTCCACGCTAAACCATTAATTTGGTATATCCCCTTTTCATACAATGAAAGTCCTGGAGAAGGATTTGTGATCACAGATTTAACTGCCATCGGGTAAGTGAACAAGTCAGCATATCCGTCATCTCGAAGGTCCGAATATTTCGATGTCTCGTCTTTAGTCATTGCGGGCATCGACGTAACTTTGATACTTCTAAGCCACTTCACGGACATATTACCCTCCCAACCCGGTAGAAATAATCGAAACGGATAGCCGTTAGATGGGCGGATAGGTTCGCCATTTTGATAGATAGCAACGATTGCATCGTCGTACAACTTAGATAAGGGAATGCTACGACTCATCATCGCTGAATCCGCCCCGTCAGCAACTGCCCATTGGGCTGTCGGTTTCACACCGGCTTCATCTAAAAGCACGCTGATAGGAACTCCTCCCCACTCACTATTCGAAATGAGACCATGCAAACTGCCACAGGTACCCTCGACCGGCGTTGGCGCCGTCAATGCGCCACTATTGCCCGCACACTCGAGAAACTGCATTCGCGATACCATTGGGTAGCGTGTCAGCCGGTTTAAATCAAACATTAGTGGTCGATCAACTAATCCATAAACCACTAATCGGTGCGTATCTGGATTTATGTCAGGAACACCGCTGTGGTGCCTTTCGAAGTGCAGCCTACTCGGAGTGACTATTCCATCCAAATGCTCTAGTGGCGTACGCGATACTCCAGTACCACTAGTGCCAGGAGCCGATGAAATATTAGTACGTTGAAGATTATCCTTCTCGTTTCGATCTGGTAAACCTTCGGGACTTAGTGCAGTGCCTGGCGAAAGGGTGGTTTGCCCTCTTCCACCCGCCCCGGCAGTTGCTGCCATTAGAGCCACGCTCGTACCTGCTAAGAAAAATCGACGGCTCAATAAGCCGTTACCAGCCTCCTCAATCATCTTCACCTCAACATTCTCAGTTAGAGTTAGTATGAACCTATTCACTACGGGTAAACGAGGAAGAATTAAAATGAAAGTAACGGGTTTAAAAACCATGGTGGTCGAAGCAGAGAAACCATATATAGGGGGTAAATACTTCCTATTTTTAGAATTAGAGACTGACGAAGGGATTACTGGTATCGGCGAACGTATCGCAGGTAGTTCATATTCCGACCACCTCAAAGATATCAAGAGCCAGATCAGTCTTATCGAGGAGTTCGTAGGCCAATTTGTACTCGGAAAAAATCCCCTAAATATCGAACTAATTTGGGACACGATGTATGGGTCTCGGCATGATTTACGACACCCTAGCCTCTATGCGACACCGGTTATCAGCGCAATAGACATGGCCCTTTGGGATATCGCCGGGAAAGCGGCCAACCAACCGATCTATAATCTACTGGGTGGTCAATACCACGAAAAACTACGGGCCTATGCGTATATGCCTAGTGCTGGTCTGAACGAGCATCCTGAAAAAGCAGGAGACGTCGCAGCACAACTACTGGAAGAAGGTAATACTGCCTGCAAAATAGATCCCTTTATGCCCCTACATCCAATACGGGACATACCATTATGGGAAATAGAAAATGCTGCCAAGATATTCGAAAGTATTCGCGACACCGTTGGCAATAAATTAGAAGTAGGAATTGGAACGCATGGCCAGTTAACAACCTATAGTGCCATTCGGGTCGCCCAATTCCTGGAGCCGTATCATCCATTTTGGTTTGAAGAACCCGTCATGCCGGAGAATATTGATGAAATGGCTCGTGTTGCAGCACACACAAGCATACCCATCGCAACTGGGGAACGACTTGTTACAAAATACGAATTCGCTCAACTATTACAAAAACAAGCGGCACAAATTATTCAANTAGACGTCGGTCANTGCGGGGGNATTACAGAAGCAAAGAAAATTGCCACTATGGCTGAAGCACACTACGCCGTGATCGCACCCCATATGTATTGTGGTCCGGTAGCTGCAGCGGCCGCCATACAGATTGATACATGTTCACCAAATTTCATGATTCAAGAAGCAAATCAGGGGNCCCTGCACAAAAAAATATTTACAGAACCATTGGCGTTTGAAAACGGGTATATCGTTCCACCNAAGGGACCCGGACTGGGAATNGAATTCGATCAAGATGTTCTCAATGCCCACCTAGTGGAATAGCGCAGGNTTGGANCAACCAAAAAGNGGCACTAAAGTATGTGTGCATGGTCTTGCATGAGACTCTTTCAGACCTCAGATTCGGGACCAATTAAATGCTGCATTCCATCGCTGCCTGCATCTTGGAGCGATACCAGATACTTTAACGGATCCTTGGTATCGCATCCGCCTAGTCCGGTTGCACTTCGGTGATAACCCATATCGCTCTGTAATTCTTGGCACATAGCCAATACCCGCTCTCTGGGTACTGATAAATACTGATTGAACTGGGTCCTGAGCCATCCTCTCGTGTAATTAAGCGTCAGCGTACGGCGGGTGTCTTGCGTCGAATTACCACCTCCCCCATGGAAAATTCCACCTTCCCACAGCAGCATAGATCCTGCTGGCATCTCCGCAAAAATCACTTCCTCTAGTAGAGGCTGCCGATCTGATCCCCACCGACAACTTCCGGGTACGATTTGTGTACCTCCATTATCTTTCGTGAAGTCATCTAGAGCAAAAGCAGCAGTGACGACCAAAGGCATTCTCGGCCGAGGCATTAGTACAAAAAAACCATCATCCTGGTGCAAGCCTTGGGGTGTACAACCGGGGTCTGGAGACATCGCCACCGCTCCTGCATTAAGAATAAAATCGTGACCTAATATTCCCGATAAAAGTGCTCGGAAAAAAGGCATTGCCGCGACCTCATCAGCTACATTTGTTTTTGCCAACACATTTTGAACATGAATCGTCTGTTTACCGTGAAAACGCGATCGATTTGTCGGCTCTCCCAATTGAGCGTTACCGTACAGACGCGCCGATGCATCAAAGAAATCCGACATGCCCGAACGAAGCCGTTTGATTTGTTCATCGGTTAAGACATTTTCTACAATAACGTATCCCTGGTCGTTCACTTTTCTAACTAGTTGCTTTATCTCATTCAAATCGACTTTTTGAATCAAATCAACAAATTGACGGAACCCAGGTCCTCGCCGATCCATATCGGCATCGGCCAAATCATAAGAAACGGACGCTTCATCCAGTAATTTCATACGATCGGCAAATTCTTCTTCTCTATCAGCCATACGCAATCGATACACCGCCTCATCCATAACTATTCTCCCTAAATAACACAACGAAACCCCGCATGTCCGGTTGTGGAATCCACCGAGTTTGCGATTCTCGCTGCCAAACGGTAGCGATTACAATAGCTCCTATGGCAAAGATAGGACCCCCCCTTGAGGACCTTGGCGGCCCCGTTAGCCGGTCCCTGTGGATTAATGCGCGTTGATTTTGAAGCTTCTGCGTGCCAATTACTGCTAAACCAATCCGAACACCATTCCCATACGTTTCCCGACACATTAAAAAGACCTAGATCATTGGGTTCAAAAGAATCGACAGGTGCTGTGCCAAGATGTCCGTCGCGGCCCAAATTCAATGTTGGAAATCGCCCCTGCCAGACATTACACATATGCTTTCCCTTCGGCGTTAAGGAATTACCCCACGGGTATCTCTGCATGGACAATCCCCCCCGCGCAGCACATTCCCATTCCGCTTCCGTGGGTAATCGTTTCCCAGCCCAATTACTGTATGCAACTGCATCGTTCCACGACACATGCACAACTGGATGGTTCATACGTCTCCTAATCGTAGACTTAAAGCCTTCCGGACTTCGCCAACAAGCTCCGTCGATGGCTAACCACCAAGGCACTTGCATGACTCGGTTACCTTCCAACTTCCTGCGTTGTCGTTTCGACAACTGTCCACTAAATACATAACTCCATCCACTTTGCTCGGCAGTAGTAACATACTGCGTTTGATCAACAAACTTCATAAATGCCGCGTTGCTTACTGCCTGTGCATCGATTCTGAATTCATGCAAGACGACCTTCCTAACGGGACCTTCACCATCTTCCTTAATAGCATCAGATTCACTAGCTCCCATGTGGAATTCAGAGGAAGGGACATGACACATATCTGTAAAGTCATTCTGGACAGATTTCTGTTCGATAGTCGCCTTAACTCCATTCCCTGTAGGGGCACAACAGCTAGACAAGTGTCACCTCAATATCGCTGCCAGAATCGGGCACTTCTTTCAGTATTGCCTTGCTCCCAATCGTCTCGAAAATCGAGCATATCTTCACGAAGCTGGGCACTAATCGATAAAAATTCCGAGCGTCCATACAGATCGTTCGTCTCCCAAGGATCTGCTTCTAAATCGAAAAGCTGCGTACGGCGTTCAGCATCACGGGGAGCATATTCAATAAGCTTGTAGCGCTCGTTTTTGATCGCACGTTGATATGCATAAAAAGCAAAATAAAGGCTCGTACGAACTTTCACATCATGACTACGAATCGCGGGTGCCAAATTCTCCCCTTCAACACTATCCGGAACATCTATATCAACTAAATCGCACAATGTTCGAAATATATCTAGCAGATAAACATAGGTATCCCGAGTTTCACCCGCAGGTATCCCTGGACCCGAAAATATGAGCGGCACACGAATGCTGTGCTCGTAGCAATTCTGTTTACCCATTAGTCCGTGCTGTCCAACTGCCAAACCATTATCTCCAGCTAAGACGATGATCGTATTCTCTCGTAATCCCGACTCTTCTAATGCGTCAATAATACGACCTACCTCGTTGTCTAAGTGGGTAATCATCGCGTAATACTCCGCAATGTGACGTTTTGTTTCTTCAGGACTACGGGGAAATTCAGCCAACAACTCATCACGGATTTTCAACGCGCCGTTGTTGAACGGATGTCCGCCTGAATAATTCGGAGGTAATTCAATACTTTCCGGAGGATACATCGCCCGAAAATTCTCTGGCATAGTACGCGGATCATGTGGAGCCAAAAAAGCCACGTAGGCCAAGAAAGGATTGTTGACATCTTGTGTCCGGATAAAGTCAACGGCTGCATCAGCTAACAATTCACTGGAGTGCCTGCCAGCATGGATATGGTCAGCCTGCCTATACTTGACCTCGTTATTGCCGAACGAAGGAGGGTCAGGAATATAGGCCAACTCCGCATCGTATCTCCCTGTTGAATCATAGTGATAGGCAGGAACGTTCCAATGATCAGCCATTCCCCCAAACATGACTTCATCACCATCGTCAAAACCACGGTTGAAAGAACTTCGTCCATTGTGCCACTTACCACAGCCCCACGTACGGTATCCGTTTTCCCGGAATGCCTCACCTAACATCGTGTGTTCTTCGGGAATCGTTTCACCTGAATTCTTAAGATGAAAAAGGGTACGTCCGGTATGCAACATCGCACGACTTGGCATACAAATGGCCCCGTGCGTACCGCAGGGTATGTGCGCTTGGGTGAATGTAGTACCCTGGCCTACCAACCGATCCATATTGGGAGTGCGTATGTTTTCATTACCCAATGCATGGATCGTGTCGTAGCGTTGATCATCGGTAAACAAAATAAGGACATTCGGTTTAGTCATAGTATTTTCGTAGTTCTATATTTATCTAACGAAACGTTAGCACGCTTTAGCCCAAATCATCCAATCGTACTGGCGCGCAGGGGTTCACTGCCTAACCTGGAAGGGCATGATCGATATTAAATTACACTCAATATTAAATAATCGGCACACGCACATGCGCATTCGCGTGTCGCAGTTTCTCAGGCGCTCTTCTCAATTGTTCAAAACCCCAAGCGGTACGAGCTCGTGCCGCTTCAGCCCTATCAAGCACAGGCTGCTGAATCTCATCGAACTCTTCTGGACACAGGTGTCGCATCAGCGGCTGTAAAGGCTTAGGGAGGGTGGAATACTCCTCTTGAGACAGCGGCCGACAAACGGTATTCAAGGTCCCACCAGGCGCGTAATCATCCACCGACATCCACCACGGACACCAACGATTAACGACTGCAATTCGAGTTTTACCACTGGTATTGTGCATAGCAGACGCGTGCCAGGTACGCGAATCCTGTATAAATACAGATCCTGCCTTCGCGGAGATTTGCATATCTCCGGTAATGGGAGCGCTTACCGTGATGTCATCACTTGGACCTCTCGGATTACGGGGATCCCGATGGGACCCAGGGACGACCCAGGTACCTCCAGAATCTTCATCTACGTCCGTTAAATACCAAATCATAACCAAGCACATGGGTACATCGGGAAACGGTTGTCTGATGCAGCCGGCATTGGTTTGTGCGTTTCCTGCACCATAGGCCGATAAATCGTGGGGCCAATCGGTATGCCATTCTCGCGTATCCGGACGACCTCGATCAGCAGCTCGCCCAAACCCCCCGGGAGTACCGTCAGAACTATTCGCGGCAATAGGCCGCAGGTGCAGTTGTGCAATCTTTAAGTGTTCATCGAGCATGCGCTGGGTAATTTGGAGCAATAAAGGATGGGCTAGAAAGGATGCATATTCCGGCATCCAAACAATGTCATTGGGAGGCTTCGGTCCATAGTGACGTCGCCGTACTGCCCGCAACTCCAGTTTTTCTTTTTGATCTTTTTGAGCTAATTGCAATAACGATCGTTTCTCTTCTTCCCCTCCATTGGTTCCAATATAGTCACGAATCGCTTTTAAATTGCCTTCTATCAGCGGTCCAGCCAATTCCACTTCTTCCCGCACAGTAGATATTTTTTCGACAGGAATCACGTTATCGACCACGGCAAATCCGTAACGTTCCAACGAGTTGCAACACGCCTCCACCACATCCTTTTCTCCGGCCTCGGCAGAAACGGCGTATCGACGGTTCTCAGCTAAATCAGTACTAATGGCTTGGGCATGTTGAGCCAGCAATTCTTTTTGCTTGAGTAATTCAGACTCTAAGGAGCCAATGCGATTTCGAATTTCTTCTACTTGTTTTATCTCGCCATCATCCATGAACGTACCCTTGCTCCTCAATTCCAGACCCAATTGTCCTACATAACATCAGCATCGGCCGAATTTCATTTTGACAGTATACGAGATCACCTCGACCCAAACAGCATTTGAAACCCCAATGTAAATGCACGAGGCGCACCNGGGGACAGNAATCGAGGATTTGAAAANTCATCNCCTAACACCTCGTCTGCCTCCCCAAAAAGACCAAAGGTTTCAAACTCACTGTCTAGNATATTTCGAACTTTCACAAAAAGCTCTCTGTGCTTTCCCAGNTCGTAGGNGAGATCAGCATTAACCACTACATATCCCTTNAATTTAGAAGCGATATTTCCTTCATCTCCGCGCAAATAACTCGCTGAACGGTATTGCACATTAGCGCCTAAACGAAACTGTTGCCAACCATAATCNATGCCAAGCTTCAGTTGATTTTGGGGAACGAGCGGCAACCTATCACCACGCGAAACTCCAATTTCACCCTCAAGGGCTTTCGGATGATTAGCACTAGACACACGGAACGCTTCCTCGAAAGTGGCTTTGAGCCATGCATATTTGGCATACCAGCTTACCTGATTGTCCNTATCACCCGATAAAGACAATTCGAACCCAATACGTTGGGTTTGGCCAACGTTGTCGAAGTAGCCCTGATTCGTCAATCGACCAGCGCTAATAAAAATAATGTCGTCTTTATTCATTGTTCGAAAGATAGTTGCATTCCAATCCGCCCATCCGAGATAGCGGTNTATCCCCGTTTCCCATGTTTTGGCAACGACATCTTTAAGAGGCGGATCGGCCAAAAATGCGTTTGGGAGCCGACATGGCGCATCCTCATCCGCGCAGGTCAATTCGACCGGGGAAGGCACTCGATTGGATTCAGAATAGGAAAGGTAAAACCGGGTTCCTTCAAGGGGTCGCCACGTCATACCAACGGCCGGGTTAAGTCTTCTAAACGAATGGTCGCCGTCTAAGGCGGTCCCTATTCGATCATTCAAAGTTAAACGCGTATTTCCCCAACGACCGGAAATCTGAGCCGATAACTCGGAGGTAATTGGCCAGCTCGAAAAAGCATAAAAGCTATCGGCTATCACCTCAGTACCCAATTCAGTGAAAGCATCTCCCACAAAAATACCACCGGGTATCGCTCGCCGAGTNGAATCTAAAGCACCCAGCTCCGTACTCGAAGAAAAATCTATATCAGCNACCTCTCTATGGACTCCCAATGTCCATCGGGGCGATCGTATTTCCACTCCATATCCATTCGATTCTTGCTTCGTTGCACTACGATTTATGGTGGCACCTTCCAACGAGTCCGCTGCATATATTTTGTCACCGTATTTATCGGTGATGAGCTGCTCATCATCGTCATCTTCAAGACAAATGTATTCATCATCGTTGTCGCACTCTTCGTAGTCCGAATCGTCCCCGTTAAAGGTATCGATATCACTCCGCCGACGGTGNCCNTTGAAATGCACGGACCAACCATCAAACCGGTACTCGCTATCNACCGACACAATCAGGGCGTCATTCTTCGTTTGATCTGGACGCGTAAAAACACTGTCCCTCTCCGCTACTAACAGGTCCACCGGTAATGGTCCGTTCCCAATCAAACGGGTGCTACCACGCGTCANACGAACATTCGTTTCTGAGCGCTCCCCTCGTTTCGACACACTGCCAAACCATTGATTACGGTCACTTGGTGAGAAATCCCGCCAACCATCCTCTCGAAAAAATGAACCTGCTCCGTATGCAGCCCACCCATCATTCGAAAAGCCACCACTTAGATCAAATCGCTCCAAGCCGTACGACCCCACTGCAGCAACCAAATCGGTCGTCGGAGATTCAAAGCCTGTTTTAGTTTTATAAGACAGAGATCCGCCTAGTGCATTACGACCAAATAATGGATTAGATCCAGGAATAAATGCGACATCAGCAATCGCATTGTTCGGTATCAGAGCCCAACTTACAGTATCGCCAAAAGGCTCGTTGATGCGTACGCCATCCTGATAAACGGCAAGGCCTTGAGGCAATCCTAGCAAGGGAGATCCGATAAACCCACGATACTGAATATCTGGCTGCAACGGATTACTCTGGGCTTCATTAATAAGAACCGACGTGAAATTTTCATTCATATAATCAGCGAGACTGAGCGTGCGATCCCGCCGTAGATCCTCTTCTGTGGCAACCTGGAGTTCCCCAGCAAGATTGTCACGCCTAACCTGAGCNCCAAATGGCGTAGTCTCCACGACCTCCACGACCTCAATTTCAGTACTATTGAGCGGTAAGCCCATACCCAACAAAACGACTAAGTATCCGAATTTCAAAAATACCTTCATACCTTCGTATTAAAACCAACGGGTCCGTGCCGCTTCATTGAATACAACACCATCATTCAAAACATCGATCGGATCCCTACCGTCCACCCCTAGCCCGAACCGGTTATACCCTAATAATCGTTGCAGTAGACGAGGCATNGTTTTAACAATCTCACGAGGAACCCCTAACAATTGGATCTCCTGCGGTCGTAGATATTGGACACAATGGCTCATAAAAAAACCTAAGCGTTCACGATTCTTAGAAGTATTCGCCCCCCCACCGTGCCAAAGACCCCCCTCCCACATCAACATGGACCCCGCTTTCATCTCGACACGAAACGTTTCTATTTCCTGATCGACCTTTCGATCAAACCACTTATGACTATAGGGGACGAGGTGTGTACATCCATTCTCTAAATCGAAATCATCCAACGCGATCAATAAATTACAGACAAAACTCGGATGCGGTCGGGGTATCGGCCACAAGCCATCATCCTGATGCAGGAACTGACGGGTCTCACCCGGCAACAGGTTAAATAAGGTCGTCACATTCACCTGAACTCTTGACCCGAGGATCCCTTCCACGAGAGCCCGAACCCGAGCATCAATGAACAAATGATCAACGGATCGGGTCTTTGCCAAGAGATTATGAGCCCGAAGAGTCTTGCCNGTATCGGTACCTATAGCTCGCATTTCTGTCATCGGCACTTCTGTATCAAAGGACGAACGAATCGCATCAATTTCTGCTGCGCTTATAAATTCCGGAATGACACTGAAACCTTGTTCTAAGCACTCTGCCACATGTTCAGAAACAGCTAACCCTTCCACCACACGAGTCGATGACGGTAGAGACGAGTCTTCCATGCTTTCTATCCTTTGTTAGAAGGACACAACACATTCTATTGCGATACTCTAGATATGCTTGTGTCCGGTAGTTTTATGTAATAGCGCCGGAAGAAAAGGCGGCACTAAGTTCATCCTCATTAAGCCCTAAGAGTTCAGTTAACACCTCAAAACTATGTTCGCNTAACAGAGGAGCGGGNCCTCGAGGGCCGTTGTCATAGTCACTTATGCGGTACTGATGGCCTGCGTATGGAACATTTCCCATCTCAGGATGATCGAAATAGCGATAAAATTTTCGGTGTACATACTGGGGGTCAGCGAGCAGGTCACTACTACGTTGCACCAATCCCGCCGGAATGCCTCGGCTCTGACATTCCATCATGACNGCTCTCGCATCACGGGTAGTGGTCCAATCGCTAATGGTTTGGTCAATAGCGTCATGATTCAATTGCCTCGTCATATTGTCTTGTTCCGCATCCAACTGNGGAATCATCTCTACGAGTTGCAGCCATTGGTCTTCGGTATCGATCGCAATTGCGCACCACCGATCATCCCCTTCACAAGCGTAACAACCTTGTGGAGCAGTTTCCCTCGACCGATTGCCTAAACGCGTCGGAGAATATCCATTGATCTGATAATCGAGAAACTCCGGAGCCAGGAAGTGAAGAGCTGCCTCAATTTGTGCTAGATCAATAAACACGCCTTTGCCACTGCGCCGTTTTTGATCCAGCGCCGCTGCCAGAATGGTTGATACAAAACGCGGTGCAATCGTGTCCGTATAGGCAGTCCAAGGTCCACTCGGTCCTAGATCTTTCCATCCGGTNACTTCGTAGAACCCGGCCATGGCCGCCGCATGATATCCGTAACCAGCCAAACGAGCGGCGGGNCCCGTTTGCCCCATTAAACATGTACTCACCATAATAACGTTCGGGTTTATTTTCTGAATTTCTTCGTAACTAAAGCCCATTCGTTCGAATGCACCNGGNGCGAAACTCTCAATGACAACATCAGACCATTGGATGATTTTTTTTGCCAAGTCACGCGCTTCAGGCAATTTCAAGTCCAGAGCCATTCCCATTTTTGATGTNTTGAAATCCCCAAAAAATTGAGACCGATTCCATCCCGGTTCAGCGTCTTTAAAGGGNGCCCCGCCTCGCAATACATCCGGTCGATTTTCAGATTCAATACGAACAACNGTTGCTCCATGATCAGCCAGATATTTCGACGAAATTGGACCAACTCCAACCCAGGAAAAATCCGCAACTTTCACATCTCTAAACGGAAGAACTTCCGGTCCCTCTNNAGGGGGATAATCATGGGGAGCAAAGGGCTCGGTGNNCCTTTGTCGNACCTCATCACTATGCTCATTCAATTTGGGGGCTTCTTGCCGTATCGACAAGGCGGGCACATTCGTTTTCGCCCACAAACCAGCAGTACGAACTTTTTGTCCACCAACCTCTTTCCAATCCCAATAGTTTCGCGTTTGTAAGTGCTCAAGTTGCATTAACTCTGGCAATGTATTGACCGGCGCTAATGTGACATTGTGTTTAATCCCATATTGCAGTAACTCTTCCTTTGTATGTTTCTTGAAAAATTCTCTAAGCCTTTGTTTTGCGGTCTCATAATTGAATGGTTCATACGCTGGATTTGCTACGTTGTGGTCAAATTCATCCCAGTCCAACTCTTGTGCACTCGAGTCAAAAATTCCATCCTCTATCATCCATGGCATACACCCCTTGATAACTTTAGACATAGGCAACGCCACCACATAACCGTCAGCACAAGGGTGTACCAACTCAATGCCCACCGGGTTAGGCATTTGTGATCCCTTCCGCTGGAAATCAAAACCTTGAATGGCATGCGCGTCCATCGCCTGCAACATCGTCCAAGTCATCACCGTCTGTGCTGAAAGATCAACGTATTTTCCCACACCAGTTTTCACCATCCGGGCATGAGCAGCCAGAGCTGCAGCAGCAGACTCTGCCCCAACATGCCGCCAAACCTGAGGAACAGTGACTCGGACTGGTGCTCGCTCAAGGGGACCTTGCAAAGCAACCGGACCACCCATTGCGGCAATAACCAGATCATTTCCGACTAAATCCGCATGTGGACCATCCACTCCAAAGGTAGTTATCTGCACCCAAATCACCCGCGCTTGCAACTTTCGGGCAGTTTCAAAATCGACTCCGTAGGCTTTTGCGTTAGTTCCAGATTCAAATACAAAGTCAGCTCGCTTGATTAACTCATTCAAAGCGAGACAGTCTTTGGGGTCGTTCGGATCTAGTACAATTGACTTTTTATTGCGGTTGAACGCTAAAAATTGTGGGCTATCGTTCTCAGCATTGTCCTTGACAATACCCGGACCTGAACGTCGAGCGGATGTACCGCCGGGCAGTTCGATACGTATTACTTCGGCGCCAAGGTCACCAAGCAACATCGGACCCAACTCACCACGCTCATCAGTAAAATCCAAAACGGTATACGGATCTAGCATTCCTTCCCCCAATTCATACAAACCGCAAATCGTTGATCTATGAAGTGATCCGAATCGTAATCAGTAAGTAAAGATTCTGTAAAGAACATAGGACCTATAAAACAAGAAAAATGAGTGTTAATGCCGTGACATCTCGACTATTCGGTACCCGATACAACCTGTGTGGCTTGTACCTGATCCAAAACCCGTAACAAATTCAGTCCCCAAAATTTTCCGATGTCTTCTTCCGAATATCCCCGCCGGACCAATTCCACGGTCAAATTTTGCATGTCACTGACCTCACTGAGGCCGTCGACACCACCGCCCCCATCAAAATCCATACTTATTCCGACATGATCGATACCGACTAAATCAACTGCATAATCAATGTGGTCGAGTAGGTCGGTCAGATAGGCAAGCTTTTTGGGATATCGCACATTTATTTCCTGAGAAATTCGTTCTGGCTCGACCCGCTGACTCGCAGGCAGATTACGCCAGGAGCCATATTGGTCTCTTAAGCTAGCCAATGCGTTAGTCCGACGCGGGTCCTGACTTAAGCTTCGCAGGTAAGCACTATAACCATTTATTTGGACAACACCTCCATTCTGTGCAAGAGCTATCAACATGTCGTCTTTCATATTTCTCGGATGCGGGTACACAGAATAAACTCCGGAATGACTTGCGATAACCGGCGACCGGGATGCCTCCATTACGTCCCAAAATGCCGCATCAGATGCATGAGATACATCCACTAACATTCCCAACCGATTGGCCTCAGCGATCACCTCCATACCAAATGGACTCACTCCGTTCCACATTGGGCCCGATGGATCTGTTGAGGAATCTGCAATTTGGTTATTCGCAAAGTGAGTCAATCCAATATAACGAGCTCCTCTTCGGTAATACTCTGATAGCAGCTCAATTTCGTCGCCCAAGGGATACGCATTTTCGATTCCCACAAACGCAGCAATTTTGCCTGCGGACTGCGCCAAGCTCGCATCGCGCGAAGTTACCGAAAAGAGGAAATCATCTGAATGATGTATTGTTAGACTTGCTATGGCGTCAAATAGGAGGTCAGCTTTTTCTCGGGCAAGCTTATAGCCCTGGGATTCCAGTTCGCCTTGGGGCAAAAAAACAACAAAGAACGCCGCGTCCAATTGTCCCTCCCGTAATCTAGGAATATCAACCTGACTGCCATCTTTTGCATATGAATGTCGCTGGGCGATATCAAATCCACCTCGAACCATTCTCGTAGGTGTATCCACATGCGAGTCAATTGTAAATACGCGTTCGTGTATGTCTCCTGCCCTTTCCACCAGTTCCAGATCGACAGCGTCTTGTCCAAGTACAGTCGTACCTATCAATACGGTTCCCAACAGCACTGCTATCATTATTCTGATGTGTATCTCTCCCAAATTAAGTCAAGCGCAGTTTAGCGCTTGCCGCAGGAAAGCGTAATTGTTTAGGTTATGCTTCGTTCCATAACCAAATCCTCTATGTACTTTTAAGTAATGGTCACCACAAAACTGACAGACAATCAAAAACAGGCGCTTTATCAAAATGGATATATCGTCATAAAAAATGCGGTGCCGGAACGAATCGTTAAGTCGGCAAAAAAACTTGTATCAGAATCCTTACCGAAAAATAGCCGGCGACTTTTAGTACCGGCTGGCCTAGCGACTGACTCGCGCGTCATCGCATTGTTTAACGAAACGTGTCTTATCGATCTGTTGCACAACGAAATTGGACCATTTCCCGAAGTGATAAGTTGTCAGGTGGCGATTACGCCTGGCCACGACAAAATCGGTGGTCACCCCGGACCACACGTCGATGGTAGCTGGGGTGGCACCATACCTACGAGCGCAGAAGACATAGACCTTGTCACTGGGAGACCCAAAGACCCCATACCTTATTTTGGAGAAAATGACGATCTACGTGGGAGTAATGATGGACAACTCTGGCAAGATCCTGAACACAGAATCTCCTTGGGCTCATATACGGCTCTCGTCGGTATCGCATTAAATGACCAAAACATTCCCGGAAACGGACAGTTTGGTGTGCTTAAAGGAATGCACCATCTAGTTGAATCGGAGTTCCGACGCCAACGAGAGAGTGGAAGTGTCATAGGCCCAGAAGGTCTGGGTTGGCCGCGGATCAAAATTCGTTCAGACGGCACCCCGTTTTTGAACGGTCTCTTTGATCGCGTTCGAATGCACGCCGCGAAAACCGCTAGTCAGAACGACGTCATCATGGGTTGGCCTTGGCGCGAATTAACCCCTGTATGCCTTCAGCCAGGTGATGCGGTGATAGCTTTGCACGCGTGCCCGCATACAGCCACACCAAACTACGGCCCGGATCCTCGCATGAATATTTATTTCCGTATCCGGCGCCAGCGCCAGGGGAATCCTCATGAAGGTAGCCGCCGATTAGGGCATGGGGTCAGTGATCATCTCGATCGAGGATATTTCGGACAATTTCTCAATTACCCGGATGACTACGATCCTTGGCAGATATCCGTCGAGAAATTGTGTGACCATTGGAGCGATTGGGATGGTATGCAAAACACAGTCGCTCTGAATCAATCCGATTCGTAAAGTTAGGAATTGAGTTCGCGTAGTCGGCCAAAAAGCCACAGTTGCGGCCGGTTTCCTAGATAGGTAGGGTCGCAATAACGGATCAGTAGGAACTTTTTGTGACAGAACGGATATTAAGCNCGGAGGAGAAAAAAACGCTCTACAACGACGGCTACGTAATTATCAAAAATGCCGTATCGTCCAAACTCGTTGAAGCTGCNCTTAACCGNATTAAGAAAGCACGGAAAGGNGAAAACCTGGGCACCGANCCCGAGATGACGGACCTTGTNAACGCCTCGCAGATCACNCCTATATTACAAGAAGCTATGGGATCGTTCGACCCGCCGATCGCTTGCCAAGTGGGCGTTAGAAAAGTATCCGCCCCGGGCAAACATTTTAATAATTTAGGCTATATCGAATCAGACCAACCCTACTTTGCTGCCGAACCGCACGTGGACGGAAGNATGACGATTGCAGTTCCTCAAGACNTNCAGGAAGGACAAGAAACCCAAATATACGATCGCTATATTGGATCNGGACCNAAAGGTAACTTAGGGCGNAGCCCNGAGGTCATCGGGCACAATATGGTNCCAATGTTTGAAGACCCCGAAATGACCCTAGGCCTTGGTAGTTTCACAGCTTTTGTCTTCGTGTGCCTCAACGATCAAACGGTAGAAGGACGAGGACAGACNGCNTTGCTGAAAGGTGCGCACCACGCAGTAGAAGCATTTTTCCGTAANCAAAGAGACATCAACAATCACCTCGGAGTTGAAGGTCCAGGATGGCCNCGCCTAGACCACACAGTCCCTAACCGATGTGGATTAGTGTATTTACCACAGGAGATACAAAACCAATTCATCGACCACGCATCAGAGACCACCCCCGACGGTCGAAAATGGCCTCGCCCTACTCAAGTCCTCATGGAGCCGGGAGATGCGTGCATAACCGTATATCAAATGCCACACTCAGGAACACGAAACGAATATGGAACAGAATCACGAAAAACCATCATATTCAGAATACGCAACAAAAAACGGCAACCAGACATCAAGGTCAACGGTGTAACAGATCATCCAGACAGAGGACAAAGGGGCGAATGGTTAGAATTCGAGGAGGGCAATAATCCTTGGGAACGATCAAAATATGCCATGTGTAATATGTGGGAAGAATGGGAAGGAATGCAAAATACTGCCGTAGCTTTATCCAAAACAAGCACATCATGAGTAGACTATAGAAATTTTCTATTTGGTAGACTAATCGCTGGAGGTTTATATATGAATCCTTTAACAGATGACGAAATCAATGAACACGTTAACAACGTGAAAGAGCATGGTTATGCAATAATGACTAACGCAATTGATGACAATTTGTTAGAAGATATAATGGTAGAGCTCGAGAGATTGGAATCAATTCGACCTGGTGGAGACATACCACCTCTGCCTTTCTCAGGATACGTAACAAAGCGTTGGTTTGACTTATTGAACGACGGCGAAGTGTGGCAACGGGTAGCCATTCATCCGTGGATCATGCAAATATTACCGTCCATTCTAGGGGAGGGATTCCTGTTATCCACCATGGGAACCGCTGTAGTAGGAGACGGAGAAAAAGCTCAGCCTCTGCATGTTGACGATGGCGTCTACGCGTTCCCCCGGCCACACCCAAACCTCGTATGCAACACCATGTGGGCTCTGAGCGACTTTACCGAAGAAAGCGGAGCAACTCGTATCGTGCCAACAAGCAATCGTTGGGACCACGATCCGAAGGAAAAAGAAGTCTACGATTCTATTTCACTCAANATGCCNGCNGGCAGTATCGCCTTCGTGGTCGGNACNTGTTATCACGGGGCTGGCGAAAACAAATCAGGCANAGATCGACACGGATTAACCATTAACTACTGCAATGGCTCCATGCGCCAACAAGAAAATCTGATGATGTCAGTTCATCCACGCCGGATGCTTACTTTTCCAGAACAGCTNAGGAACATACTTGGCTTTAAAGTCTGTAAGGGAGCCGGGCATATGTTTGCCCAAGACCCGGGAGATGAGATGTATCGCCACTACGGTCCCGCTGACGCCCACGACGATTACCTCACCGAGAGAAATCATCACCACGCACAACGTGCCGATGCTCGGCAANCGAATTCCNCTTAAAAAACTTTCAACTTTAAGCGTCATATAGGTTACTAATAAGCAGCAGAAGGCACATAAAAAATAAGAAAATGTGCCTAACACTCGAGGGAGAGAGATGGGCGAGCAGAATCTAGACAATAAAAGCGAGGCAATCGAAGAGCCAGCTGGATCAGGCAAACGTAAGCCTTTAAATAGCTGGGTTCTGGCTTCATACGCTGCCCCTGGAACAGCTCTGGCCTTAGCCGGATTACCTCTAGGCGTGTACCTCCCCGCAGCGTATTCGGATAGCGATGGATATCTTCTGTCATTAGGCGTTTTAAGTTTACTTATTCCCCTGATGCGCATCTCCGATGTGATCACGGATCCTTGGATCGGTTACTACTCCGACCGGATACGCACACGTTGGGGTCGAAGAAAGCCTTTCGTGTTGATAGGAACACCCATTTACGGGGCAGCTCTATACCTTCTTTTCTTCCCACCATTCGAATTCAGTGACATCACTATGTTCGGTGCGTCATTCTCAAATGGCTATATCTGGTTGTGCGTCATGCTGACATTCACCTACTTCGGTTCTACCATCAAAGACATTCCTTTCTCCGCATGGGGAGCTGAACTATCTACCAACTACCATGAACGGACACTCGTTATGAGTTGGCGGGAAGGTTTCGGAGTGGCAGGCTCCCTCATATCGGCTTTTATTCCCGGGATCATCGTCTTTTACGGTATGACAACCCCGCTAGAGGCAGTATTTGTCCTTCTCGTTGGATTAATCATTTTCATGCCCCTAACGACGGCAAACGCCCTTGTTTCAGTACCGGANTACCCCGTTGCAGAAACCAACAAAAAGCGNGTCAAACTAACCGACAGTTTAAAAATCGTNGCAAAAAATCGACCATACGTGCTTCTGGTCATCATCTTTGCTTTCTCAAGCATGGGTGCAGCGATGACCAATAGTCTGTCATTCTTTTTCGTCAAGCACGTCTTAATAGCAGGCGAATTCTACGGACTCTATCTGGCACCATATTTCATCTGTCAAATCGCCGCAGTACCCCTGTGGTTCAAACTGTCACGAAAAATTGGGAAACATAAAGCTACGATGTACGCCATCGGATGGTACGCCCTGTGGTCCTGTTTTATTCCCTTAATTGCTATTGCCCCTNCAGAATGGTTCACCGCTTTTGAGATACCCAAANTACTTGCTTGGTTACCGGCAGATACTCATGCATCTGTGGTGGCATACTTTGAAGGNGTCTCTACCGGAAAATTTCTTTTTTTCATCATAGTCATGTGCTTTAAAGGTTCCTCTATCGGTGCTCTCTCCGCCCTGCCTCGTGCAATGTGTGCNGATGTTATCGACGTGGATGAAGCGCAAACGGGAAAGAAACAAGCCGGCGCCTACTTCTCTATTTGGTCTATGGTCCAGAAAGGGACCTATGCACTCGGTATGGGCATAGGACTATGGCTTGTCGTCCAGTTTGGCTTTGATTCACTTTCTGATGCGAATCCACAAACTACGACGAATACTTGGACCGCACTATTCGCTTTAGCCTGTGTGTATTCAGTCATACCAGCAATTTTTAAATTTGTCGGAATGCCGTTGCTGTGGAAATACCCCTTAACGGAAGACAAAGTCCAAGAAGTGCAGGCAGATATCGCGAACCNAAANGCCAAGAGTTAACGCTTNAGGACGTTAACTCCGGATATTGAGAGAAACGCGTTTCCTGTCGAGTGGCGATTTCAACCACTACAACGTCGCCATCCGAATTTGCTCTTTGTGCCTCTTGTAACGCAGGAGCAATCTCTTCTGGACGTTCAACGTGTATTCCCTTTGCTCCAAGAGATTGCGCTACCCCAGCATAGTCACCAGACTGATTGCCTGCTCCATATTTTTCCATCGCAACTGGCATTTTNGAATCGTAGCCACCCATCGTTTTGTTNTTAATCACAACGGTNGTTATTGGTATTTCCGCTCGAACNGCTGTTTCGATTTCCATGCCAGTATGCCCAAANGCCAAATCACCCATAAAATTCATGCAAAATTTATTCGGATCCGCCATCTTCGCTCCCATTACAAGCGGAATTCCATAACCGAGATGGGTCGTTTTTCCCCAGCCTATATATCCATGAGGATCTGTCGCTTGATAAAACGGCATAATCTGATCGCGAGGATTTCCCGCATCATGAGTTATNACCGAATTCGCGTGATTNACTGTCTGATTGATTTCATGAATGACTCGATACGGGTTAATAGGCGTTTCATCCGAACGTAANAAAGGTCGCCACTCTTCCAACCACTCTTGTTTGGTCGCNGCAATAGACGCTACNAGATTTGAATCTTCCTGTCGTCCACTCTCTCCTATCTGAGCTTTCACCTCGTCGATCATTAGCTCTAACGTTAGTTTCGCATCGCCCAATAGTCCCAAGTCGATCTGATAATCCTTATTAATATCTTCAGGCGAAATATTCGAATGAATCATGAATTTTCCTGGTGGGATATCCAATCCAAAAGATGTCCTAGTCAAGCCTGAACCGATTGCAAAAAGCGTATCCGAAGTTCCTAACCACCGAAAAACAGTTTTCGGTGCCGTACGGTTCGCCGAACCTAAAGCCAACGGATGATCATCTGGAAAGGCGCTTTTTGCCTGCATGGTTGTTATCACAGGAATTTGCGTCAATTCAGCAAATGTTTTTAGTTGGTCCGTGGCCTCCGAATACAGTATCCCCTGGCCTGCCCAGATCACCGGATTATCCGCCGCAAGCAACTGCTTCACAGTGTCACGAATGTCCCCTCGGCTAGGAGCCGATCTCAAGGCTCTTGTCTTGATATAGTGCCGCAGGTTCTCCGGAACTTCCTGAGCCATTACGTCGCGATGCATTTCGACTAAAGCGGGGCCTGGCCTTCCTTGACGTATGGTATGAAAAGCGCGTCGCATTTCCCGTGATGTCTTATCCACTTGGTCAATAGACAACGCTAATTTAGTGATGTGTTTATAATTCTCACGAGCCGAAAAGTTTGGTGCAATATTGTAAGCGTCTACTCCCGCTCCTTGTGGTAAAAACAGCATCGGTACAGAATCACCCCACGCTTGGGCAATACCTCCAAATGAATTCTCGACCCCGGGTCCATCTTGTGACGCGAAAACCCCAATTTGTCTACCTGCCGTTTGTCGACTAAATCCATCGACCGCATTAATACCACCGCGTTCCTGGCGAAATACGATCGGACGAATACCTACTTTAGCCGCCGCCTCAATTAATGGATTGGCGGGGAAGCATGCCATCCATGTAACACCTTCCGCCTTCAAACAGTGGGCGACTAAATCAAAACCATTCATATTATTTCCTATATAACAATAACTTATAAACTATATTTAATAATTTACTGACAAATTTTCTTCAACGTGGTTGGCGTACCTATCGCCCCACCTTTCGTCACAATAAAACCTGCTTCTACGCGAGAGACCGGGATTGCTGTATCCACCTCTCCAAGCACTTCAAGCGTTCTATCGCCGATAATCTCCGTAGCTGTATCTCCCCCTATAATAAGCAGAGTGGCAGTACCACGATCAAAAACATCCGAAACCTTTGCCGCGATCTGCTCCGCTACGATTCTCCCTTCTTCGACATCGATTTGCCCCTTAACAAATTCGGTTTCCAACACAGCAAGAGGCAAAGAACAATCCAGGTCATCATCAAGTCCAAATCGTGGACAATCAAGTCGCTCTAATTGATCCCGGCTTACGCCACTTAAACTACCGCAAACCACCAGTATTGGATGAGGAATCACTATATCTCGCCGTTCCAATTTTCCGAAAAGTTGTTCGGCATAGGTCGAAATTGCACCCGTAGGACCAACCAGCACACGATTCTCTTTTCTACATCGAGAAATTGCCGCTTCAAGTTCACGAGTATTATCAGCATCCCATACCACGACATTATTGGTCAGGCATCCCGCGTGTTCTAAAACTTCTGTAGGTCGGTTACTTACCGGAG
>PAMR01000039.1 GCA_002708205.1 Gammaproteobacteria bacterium
CGGCGGGCAGAAAAGTCTACCGGGCTCTTTGATATGGCAGACGTTCTAGGAATTTGATGAAAGAAAAGGGATACAGCCTTTTTAATCTGATGCACTTCCCCTAAAATCNNATAGCTCGATAAAACATCGCGTGCATCGAACNGACGCCAGGATAGGCGTTACGGTTCGAAACTAGACCCAATTAAATTAACGAGCAAGGGGCTATGGTGATGTTCTATAAGCGAAGAGGCTTTTTATAAGCGTCTAGCTCTTTTGTTTACGGATTGAAATGAAGCCAGGATTTTTGGTACTCGAAGACGGCACCGTTTTCCGAGGCGAGTCTATAGGTATAAGCGGGTTTACAGTCGGTGAGGTTGTTTTTAATACAGCCATGACTGGGTATCAGGAGATATTGACAGACCCGTCTTATGCGAAGCAGATTGTAACTCTAACTTATCCTCATATTGGGAATACGGGATTCAATGAAGAGGATATGGAATCGGAAAGTGTTTGGTGTGAAGGGCTAGTTGTTCGTGATGTNCCTAGAANAATGTCAAGCTGGCGAGCAGCGCAATCACTCCCAGAATTTTTGTCGTCTAATGGCATAGTTGGGATATCTGATATNGATACACGATATCTCACTNGTTTGATAAGGGAGAAGGGCGCGTTAGCAGGATGTATGGTAGGTGGAAACGCCATTAACACTGATCNGGCACTTGAGTACGCNAAGGATTTTAAAGGTCTTTCCGGTCTTGATTTAGCTCAGGTCGTTAGTAGAAGGGATATTGTCGAATGGAATTCGGGTTCATGGCAGATCGGATCGGGTTATCAGACTGTTTCGGGTAAAAAAAGATGTAAGGTTGTTGCGTTCGATTTCGGTGTGAAAAGCAATATTTTGAGATTGCTTGCGGATAGNGATTGTGAGGTTATTGTCGTCCCAGCTAAAACACCCGTAAAGAGCGTCCTTGAAATGTCTCCGGATGGCGTTTTTTTGTCGAACGGTCCTGGTGATCCTGAGCCGTGCGACTANGCGATTTCTTCGATCCAACAGATACTTGCAAGCAATATACCGATATTTGGTATTTGTCTCGGATACCAGCTATTAGCGTTAGCAAGTGGCGCTAAGACTTTAAAAATGGCACATGGGCATCACGGTGCCAACCATCCTGTTAAAGATATACAAAGTAACAAAGTGATCATAACCAGTCAGAATCACGGGTTTGCGGTTGATTCAGATTCTCTCCCAGATAATCTTGAAGTGACTCATGTCTCGCTTTTTGACGGTTCNTTACAAGGAATAAAACGTACCGATAAACGAGCGTTTGGGTTTCAGGGGCACCCGGAAGCAAGCCCAGGCCCTCAGGATTGCTCATATCTTTTCGATCAATTCATTAACGAAATGATTCACCATGGATGAACCATGCCTAAACGCACTGATTTAGAAACGATATTGATTTTGGGNGCGGGACCGATCGTGATAGGTCAGGCTTGCGAGTTTGACTATTCTGGTGCTCAAGCGTGTAAAGCTTTGCGGGATGAGGGNTATCGGGTAGTGCTGGTAAATTCGAACCCCGCTACCATAATGACGGACCCATCAATGGCTGACGCCACGTATATAGAGCCAGTGGATTGGAAAACCGTCGAGTCAATTATCGAAAGAGAACGCCCANGTGCGCTGTTGCCGACCATGGGAGGCCAGACGGCGCTTAATTGTGCCTTAGATCTCGTTCGTGAGGGGNTNCTCGATAAACATGATGTTGAATTGATTGGAGCCAGTCAGGACGCAATTGATAAGGCTGAAGATCGTGAAAGGTTCGATAGGGCCATGCAGACGATCGGACTTGAAACACCTCGGTCATCAATTGCACATAGCTTGGAAGAGGCTCTACAGGTTCAAAGCNCATTGGGTTTCCCGTGTATTNTCCGACCATCTTTTACCCTGGGTGGAAGTGGTGGTGGTATTGCCTACAACGTTGAAGAATTCGAAGAAATATGTGCTCGGGGTTTGGAATTATCGCCGACCAATGAACTATTGATCGATGAATCCCTCTTAGGTTGGAAAGAATTTGAGATGGAAGTTGTTAGGGATAGTGAAGATAACTGCATCATTGTNTGTTCGATTGANAATTTGGATCCGATGGGAGTACATACTGGAGATTCAATAACGGTCGCGCCGGCACAAACACTTACGGATAAAGAATTTCANATAATGCGGAATGCATCTATTGCCGTATTAAGGGAAATTGGAGTTGATACAGGTGGCTCTAATGTGCAGTTTGCGATCGATCCTCGAACTGGCCGAATGGTCGTTATAGAGATGAATCCTAGAGTTTCTCGATCGTCAGCTCTAGCTTCAAAAGCCACAGGATTCCCGATCGCGAAAGTTGCAGCCAAATTAGCAGTTGGCTATACCTTGGATGAGTTAGTAAACGACATAACNGGAGTAACACCAGCCTCNTTTGAGCCCACTATAGATTATGTAGTAACNAAGATCCCTCGATTTACATTTGAGAAATTCCCTCAGGCTGAAAACCTACTCACTACGCAGATGAAATCCGTAGGCGAGGTAATGGCGATAGGNCGGACCTTTAAGGAGTCTTTTCAGAAAGCGCTTCGAGGNTTAGAGACNGGTGTNTCTGGTCTAGATCCAATAGTTGGATCGGATATTGAAGNAGNGGTAACNAAGGNTGATGCAGGATCAAAAGAAGCAAGTACTGCACTTTTTGCNGAGTTACGTCAGCCTGGAGCGAGTCGTATTTGGTTTGTTGCNGATGCGTTTCGTTTAGGNTTTTCGCACCAAGATATTCAACANGCGACGTCTATTGATTCNTGGTTTCTTGCTCAGATTGAAGAAATCGTGAGTTCCGAATTTCAAATCTCAAAAAGAAGCCTGCAAGAATTAGATCACGANTCGCTAAGGCGTTATAAGCGTGAAGGTTTTTCGGATTATCGGATTGCATCNTTGATGGAAATTCAGGAATCTGACATTAGGGAACGGCGGNTGGAGTTAGGGGTAAAACCAGTCTATAAAAGAGTCGANACNTGTGCGGCCGAATTCCCATCCGCGACGGCTTACCTCTATTCGACATATGAAGAGTATTGTGAGGCCGATCCCAGCGACAACAAAAAGATTATGGTTCTCGGTGGCGGTCCTAATCGAATAGGACAAGGTATTGAATTCGATTATTGTTGTGTGCATGCCGCGCTGGCAATGCGGGAAGATGGGTACGAGACCATAATGGTGAACTGCAACCCGGAGACGGTATCAACCGACTACGATACGTCGGATCGTCTTTATTTTGAGCCCGTTACTCTCGAAGATGTTCTGGCGATCGTAGATATTGAACAGCCGGAAGGTTTGATAGTCCAGTTTGGTGGACAGACACCGCTTAAGCTCGTTGAAGCNTTAAATGAAGCGGGTGTGCCGATAATTGGTACCAGTTCTGACGCGATTGATCGGGCAGAGGATCGGGAACGGTTTAAGAGTTTGATATCCAAGTTGGGATTTCAACAGCCTTCTAATCGTACGGTGACTACCGTAGAAGAAGGCATTGAATCAGCTGCCCTTATTGGNTATCCAGTNNTNGTGCGCCCTTCCTATGTCTTGGGCGGTCGTGCTATGGACATAGTNTATGCGGANTCCGATNTGAGNAAATATTTACAAGAAGCATTNGCNGTTTCNAATTCGGCNCCNGTTCTNGTTGATAGATTTCTNGATCAAGCTNTTGAGGTNGATGTGGANGCTGTGTGTGATGGTAAAACTGTAGTNATAGGNGCNATNATGCANCACATTGAGCANGCAGGTGTNCACTCGGGAGATTCGGCNTNTTCNCTNCCACCNTATCAACTCAGTTCNACCGTACAAAATGAGATTAGAACGCAGGTTCNGNNNATGGCNCTNGANCTGGGTGTTGTGGGATTAATGAANGTACANNTAGCTGTCCAAGNAGATGAGGTTTTTTTTCTTGAAGTTAACCCTCGGGCCTCGAGAACCGTGCCATTCGTGTCGAAGTGCATAGGTCTTTCACTGGCGAAAGTTGCGGCTAGATGTATGGTTGGTAAGACCTTGCAAAGCCAGGAATACACTCAAGAGATTATCCCACACTATTTTAGTGTCAAAGAGTCAGTGTTTCCTTTCGTAAAGTTCCCTGGCGTTGATCCAATTTTGGGGCCGGAAATGAAATCGACTGGGGAAGTAATGGGAGTTGGTGAATCTTTCGCGGAGGCTTTCGGCAAAGCCACTGCCGCAGCAGGAGAAGTTCTTCCTACCGAAGGTATAGCTTTTATTAGCGTGAAAGCTTCCGATAGGGTAAATGTGGGCCAGTTAGGTCGCGATTTGAATGCACTTGGGTTCGATATCACGGCAACTCGCGGGACAGCAAAGGTCTTGGAGTCTGAAGGTGTACCGGTAAGAATCGTTAACAAGGTCACAGAGGGTCGTCCTGATGTGTCGGACTTAATAAAGAATGAACGTGTCACTTTGATTATAAATACGACGGAAGGACGACAGGCTACAGCTGACTCGGCGGTTATTAGAAGATTGGCGTTACAACATAAAATTTGTTACGCCACTACGCTAGCGGGTGGTGAAGCGCTCTACAGCGCAATGCGCTTCGGTCCGATTGAAATTGTTAGAAGACTGCAGGAGTTACATGAGGAGATTGTGGTGTGAATACTCCGATGACTCCAGAGGGGATGAAAAAATTACGAAAGGAACTTGAACATCTAAAGGGTGTTATTCGTCCTTCAATTAGTCAGGCAATTGCGGAAGCTCGTGAGCATGGGGATTTGAAGGAAAATGCCGAATATCATGCGGCGAAAGAACAACAGGGTTTTAGCGAGGGTCGGATCCTTGAAATAGAAGGTAAGTTGGCAGAAGCCCAGGTGATAGATGTGACAAGGCTTGCTGAAAGTGGGAAGGTGATTTTTGGTTGTACCGTTACACTGCTGGATTTGGAGGGTAACCTGGAAGTTTGTTATCAAATTGTTGGAGAAGATGAGGCGGATATTAAAGAAGGCAAGATCTCAATCATGTCTCCGATCGCACGGGCTTTAATTGGTCGATCTATTGGAGATCCGATAGTAGTAAAAACTCCTCAGGGACATAAAGAATACGAAGTTACATTGGTAGAGCACATTTAATAGGTTATTTACTTGGTGCGGTACCTATGTATGTTCGAAAGGGTTGGTTTTACTAAATTGTTTTGTCTGTAAAGAACAAGGGTTTTTCCTATTTGCTGGACCACATGGGAACTTGTGGCCAGGGCAATTTCGTTCCCAATTTTTTTTCGAGAACTTCGATCGAAGATACTTAATTTAATTTTTATCAGTTCATGATCATTCAATGCTCTATNAATTTCAGAGATGTTCATTGAGTTNGTNCCTTTCTCGCTGATTGTAACGACAGGGTCAAGATGGTGNGCNATAGAACGTAGNGTTTTTANTGGNTCGGTCATTGNTTCCTCATATTTGAGTTTTGAGACGAAAATATTGNGNAGGGCATCTATNTAAGTGTACCTGCAAGGAAGGTCTTTCNAATAGGGTCGGCTTGTATTCTCGTTTTTGGCCCCAATTTCTAGAGTAGGAAAAAGTGTTGTCAGAATTCTAAGAATGACCANCCGGCTTTGCTCGTGTAGCCTTGATGGTAAGNCTTCACNTATGGAATGTTTCATCAATCGCTCAAAGTGCATTAGCACAACGAGGGTAATAGTTTGAATGATATGGGTAAGAATTTACTTCTTTGGTTAATTATTGCGGCCGTTCTGATGACGGTATTCAACAATTTTAGTGTNAGTTCGGATACTGAAGAATTGAGCTATTCNGCTTTTATTAGTGAAGTAAATAATGGGCGNGTTGACCGTGTTGAGTTTGAGGATTCGAGGATATTCGGTACACGAAAAGACAATACGAATTTTAAAGTGATTCTACCACCGGTGCCTGATCAAGGATTAATGGACGATCTTTTGGAAAATGGCGTTGATACAAGTTCTGCTGAACCTGACGGCAATAGTTTCTGGGCTCAACTACTAATTGCTAGCTTTCCTATATTAATTATTATCGCAGTCTTCATGCTTTTTATGAGGCAAATGCAAGGAGGAGCCGGAGGGCNAGGTGGTCCGATGGCATTCGGTAAAAGTAAAGCCCGTTTATTGTCNGAAGATCAAATAAAGACCACTTTTTCTGATGTGGCTGGGGTTGATGAAGCGAAAGATGATGTGCAGGAATTAGTTGAATTTCTTCGAGACCCTGGAAAATTTCAACGTCTGGGAGGTCGGATTCCCAGAGGCACTTTGATGGTTGGCCCACCAGGGACAGGGAAAACATTGTTAGCGAAGGCAATCGCTGGCGAGGCCAAGGTTCCATTTTTCTCGATTTCTGGGTCAGATTTTGTAGAAATGTTTGTAGGTGTCGGAGCATCTCGTGTGCGGGACATGTTTGAGCAAGCAAAAAAGCAGTCTCCATGTATTATTTTTATAGATGAAATAGATGCTGTTGGGCGGCATAGAGGGGCTGGTCTTGGAGGCGGGCATGATGAACGAGAGCAGACGCTCAACCAACTGCTTGTAGAAATGGATGGTTTTGAAGCGAACGATGGGATCATTGTGATAGCGGCTACGAATCGACCNGATGTATTAGATCCTGCTTTATTGAGGCCGGGTCGNTTTGATCGCCAAGTCGTTGTTCCGTTGCCAGATATACGAGGTCGTGAGCAGATATTAAAGGTTCATGTCGGTAGAGTGCCATTGTCTGATGATGTGGAGCCATCGATAATAGCTCGAGGTACTCCTGGNTTTTCAGGAGCNGATCTCGAAAATATCGTTAACGAAGCTGCACTGTTTGNGGCCCGAGCTGGTAAACGCCTGGTTGAAATGGAGGATTTTGAGAAGGCTAAAGACAAGAT
The DNA here is from genome assembly GCA_002708205.1 of Gammaproteobacteria bacterium. Lineage (GTDB taxonomy): Bacteria > Pseudomonadota > Gammaproteobacteria > Pseudomonadales > Azotimanducaceae > UBA11889. Next base: position 6,881 of record PAMR01000039.1, read on the forward strand.
CATGATGGGGGCCGAGCGTAAATCCATGGTGATGAGCGATAAGGAAAAATTAAATACTGCCTACCATGAAGCTGGACATGCCATCGTTGGATATTCTGTTCCTGANCATGATCAGCTATACAAGATTACTATAGTNCCGCGNGGTAGGGCTCTCGGGGTNACGATGTTTCTTCCNGAGGAAGATCGNTATAGCTTAAGTAGAACATCAGTAGAATCACAAATTTGTACCCTATTTGGTGGACGGATAGCAGAGGAAATGATCAACGGCTCGGACGGGGTTACTACTGGAGCGTCAAACGATATTGAAAGGGCCACGCAGTTAGCACGCAATATGGTCACCAAATGGGGGCTTTCTCAGAAAATGGGNCCNTTGAAATANGATGAAGATGANGGNGAGGTTTTTCTTGGTATGTCGGCTGGGTCACAAGCTAAACCGATTTCATCAGAGACGGCTCGAGAGATAGANGAGGAGGTGCGAAGTATCATAGATACTTGCTACGGTCGAGCAAAACAGATCCTTGAAGATAATGTGGAAAAATTGCATGCGATGGCCAATGCGCTAGTTGAATACGAAACATTAAGCCCTGAACAAGCGAGCGATATTATGGCGGGCGGAAAACCAAGGTCTCCGGAGCCCCAATCGCCGCCGCCGAAATCGGGTCCAGCGACTGGTCCCATCGGAGGACCTGCGGAGGAGACCTGAAAACTCNCACGTGTGAGCCACTAGGTATAAGAGAAGATTGCCTCACTTAGTTTGCTCGTTGTTTAACTCTACAAAAGTGGTATTCCCATGTCTGGAAGAAAATACTTTGGGACCGACGGCATAAGGGGAAGGGTGGGTGAGCATCCAATTACTCCTGATTTCTGTCTGAAACTTGGACGGGCAGTAGGTAGNACGCTGGACGTAAAATTAGCCCTAATTGGTAAAGACACGCGAATATCCGGGTATATGTTGGAATCGGTGATTGAAGCTGGATTGGTGTCTACCGGTGTCAGTGTNGGACTCCTTGGTCCTACACCAACACCCGCAATTGCATATTTGACTCGAACGTTAAGAGCCGACGTCGGGATCGTTATNAGTGCTTCTCACAATCCTTACCAAGACAATGGGATCAAATTTTTTGACGGCCANGGCAGGAAGCTTGACGATCGGTTAGAAGCAGCTNTAGAAAGAGAGATTGAAGTAGATAGCAGTTCGGTTTTGTCTGCCGATCTAGGCAAAGCTTTTCGAGTAACGGATGCAAACGGACGATACATTGAGTTTTGCAAAGGTTCCTTGCAGCGCGGATTGCGGCTGCACGGCTTAAAAGTTGTCCTAGATTGCGCGCACGGCTCCACCTATAACGTAGCGCCAGGAGTTTTCACAGAACTNGGTGCTGAAGTAACAGTGATTGGGAATGAACCAGATGGAAAGAANATCAATTCTGGTTGTGGCTCGACTCACCCTGAGACTTTACAAAGAATGGTCTTAGATACAGCGTCCGATATAGGAATCGCATTTGACGGTGATGGTGATCGGTCCATTATGGTTGATGAAAACGGCAGGGTTGTCGATGGCGATGAAGTGCTGTTTATTTTAGCCCAGGCCTTTAAGAAGGAGCGGCGATTAAGTGGGGGTGTGGTCGGTACGACTATGACAAATCTTGGTTTTGAGAAAGCACTTAANAGTATGGGGGTGNCNTTCGANAGATCGGAGGTGGGTGATCGGNATGTTCTTGAGCGCATGGAGTCGCTAAATTGGAATTTAGGAGGCGAAACCTCTGGCCACGTTATTTGTTCTGATCTAAATACTACGGGTGATGGGATCATTACAGCATTGCAAGTTGTTTCGTCCATGATTACTCAAGAAAGCGCGTTGAGTGATCTTGCTAAGGACATGAGTAAGTACCCGCAGAGACTAATTAATGTAGAAGATAGAAACCCTTCTCAAACTCTAAGAGATAACGAGTTAAAAAAACTAGTAGCCGAAATCCAGAAACAACTAGGCGATAAAGGGCGTGTAATCGTGCGTCCTTCCGGGACTGAACCTCTGGTGCGGATAATGGTTGAAGGGACCGATCAAACTGATATCGATAANTACGCAGAGGAGCTTGCAGATATGGTTAAGACACGGTCTTCTTGAGTCTGTACGCTCGGTAAGTGCATTCACAACATTTGAGTCCCCTGCTAAGATGCGCCGCCTTTGTATATATAGAAAGCATGTATACACACGTGTCCACCTGAAGAGGATTTATGTCAAGACCCATTGTTGCTGCAAATTGGAAGATGAATGGAAATAAGCGTTTTGCAGAGAATTATCTAGCAGCGTTGGAAGGTTTCGATCAGGTTGACATCGTTATTTTTCCACCCAGTATCGTTTTGTCGGATCTAGTAAGAAATAATCGATCGAACGTTCGAATTGGTGTGCAGAACATACATGAAAAGAAAGAAGGTGCTTATACTGGNGAGATCTCNGCTGAGATGGCATTTGATTCGGGAGCTTCTTATGCGTTGGTAGGNCATTCTGAAAGGCGTGGCATGTTCGGGGAGAGTGAAGATCTAGTGTCCAAAAAATATGAAGCTTGTATAAGAGCTGGTTTGACACCTTTGCTTTGTGTTGGTGAAAAGGAAAATGAAAGAAGTGAAGGCCTCGCCGAAAAAGTAATAGAGCGTCAAATTCGTCGAGTTTTCAAAGACCAAGTACGAAACTTGTCTCAACAAACAATAATCGCATACGAACCAGTATGGGCGATTGGTACCGGCCTAGTCGCTAGTCTGGATCAAGTGCGGGCGATGCATAAGTATATTCGTTCAGTATTTCGATCAATAAACGAAGAATCGGCAAGAACACTAAGGGTGCTTTATGGTGGTAGTTTGCGAGTAGACAATGTGGAGAGTATTTTTGCGGAGCAAGAAGTTGACGGAGGATTAGTTGGAGGAGCTTCGCTAGATCCCTCTTCTTTCAAGAAAATATGCAAGGCAGCAGAAAAAATATGGAAACAATAGAAACTATTTTGTTGATTTTTTTGGTTCTAGGAGCTGTTGCTTTGGGCGTTTTGATCCTTATGCAGCAAGGGAAGGGCGCAGATATCGGAGCAGCCTTCGGTAGCGGTTCTTCTAATACTCTGTTTGGATCGGATGGCTCTGGGAATTTTTTGACTAAAATCACAACTTGGTTAGCGATAGTATTTTTCGTCATATCCTTTGCTCTCGCCTACCTGGCAAAGGAAAAGGCAGTTGATTTGAGAGGCTTTGGAGTTGAAGGGGAGCTTATAGAAGATGGCTTCACCTTAGATCGCGCGAACGATGGCGATCAACTAGGGGATCCTCTACCTGACACCGAAAAGGTGATTGAAATTGGAGATGCTTTTCCTGAGGAAAGCGAAGTATCGGAAGATCAGCTAGAGATACCTGACATATAATTAGAATGAAGAACAGAAATTTCAGTAAAATGCCGAAGTGGTGAAATTGGTAGACACGCTACCTTGAGGGGGTAGTGGGCGTAAGCCCGTGGAGGTTCGAGTCCTCTCTTCGGCACCAACAGACTCATTTTTTCGCTGTTCAAGTGGCCAAAACGGAATAATATCGGTTCAACATATTTCGGGATCTTCTCAGTTATCGTTGCTAAGCCAAAACTCAGCTGTAATAATTCCGCCCTTGCTGGTGCGGGGTGGAGCAGTCTGGTAGCTCGACGGGCTCATAACCCGTAGGTCGTAGGTTCAAATCCTGCCCCCGCTACCAAAAGACGGTTGTTTTAGAATGGAAATGTCGGAGTGATGGTTAGTCATATTTGATTGACCTGGCTTTGAGAAAAGTCGCGGGAATCACGCTTTAGGAGTGTTGATAGGCTCGCATTAGGTAATGGGCGTAAGCCCATTTTTTGTAGGCGAATACTTTTACTAAAAGTGTCTAAAGAGTTTGAGTGCANAATGACATAAATCGAGGAGTGATGCGCCAAGAAAANAAAGTCGAAAAACTAGAAAGATTATTGGAGCCGACGGTGACTCGTATGGGCTATGAATTATGGGGTATCCAATATAGATCTAGAAGGTTTGAGGCCAAACTATGCGTTTACATAGATAGTAGTGATGGGGTTTCGGTGGACGATTGTGAGAACGTAAGCAGGCAAGTAAGTGGCGTACTTGACATAGAAGCGCCTTTTGGACATGCGTATACGCTGGAAGTCTCTTCTCCGGGTATCGATAGAATTTTGTTCAAGCGCTGTCAATATGAAAAAAATATCGGAGAGGTTGTCGATGTTCGGATGCACTATCCTGTAGAAGGATCTAAGAGGTTGAGAGGTGCGCTGACGGGTATTGAAGATGGAGAGTTGATTATAACAGTGGATGATTTTGAGTATTTGGTACCTATAGATCAGGTAAAAATTGCAAGAGTTATTCCGAACTTGAGTTGATGCATTTGGAACTAAGATGAGCTTTAAAGAAATTCGGGCGGCTGTAGAGTCAGTCTCTAACGAGAAAGGTGTTGCTACAAAGGTTATTTTTGAAGCAATAGAATTAGCGTTGGCTACAGCGACCAAAAAGCGNTANCGAGAGAATGCAGAATTCCGCGTGTCNATTAACTGGGAGGAAGACACTTACGACACATTTCGTACGTGGCTCGTAGTTGATTTGGCTCAGTTTGCGTCCCAAGCACNAANGTCCTCGGATGAAACTATGGATGTATACAATCCAGATGCTCACTTGACGGAGGATGAGGCGCGAGAGAAGGATCCGTCACTAGTTTTGGGGGATACTCACGAAGAACCTGTAGATTCAGTGCCGTTTGGTCGGATTGTCGCGCAGACAGCGAAACAAGTTATTTTGCAGAAAGTAAGAGAGGCTGAACGAGAGCAGGTAGCACAAGAATACCGTCCGCGAGTAGGGGAACTTGTCTCAGGAACCGTAAAGAAAACAAGCCGCGATTCTGTTGTTATCGATTTGGGAAACAATGCCGAAGGGCTTTTAGCGCGGGATCACTTGATTCCGAGGGAAACTTTTCGCGTAGGTGATCGGGTCCGGGCCTATTTGGTAGAAGTTAGATCAGAATTACGAGGTCCGCAATTAATGCTTACTCGTACGTCATCTGAGATGTTGATCGAGCTTTTTAAAATTGAAGTTCCAGAAATAGCTGAAGATGTAATTGAGATAAGAGCAGCAGCTCGGGATCCCGGATCCCGGGCCAAAATAGCTGTTACAACAAATGATGGNCGTATAGATGCAGTAGGAGCCTGTGTTGGTATGCGAGGATCTCGTGTTCAGGCTGTATCAGGGGAATTGGCAGGAGAACGAGTGGACGTTGTCCCGTGGGATGAAAATGCAGCTCAACTTGCTATCAATGCAATGAGCCCTGCGGAAGTTGCATCGATAGTCGTGGACGAAGAGGCCCACACGATGGACATCGCTGTCGGAGAGGACAATTTAGCCCAAGCCATTGGTCGTGGGGGTCAAAACGTTCGACTTGCTAGTGAACTCACCGGTTGGAAGTTGAACATAATGACTGAAGAAGATGCCGTAAAGAAACAAGAAGAAGAGATGGGCAATTACATCAAGGAATTTATGACGTCACTTTCCGTCGATGAGGATGTTGCAACGGTCCTAGTTGAAGAGTCGTTCACCACGGTGGAAGAAGTGGCTTACGTCCCCATTGAAGAACTTTTAAATATTGAAGGATTTGACGAAGAAATTGTTGATGAACTCCGAAATAGAGCTAAAGATTCGTTACTTACTAAGGCCATTGCCGGTGAAGAATCAGATTCGCCTGAAGAAGATCTAAAAAATTTAGATGGAATGGATCAGGAATTGGCAGCGAAGTTAGCGGCTAATGGGATTAAATCTATGGAAGATTTGGCTGAGCAGGCTATTCCAGACTTGTTAGATATAGAAGCATCTATTGGTGAAGAACGTGCGGCTGAACTTATTATGGCTGCTAGAGCTCCTTGGTTTGAGGACGAAGAAAGTTAGATTGGGGATGGTTGGTCTGTTATCCACGCTGGTCTTATATAGGAAGAATTTATGGCAGAACAAACTGTAAAACAGTTAGCTGGAACTATAAACGTAGAGCTAGACCGTCTTCTGCAACAGATGAAAGAAGCAGGTTTATCCCAGTTATCTCAGGATGACGTGGTTTCGGATGAAGACAAGAAAATACTTCTTTCACACCTTCGTGGTGACGATCAGGAGCAGTCTGTTGCCCCCAGCAAAATTACATTAAAGCGTCGGACTTTAGGGACCTTAAAGACTAACAAATCGGGACAGCGCGTCAAGGTTGAAATGCGAAAGAAGCGAACTTACGTTAAGCGTGCTTCTCTCGATGAACGGGAACAAGATAAGAAACCAGAAGATCAGACTGCATTGCAATCGGGTAGTCAATTAGAACGGGAAGCGGAAAAAATTCGGCGAGAGGATACTAGCCGTAAGGAAACAGAGCAGGCTGAAAAGCTTGAAATTGAACGTAAGAAGANAGAAGCGGAGCAACGNCAGTTAGCGGAAAAAGAAGCTATAGAGAAAGCTGAGTTGGAGGCTCGATTACAAAAGGAGAAGGAAGAGCGCGAACGAATCGAACAAGAGAAAACGGAGAGGGAATCGGTTAGAGCCGAAAACCAAGAGGAACTAGCCTCTGAACCTGAGGCGGACCTTGAAGCTCAGGCGGCAGAGGCGGCGGCGAAAGCTCAAGCTGAAGCTCAGGCAGCGGAGCGAGGTGGGCAGAAGCACAGAAAAGAGAAGCCGAAAGGACGGTTAGACGATAGGCAAGCCGAAAGTTCTTCGGGAGCGAATCGCAGGAGAGAACTTTCGCTCAAAAAAGAGTCAAGACGGTCAAAGCGTCGTCGTCCTAAAATTTCTCAAATTCCAGTGGAGCAACAGGGAGGGGAATTTTCTAAGCCTGCAGAAGTTATTAAGCGTGAGATTGAATTGGGGGACACTATTGCGGTAGGTGGCCTGGCTCAGCAAATGAGCATTAAAGCTGGTGAAGTTATTAAAGTTCTGATGGGAATGGGTGTGATGGCAACCATTAACCAGGTATTGGATCAGGATACTGCGATTCTTGTAATAGAGGAGATGGGCTACTCCTACAGAGTTATAGCAAATGATCAAATCGAACATGACCTTCAAGCCTCTTTGGTTGTAGAGGAAGGTCAAGAGTCTACGAGATCGGCTGTAATAACAGTAATGGGCCACGTAGACCACGGTAAAACTTCACTTTTGGATTACATCAGGAAGACGCGGGTTGTGGCGGATGAAGCAGGGGGTATCACTCAGCATATTGGGGCGTACCATGTTGATACTGGACACGGAAATATCACCTTTTTGGATACACCTGGACANGCCGCATTTACTGCTATGCGTGCTAGAGGAGCTAAAACCACCGATATTGTAGTACTGGTTTGTGCTTCGGACGATGGTGTTATGCCGCAGACGCAGGAGGCGGTTCAGCATGCAAAAGCAGCGGATGTTCCTTTGGTAGTCGCTGTGAACAAAATTGATCTCGAGGGGGCTGATCCGGACCGCGTTCGTAACGAACTAGCAGCTCTTGATGTAATCCCTGAGGATTGGGGTGGAGACACACAGTTTGTTAACGTCTCGGCTGAAACCGGCGAAGGAATAAATGAACTACTTGAGGCTTTGGTTTTACAGTCGGAAATCCTTGAACTCAAATCGGTTGTGGATGCCCCGGGTAGAGGAGTGGTTGTTGAATCCCAGCTAGATAAAGGTCGAGGACCGGTAGCGACATTGTTAGTACAAAATGGGACTCTAAATGTTGGTGATACGCTCGTTGCTGGTGAATTTTACGGAAAGGTAAGAGCGCTTGTTAGTGATAAGGGGGATTCCGTGCTCTCTGCCGGCCCATCTATTCCCGTTGAAATGCTGGGCCTGAATGGGACACCCCAGGCCGGTGATGACTTTTCTGTAGCAGCGGACGATAAGAATGCAAGAGAGGTAGCTGAGTTCAGATTGCAAAAAAACCAGGAACAGAGGCAAGCGCTCCAACAAGCAGCTCGTCTCGATAATATGTTTTCGGACATAGGTCATGGAGATAAAAGAGTACTTAAGTTGGTTTTAAAGGCTGACGTTCGAGGATCACTGGAAGCTATTATTCAATCGTGCGCAAATATTGGAAACGAAGAGGTATCAGTAAATATATTAGGCTCGGGTGTGGGTGGTATATCGGAATCTGACGCCACGATGGCTGTGACATATGGAGCAGTGATATTTGGGTTCAATGTTAGGCCAGACCGAACCGCTAAAAGCCTTATTGAGAAAGAAGGAATCGATACCCGTTACTACAGCGTGATATACGAGCTATTGGATGATATTAAAGCGGTTCTGCAAGACATGCTCGCTCCAGAGGTTCGTGAAGATATTATTGGTACTGCCGAGGTTAGAGATGTTTTCAGGTCGCCAAGATATGGACAAGTGGCTGGATGTATGGTTACCGAAGGAACTATATCTCGAAATAAGAAAATACGTGTTTTACGTGACAACGTGGTTATTTTTGAGGGAGAACTAGAGTCTCTTCGGAGATTTAAGGATGACGTAAACGAAGTACGTAATGGACTGGAATGTGGAATTGGCGTTCGCAATTACAATGATGTGCATGCTGGTGATCAGATAGAAGTTTTTGATGTTCGGGAGGTCGCTAGAACGCTATGAAGTTATTATTGGACGAACTTACACCTATATTTTCGATCGTCAAATAAAGAATATGAAAGTTAGTAGCGGACGAGAGTTTCGAGTAGCGGATTTCATCCGTCAAGAGCTGGCTGACATCATACGCAATGAAATGCGAGATCCGAGAATTGGAATATTGTCGATATCTGATGTCAAGGTAAGCAAAGATCTTTCGTACGCTGATATCTATGTAAGCCGGCTGTCTGTTAGCACCGATTCAGAAAACGATTTTAAAGAACGAGAGCTTGTACAAATATTGAATAACGCGGGCGGGTTTTTACGTTCCGCTGTTGCAAAACGTCATTCAATGCGAATTACTCCTAAATTGCGATTCCATTATGATTTGTTGCTAGAAGATGGGCCGCGCATGGAAAAGGTCATCTCCCAAGCAATAAAAGCTGATGAAAATCAGCGTATTTCGAGGTGTTAAATAGAGTGTGAATATGCGTCGAAAGCAGAGAGGAAGACAAATCAGTGGAATATTGATTGTAGATAAACTTAGTGGAATGAGCTCTAACGATGTAGTTCAGCGGGCAAAGACCCTATTTGGAGCTAGAAAAGTAGGGCACACTGGTAGTCTGGATCCCTTGGCTACAGGTGTTTTGCCATTATGTTTTGGTGAGGCCACTAAATTTTCTCAATTCTTACTAATATCGGATAAGAAATATTGGACTCGATTGAAACTTGGTGTGAGAACAGCAAGCGGGGATACCGATAGTGAAGTCCTGGCGAGACGACCTAGCGCCAATTTGTCCCTAACTATNATAGAAGAAAAACTTAAATCCTTTAGAGGAGAATTACAACAAGTCCCGTCCATGTATTCAGCAATTAAATATAAAGGGAAACCGTTATACAAATTNGCTAGACAAGGGATAGAGGTCGAGCGGGAGGCGAGGCCAATCAATATCTATTCAAATAAGATTGTTGGATACGAGGACGATTATCTNGATCTGGAAATACATTGTAGTAAAGGAACTTACATACGCACTATCGCAGATGATTTAGGGGAAGCTCTTGGATGCGGTGCACATGTGGTTGAACTTCGCCGAACNATGGCTGGTCCATTCACAGAAAAAGATCTCGTGTCNTTCGATAAGCTTGAGAATGCNAAAAAACTCAATATTCTTGACGATTTGTTGTGTCCTATATCTAGCGCCGTGAGACAATGGCCCACTGTTCATCTGAATGATCTATCTGCACACTACGTGCGACAGGGACAGCCGGTAATTGTTCCGCATGCACCGTCNCAAGGCTGGGTTTGCCTACAGAATAACGGTGCAGAGGATGGTAAGTTCATTGGTGTTGGAGAGATTTTGAGTGACGGAAGAGTAGCGCCTCGCCGTCTGGTAGCAGCTAGCGCATAATAGACGGTAATGTTTTGGGGTTTGGACTGTAAATATGCATGGTTCGAACTGTTTCTTTATAGAGCATATTGGAGTTATGGCATGGCATTGAATGCGGAAACAAAAGACCGGATTGTTAAGGAGTATCAATTAGCGGAGGGTGATACAGGATCACCCGAGGTTCAAGTTGCTCTTCTGACGCATAATATAAATTCGTTGCAGAATCATTTTCGAAACCATGGAAAGGATCATCACTCGAGACGAGGATTGATTCGTATGGTTAATCAGAGAAGAAAACTTCTCGATTACTTAAGAGGTAAGGATGAGCAACGGTATTTGGATCTAATACAACGTTTGGGACTGAGAAGGTAGATCCCAAGATCTAATTAAGTTCCTAACAAGGAGAATACATTGAGCTTAGTAAGGAAAGAATTTCAATTCGGGAGCGATACCATTGTTCTTGAAACAGGGAAAATAGCGAAGCAGGCGACGGGTAGTGTTGTTGCATCTATGGGTAACACCGTTGTATTGGCGACGGTTGTCGCGTCACCAGAAGCGCGACCGGGTCAAGACTTTTTCCCTCTGACCGTTGATTATCAAGAGAGGACATACGCTGCGGGAAAAATTCCCGGTGGATTTTTTCGTCGAGANGGGAGGCCAACAGAAAAAGANACACTAACTAGTCGTTTAATTGATAGACCTATTCGACCATTATTTCCCAAAGGATTTNTAAATGAAGTCCAGGTAGTTATTACGGTGATGTCTGTNGAGAAAGATACGGANCCCGATATTGTNGCGCTGATCGGTACTTCTGCNGCTTTGGCTATCTCTGGGGTTCCTTTTGCCGGGCCAATCGGAGCCGCGCGCGTGGGATATAAGGATGGGCAGTATATTTTGAATCCCGGATATTCGACTCTAGAGGATTCAAAATTGAATATGGTTGTGTCTGGTACCGAATCTGCGGTTCTTATGGTGGAATCTGAGGCAGAGGAGTTAAGTGAAGATCAGATGCTCGGAGCTGTACTTTTTGCGCATCAGGAGATGCAAGGCACTATAAAAGCTATTAGTGAACTCGTTGCTGAAGCTGGAAAGGAGAAGTGGTCTTTCGAGCCGGCAGGTCAGGATGAAGAATTAGTAGAGAAACTAAAAAGTGAAGTGGGCGATGACCTTGGTGTTGCTTATAGAGTGACGGATAAAATGCAACGTATGGAAGCGGTACGTGAATTGCGTAATAAAGTAGTCGTGAACCTCGCATCCGAAACGGAAGATTCCAATTGGGATAAGGATACTGTTTCGGAGGCCTTTGCCAAGTTAGAGAAATCACTTGTTAGAAATCGTGTGCTTGATGGTGAACCTCGGATTGATGGGAGAGATTTGAAAACTGTTCGACCTGTAACAGTCGAAGTTGGAGTCTTACCAAAGACTCATGGATCTGCACTGTTTCAACGAGGGGAAACTCAAGCTATCGTGACGACTACGTTGGGTCCCTTACGAGATGCTGCACTTGTAGATGCCTTGGCAGGTACGTACAAAGATCGCTTTTTATTGCACTATAATTTCCCTCCCTACAGTGTTGGTGAGGCCGGGCGTTTAGGCGGTCCTAAGCGACGGGAAATAGGGCATGGAAAACTAGCTCGGCGTGGGATCTCTGCGGTACTTCCAGCGGAAGACGACTTCCCCTATACAGTACGAGTCGTATCAGAAATCACCGAAAGTAATGGTTCTAGCTCGATGGCAAGTGTATGTGGAACCTCGCTAGCGCTTATGGATGCGGGAGTACCTATAAATACCTCAGTCGCTGGAGTTGCGATGGGATTGGTAAAGGATGGGAATAGGTATGCCGTACTAACCGATATTCTGGGTGATGAAGATCATCTCGGGGATATGGATTTTAAAGTGGCTGGAACAACTAACGGAGTTACAGCGCTGCAAATGGATATCAAAATAGAAGGAATTACTGAAGAAATCATGGAGGTAGCTCTCGATCAAGCGCTCGAAGCAAGAAATTACATTCTTGGTGAAATGAATAAGGTTCTAGATAAATCTCGTGAAGAGGTATCAGACAATGCCCCAACCATGGTTGTTCTGAAAGTGCATCCGGATAAAATTCGAGATGTTATAGGTAAAGGGGGCGCGACGATTCGCTCAATTGTTGAGGAGACTGGAGCTGATATAGATATTGAGGATGATGGTAGTGTCCGTATTTATGCGGAAGACGGAAAAGCTAAGGACGCAGCGGTAGCGAAGATTGAGGAGATTACTGCCGAGGCTGAAGTCGGCAAAATTTATAACGGGAAGGTGGAGAGGATTGTTGATTTTGGTGCTTTTGTGCAAATACTTCCCGGTAAAGACGGACTCTTACATATCTCTCAAATTGCAGAGGAGCGTGTTGAGAAGGTCACAGATTTTCTAGAGGAAGGGCAGCAAGTGGATGTCGTTGTGCTTGACGTGGATCAGCGAGGACGGATCAAGCTTTCAATGAAAGAAGTAAGTAATTACAGTTAACTAGTAACATAGTCTATGTATGGGGTCGATTGAACACAGCGATATCGCGTACTATCGATTCACTCATTCGATGGGGTGAACTGAACTCTGTTGTCTTAAACCCGGTTGCTTCAAAAGCTTTGACGAGAACGTCTCTCTTCGGTTGGTAGCTATTGAAAATAACCGCCATGGCGCCCCCGGGTTTTAAGCTTTCGTACCAAGCGGGTGTGCAATGAATAATATTGTCTAGGGGACTTCGCTTTCCGTCGGCCCCGCGATGCTGGATACCATATGGTATATCGGTAACCAGCAGATGAAATTTTTGATGACTCAAGAGTTTTGGGGAGTGGGCAGAGTCGCCACAAACAAGTTTAAGCTTCTTGTCGCTTATTTCGTACAGAATGAATTTCCCGACACCTTTTTTAGTGAAATGTCCTGTTTGCCCATCTGATTTTGTGTGTCTAAGTTTTTCAATTTTTGTATATTTTTTCACGTGACGGTGCAGAGTCTCGAGAGCTCTTTTGTTGATATCTATTCCGACTGTTTCCAAACCGTATCGATGTCCCCATAGCAAAGTCGTGCCGCCTCCTGCCATCGGATCCAGTAACGAAAGCTGTTTGTCGGACTTAGACAAGTTGTGATGGAGCGCTAAGTTGATAGCCAATTGCGTAACTGTTTCATTAGTCTTTCCTTGGTATTTGTTTCCGCTAACAAACTCGTTGGTTAAAGAAAAACGAGGATCACAAGAAAGAACACGTAATCCGGTCTTGTCCCGCCGGAAAATTCCTTGAACAAAAGATAGTCGAGCCAGAGACGTAAAATCTGGTTCTTCAATATCTGTCTCCAACCAATCCAGATTATTTTCACTAAAGATTGCAACCGGGGAATCTGGAAAAAATTCGGTGAACTCAGCGTGGACAACACCTTTGTAGTCTCGAAAGTACGCGGCTTTAGTAATTGGGGAGATTAGTAAACGGATATACATGGATTCTTTTTTATAGCGGCGAGAAATGGAAAGGTTTCCTCGAACTGTGGAGATCTGTTCACTTTTTCACGAATACGCAGTCTAGCTAGGAGTATTTCCGGCAGACCGATTGGTGATAAGGTCTTCAACCACAGTAGGGTCCGCCAATGTACTTATATCGCCGAGTTCTTCTGTTTGATCGGCTGCTATTTTTCGCAGAATTCTGCGCATTATTTTTCCTGACCGGGTTTTTGGCAAACCTGGCGCCCACTGTACATAGTCGGGTTTGGCAATTGGACCTATCTCTGATCTCACTAGATCGAGGAGCTCACTACGCAATTTTTCGTTACCCTTTACGTCGTTCATAAGAGTTACATATGCGTATATTCCTTCACCCTTAATCTCGTGAGGGAATCCCACGACAGCCGCTTCTGCTACCGAGTTGTGTAAAACTAATGCACTCTCGACTTCGGCAGTTCCCATTCGATGGCCTGATACGTTGATAACATCGTCGACGCGTCCGGTTATCCAATAATAGCCATCACTATCACGCCGAGCTCCATCTCCCGTGAAGTAAAATCCTTCATATGCCGAATAATAAGTATCTATAACTCGCTGATGGTCGCCATAGACTGTTCTAATTTGTCCTGGCCAACTACCTGTTATAACGAGGTTCCCGGAGGCTTCTGTCTTTTCTATTATCGTTCCATTGGAATCCACNAGGGCAGGTTTTATGCCAAAGAAAGGTAAAGTTGCCGATCCCGGCTTTAGCTCGGTGGCGCCAGGAAATGGGGCTATCATTATGCCTCCTGTTTCTGTTTGCCACCACGTGTCTACGATTGGACAACTGCTTGCGCCGACGACAGCGTGATACCATTCCCAAGCTTCCGGATTGATGGGTTCACCAACAGTTCCCAGAATCCGAAGTGATTGGCGAGATGTTTTTTCAACGAAATTATCCCCTTGTCCCATGAGTTGCCGTAGAGCGGTTGGTGCTGTGTAGAATATAGAAATATTGTGTTTATCTATTATTCTCCAGAAGCGCGAAGCGTCTGGGTATGTGGGTATTCCTTCAAACATGACCGTTGTAGCCCCGTTTGTGAGGGGTCCGTACACGATATATGAGTGACCGGTTACCCATCCCACATCGGCCGTGCACCAGTAAATATCGTTTTGTTGATAGTCGAATATGTACTTGTGAGTGATTGCAGCGTGTAGTAAATATCCACCTGTACTGTGTTGCACTCCCTTAGGTTTTCCAGTTGATCCGGACGTGTACAGAATAAAAAGCGGATCTTCTGATTCCATTTCCTCCGGCAGGCAGTTAGTTTCTTGCTCAGAAACTGCTTCGTCGTACCATAGGTCTCGGCCGCTGACCCAATTTACATTACCGCTTGTACGTNTGACGACGAAGACCGTATGTACATTGGGGCAATCATTCAGAGCAGTATCGNCATTCTTTTTNAAAGAAACGGTACGTCCGCCNCGAAGTCCCTCGTTTGCAGTTATTACCACTCNNCAGTCTGAGTCGAGAATTCTGTCTTTAAGCGACTGCGGCGAAAAGCCTCCGAATACTACGCTGTGAATGGCTCCNATACGCGCGCAAGCTAACATGGCGTATACAGCTTCAGGAATCATCGGCATATATATACAGATTCGGTCACCCTTTTTAACCCCCCGCGCNCGCAGTGAGTTCGCTAATTTACAAACTTCATCGTGAAGTTTTTGATAGGTGATTTTTGCATCTTCGTCCGGACTGTCTCCTTCCCAAATAATAGCGACTTGGTTACTTTTCTCTGGCAGATGACGATCGATGCAGTTGACGCTAGCGTTTAGTGTGGCTCCGCTGAACCATTGAACTTTCCCGGCAGGAAGGTTGGAGCTATGTATTTCGTCCCAAGGCTTTATCCAATCTAAAAATTCATTGGCTTGTTTTTCCCAAAAAATATCGGGCTGCGAGATCGACTCAGAATACAATTGTTTATATCGGTCAGCGGTTATATGTGCGTTAGCGATAAAATTATTTGGTACCGGATACGTTTTAGCCATTTTTTAACCTTTGTTTATCGGTAGTGATATGCTGTTTAATTCGTCCTCGGTAAACTAGCTAGAGAGAGCGGCTTTTGATTGTTTCTATTAAACCAGCAGTCGAGGNGTCTTGGTTAAGTGATTTGCTCGTGGTTAAATCTTTGTATATTTGTTCAGCTTCAGTTTTGCCGCTTTCCACACCATACTGATCAAAAGANTTTATATTCCAAATATAGCCTAAGGCAGCTACTTTGTTTTCGTATAGCGAAATGAGGTATCCGAGACTTTCGGCGTTGAGTTCGTCTAAAAGTATAGTCGTACTCGGATGATCTCCAANGACCTTCCTATGTTTGGATAGGTTCNNGTCCGNAAAGTGTTTTCCTTGAANCATNATCTTGGATTGTCCTAGAGCGTTTGCAAGAAGCCAATTATGCTGGGACTTCATTNTGTGCTCNGGGTTTACGGTTGCAATAAAATCAGTCGCAAAAGAACGCGTTCCTTGGTGTAGTAGTTGGTGGTATGCGTGCTGACCGTTTGTTTCCTCTCCCCCCCAAATTATAGGACATGTATTAATATCTACGGGCACACCATCTTTGTGTACTGACTTTCCGTTACTTTCCATTTCTAGTTGCTGAAGAAAGTCTACAAACAGCCTTAATCGTTGATCGTAGACTAATATTGCATGCGTATCTGTATCGAAAAAATTGGTATTCCAGACAGTTAGCAAAGCAAGCATAACTGGTGCATTCCTGCTGAAAGGAGCAGATTGAAAATGTTTGTCCATCGAGGCAGCACCNCTAAGAAAGGCTCGAAAGGCATTAGGNCCGATACAGATAGCGAGAGGTAAACCGACAGATGACCATAATGAGAAACGCCCCCCTATCCAATCCCAGAGGTAAAAACGATTAGNATCAGCGACTCCGAAACTATCCATTCCCTCTTCATTATTACTCACTGCAACAAAATGTTTTTTAAAGGCGGTTGCATTCCCNGTCCTCTCAAGGAACCATGATCGGATAGCTCGAGCGTTCGTAATCGTTTCCAAAGTTGTAAAAGTTTTGGATACGATGATTACNAGAGTAGTTTCTGGGTTTAAGTCACGTAGTATGTTTTTGGTTGNTTGGCCGTCTATATTNGATAGGAATTGAATATTGATATTTGACCTATTTAAAGCTTGGCAAACGAATTCNGGCCCGAGATGCGAACCTCCGATTCCTATATGTACGATATGGTCTATCGATTTACCGGTGTGCCCCAAATACTTTCCCAATCGAACCATTTCGGCAAATTTCAGCATCCGAGCTCTTTCTTTTTGCACGTCGTGAGCTACTTCTTTCGGAGCATCTGTGAAACTGGAACGCAATGCCGTATGCAGTACTTTGCGACATTCGGTATTGTTCATGGTGAGTCCTGCAANTTGTTCTTGGACTNTCTTCCCTAGTTCCATTTCTGTAGCTAGTGTCGTTAACTCTTGAACAGTAGCCTTATCGATTTTTTGTTTAGAGTAGTCGACGAGTAACGGTCCGATACGAAAGCTCATGTCAAAAAAACGAGATCGATCTGTAGCATGTGGGGAAATACGACTTTGCCGGAATTTAGCTGCTCTTTTTTGGATTCGATTCCACGATTTGGTTTTTTGAGGTTGATTGATCATTGAATTCAGAATCCTATATTGTCGATCAGACGAGTTCGACCGAGATAGGCCGCAGCTAGTATTCGCAAGCTTTTGGTCTCCTCGTCCGGTGTGCATAACCGATGCGAATCCCTTATCGCTATGTAGTCTACGTCAAACCCGACTCGGGACAGGTTGGATTTGCTTTCAGTTTCGACCACTTCATAGTCGGTTTCACCATTCCTTAATCGAATCGATATGTTGTCTAATTCCGCTTTGAGCAGAGGGGCGATAGAACGCTCTTCTTTTGTCAAATATTGATTGCGGCTAGAGATCGCAAGACCATCCTTTTCACGCGTAGTTTTAATACCAACGATTTTTGTTTGCATGTCGAGTTGATCAACCATCGTTTTGACTAGTGCTAGTTGTTGCCAGTCCTTCTGGCCGAAATAAGCGTAAGTCGGAGATATTAGGTTTAATAATTTAGCTACTACTGTCGTTACACCATCGAAATGACCGGGACGATTTTTACCACACAAGATCTCCGACAGCCTTGTCACGGCAACAATCACCTGTTCTTCTTTGTCTTCACCGTACATTTCGTTGACACTCGGAGCAAAAAGAAGATCGACGTTGGATTCCTTTAATGTGGCGATGTCCTCTTCGATTGTTCTTGGATATTTATGAAAATCCTCATTCGGTCCGAACTGCAGAGGATTCACAAAAATTGTTACAACGGTATAAGCACAATCTAGGGTCGACTTGTATACCAGGTCGAGGTGTCCTTTATGTAAGTTACCCATTGTCGGAATTAGACCCCTAACCGAAGACCTGTTCTTATTTAGCAATGAGATTAGTGTGTTTTTGTCGGATACTATTTCCATCTACTAGTTGCCTGCATGGTGAATTTCCTAATACGAGCGTTGGGGACTAGTTTGTCGCAACAGCCTCAATGACCGAATAAAATTTATTCAAAACTTTCTTTTGGACTTGGAAACTCTCCATTTCTTACTGCTAGTGCGTAAGCCTTGAATGCTCCTCGAATTCCATCCGTGCTAAGGGGCATAAAGTTTTTTACAAACTTGGGGGCTTTTATGGCCTTTGGCGTTATACCTAACATGTCGTGCATTACCATGATTTGACCGTCAGTGTGAGGTCCCGCTCCAATCCCGATTACAGGTATGCTCAAGGTTTCAGTAATTTCCTTGGCGAGGGCTACTGGAACGCACTCTAGAAGTATTATGGAGGCACCTGAATTCTCTAATATTTTAGCTTCCGAGATCATCGCGCTGGCTTGTTCGGGATTCCGACCCTGAACGCGATATCCACCTAGGCGGTTTATTGATTGTGGAGTAAGACCCATGTGCGCACAAACTGGAATTCCCCGTTCAGCTAACAGTCTAGTACTCTCTGCTAGCCAAGCTCCTCCTTCAAGTTTGACAACGTGTGCACCTGCCCTCATTAAAGAGGCAGCACTTTCTAAGGATTGGGATTCTGAGGCGTAACTCATAAATGGCAGGTCTGCCATAATGAGGCTGCTGACATTCCCTTTTTGTACACATTGCATATGGTAGACCATATGTTCGAGTGTCACCGGTAGTGTGCTGTCATGCCCTTGTAGAACCATTCCAAGCGAATCGCCAACTAGTATTACCTCTATTCCCGATGAACTGATCATTTCCGCAAACAGAGCATCGTAGGCAGTCAGTGCCGAAAACTTTTCTTGTTTTAGTTTTCGTTGGTTTAATGTATTGAGGGACACAGATTTAGTAGTTATTTGGTTACTCATAAAGTCATATTAATGTAGGGTGAGGGTTAAAGTACTGTCGCCGTCCAGACATATTGTGAACGTGTTCAAGTAGTGCTTCGTAGTGGAGATCATTTGTGCCGAAATCTACTTCCGCAGCATTTACAATCAAGATGGGTGCGGAATCGTAGAAATGAAAAAACTCGGTATAAGCTTTTGAAAGAGTCAAAAGGTAATCTGAATCAATTTGTTGTTCAGCGGCTATACCTCTTTTCCGTATCCGATCAAGTAGAATGTTTACAGGGGCCTGAAGGTATATAACTAAATCGGGAGCTGGAGCTTCAAGCGATAAAGATTCGTAAATCTGTTCGTATAGATCGAATTCGGCTTGGTCTAAATTAATGTTGGCGAATAGACGGTCTTTCTCGATTAGAAAGTCAGAGATTACGCTGGGGGGTAAAAGGTCATCACGTCTCAGCGATGCTACTTGTTGTGCTCGATGTAACAAGAAGAACAATTGAGTAGGAAGTGCATGTTTCCTGCCTTCTCTATAAAAATTTTCCAAGAAAGGATTCTCGGCAGCGGGTTCAAGAAGAATAGGGTAGTGGAAAGAGTCGGCAAGTTTGTGAGCCAGGGTGGTTTTGCCTACTCCGATGGGGCCTTCAACCGCGATATAACCGGGCCTAAAATTTACTTTAGCCGGGGTGCCATCTTGCTGGGATAAACCCTCGGACATTATGTTCTCGGTTAGCCTTTGACTACTAAGTAAAATCGAATAATGTGTAACACAAACGTTGTACGCAATATCTCATTGCTGTTGTGCACGTGCGTCCCCATTTATTTTTGGCTTACGGCGTCTACGACGCTTCGGGCTCAGCTTTCTAATTTGGGCCATTTTTTGGTCTGGATCCAAGTCCTGTATCTCGGTCCACCAATTAGCGACTTCCACGTCGGCGTTGCCGTTATTGGCTCGTAATAGCAGAAAGTCGTAGCCGGCCCGGAATCGCCTGTGGGAGAGCAATCGATGCAGTGATCGAGGTGATCGTTTCTCGAGCCGTGGTTGAAGTTGCCACACTTCTTTTATGAACATGGCGAATCGTTTTGGTATTGCGATTGTATGCTGTTGCTCGTTAATGACCGCGTGCGCCGCTTGGTATTGACCATCGTGTGGATCACCTCCTGTGGCGGTGACATCACACTTTCTTTGATACTCTTCCCACAGCAGAGCAGCTAGTAAGAATGCGGGTGTAACGGGTTTTCCTTCAAGGATTCGCCTATCGGTATTTTTCAGGGCCGAAGAAACTAAAGGCAAGGATTGGAGCGGAAGCGGGAAGAGAATTTCTGCAAGATCAAATCGGCATAAGAGTTCAAAAGAGGCAGCAGCACTTCCATGCATAAATAACTTTGTAAATTCGTCTAGCAGACGGGCGGGAGGAATTGCTGTTAGGAACTCACTTAAGGGGGTCAAAGCCCCTTCCGTTTCCAAATCGAATTGAAAGTCTAGTTTCGCTGCAAAACGTATTGCTCTTAGAATTCGAACTGGATCTTCACGGAAACGTTTTTCCGGTTCCCCTATGGTTTTAATTTTCCGTCGCTTAATGTCCTCGAAACCATCTACAAAGTCTAAAACGACGTTTTCATCAGGATCATAGTATAGAGCGTTTATGGTGAAGTCGCGCCTGAGCACATCCTCGTCGATGCTGCCGTAAACGTTATCTCTCACAATAATTCCATTTTTTGACTCATGATCTAATTCAACATCTGATAGATCATCTAGGTCGATATTACGCCGAAAAGTTGAGACCTCGATAGTTTCGCCCCTGTTACGTACGTGCGTGATTCGGAACCGACGCCCGATAAGTCTCGTTTTGGGGAATATGTCGCTCACTTCTTCCGGAGTTGCATTGGTAGCAACGTCAAAGTCTTTTGGTTCTAGGCCGAGGGAAAGGTCACGAACACAGCCCCCGACTAGGTAAGAATCATAACCTCGAGCGCGCAAGCCCTCTACTACGCTGATCGCGTTTTTAGAGATCCGCTCTATGCTAATTCCATGCTGTTCAATATGGCGCGGCAAGGGTTTGTTACTACTCAAATGACTACCCATATTAGCGGTCCATGAATGTTGAGAGCAACAAAAAAGCAGCTACGAAAAACCCTGTTTTACAAAATGACGCCCTATTGGACTTAAAAGGAACTTTCAAAGATCGCAAATGCAAATAGTGTGGACGTTTATTTTGAAAACGCATCCGTGAAACTAAATGCCATTATAGTTGGGAATACAAGAATTTTTGGGTAACGCCCTGCGTTGCCAATTAACCTTCGCCCATTCGAGTAGCTCATGTACGTTGC
>PAMR01000040.1 GCA_002708205.1 Gammaproteobacteria bacterium
TAAGAACATAAATCCTATTCCAACCTGAATCACTCCGAGTCCGAACTTGGTAGTCGTTGACGGTTCGAGACCTCGCTTAGCTAAGCCATCCCAGACGAAGGAAAAAAAAGGCGCACACAAAATTATAAAAGCTGGATTCATAAATCCCATTTGCGATGCCTGCATTTCGAAACCCAGGAGATTTTTGTCAACATTGCGTTCCGTGAACAAGGCCATACTGGTCCCCGCCTGTTCGAAAAACATCCAAAACACAACAGATACCGCTGTTAAATACAAGACGATCAAATGACGATTCCGTTCTACTGGTGAACAATAAAGGATGGAGTAAACAATTATTCCGACCACTGCTACAAAAGAAGTAAAACCTAATAACCAACCAACAGCTATGGGCCTTTGGATGAGTATCCAAGAACACACAATCCCTATGATTCCTCCGAAATAGATCCAGTGTTCTCGACAGAAAGGTCCGACTTTCTCGGTAAGTATTTCATTCCCTGGAGGCTCGCCGATACCCAAAAGCCAAGAACGTCCGCGTAAGAATGTAAACAAGCCCAAAATCATGCCAATACCTGCTAGACCAAAACCGTACTTCCATCCATAGGTTTGGCCCAGGTATCCACAAATGAGCATAGCGCTCAGTGCACCTAGATTGATTCCCATATAAAAAAGAGTGAAACCGGAATCGCGCCGACGTTCATCTGTCGTATAGAGCTGACCTACCATGCTAGAAATCGAAGGCTTCAAGAAACCAACGCCCACAATAATGAATGACAGTGCAAGGTAGAACACATCGAGTGCAATGCTATCTCGTTGTATAACGCCCTGCGCGTTAAGGGTTGCCGGAGTCCCTTCAACAGTCATAAGGAGATGACCTATTGCTAGCAGTGCTGCACCAAAAATTACAGAACGCCGGAACCCGAGATAGCGGTCGGCAATCGCCCCACCAAGAATCGGAGTTAAGTAAACCAACGAGCCATAAGTAGCGACCAATCCTGCCGAAGCACCGTCATCGAACATCCAATGCTGCACTAGATAAAAAATAAGGAGTGATTTCATGCCATAGAAGCTAAATCGCTCCCACATNTCCGTAAAAAAAAGGACATANAGNCCCCGTGGATGCCCGAAGTACGTTNCTGAAGTATTGANATCTCTCTGCATAANCGNCNATTTCGTTAGAGCCTTCAAATAGAATGGTGAAAAAGACTAACATAGCGTAGATTCTTTTCTAAAANNAAAATCGGGAGTCCACGTTCGNATGCGAATCGTNATCGCTCAAATGAGTCATGANACCAACACTTTTTCGCCTGTAATCACAGACCTGGCGCGTTTCTCCGGTGCCAGTAGATCTCATCCTATTGAAGGGCAACAAGCCATAGAAGTATTNAGAGGAACAGAAACCTGTATGGGTGGGTATATCGATGTAGCGGAAGCCATAGGTGCAAAAATAACGGTACCCATTGCCGCTGGTGCTCCACCCTCCGGGCCGGTAGAAGATGATGCCTACATCTACATAACGAAAAAAATAGTCGAGGCTGCCGATAGTGACTGCGACGCGATATTTCTCGATCTCCACGGTGCGATGGTTACCCGAAGTTTTGAAGATGGGGAAGGCCAATTATTAAAAAAAATTCGCGANGTAAACCCTGACGTACCCATAGCCGTTGCGCTCGATATGCATGCAAATATATTCGACGATATTGTTTCTTTATCNACTGTCATTTGCGGGTACCACACCTACCCACACGTCGACATGTACGCGACGGCCAAACGTGCCGGAGAAATATTAATCGCGCAAGAAAGACAGGACGTGAAACCTACGATGGCGTGGGGAAATAACCCCATGCTGCCCCACGTAATGAAGCAGGGAACTGACGATTTTCCAAACAAGCAATTACAGGAACGTGCAAAGGAAGTAGAGACTAATGAAGTGCTATCCGTTAGCTTATTTACAGGATTTCCACATGCCGACATCAGTCAAGCAGGTCTATCGGTAGTCGTTACCACGGATAACGATTTGGCTCTNGCTGAAAAAGTTCGCGATGAATTTTTAGACGTCGCCTGGGAACAACGAGCTGCATGGGTGTATGAAATAGAACCACTCGATGACTCAATTACTCGAGCACGTAGGCTCNGCGAGAATCCATCAAGAGAAGGACCGATAATTATTCTGGACCACTACGACAATACGGCTTCTGGCGGAACGATGGATACTACCGATGTGCTCAAAGAGGTCCTAAGGCAAGAGCTCGAAGATGTAGCCGTATGCGGTATTTTTGATCCGGAAGCGGTCGATCTCATGGAAAAGGTCGGTGTCGGTAATGAAATATCACTGTCNCTCGGTGGTAAATTANCTATGCCTGCAATCGCCCGGGCNAACTCTCCTATTTCTATAACAGGTCGCGTGAAGACATTGAGTGACGGACGATTTCCCACGACAATAGCAATGGGTCGTGGCCTCATGACTCACATGGGGAAAACCGCAGTTTTGAGCGTGGGACAAATAGACATCATGGTCGTTTCCAGACATTTTGAGCCGGTTGATCCTGGATGCTTCCGAAGCGTCGGTATAGAGCCAAATCAAAAGCGATTCCTAATGTTNAAAAGTCGGATACATTATCGTGTTGGATTCCGAGATNTTGCNAGCGAAGTGGTTGAGTGTGCGGGCCTCGGAGTCTGCACTTCAGATTACAACGAGATCTCTTTTAGCAATGTGCGACGCCCCATTTATCCGTTAGACGGCGTTAATACACGGATCAGTTAGTNAAATTAAATGTAGCTTCAACGTTGCCACCACTGAGAATAACCCCCACCGCCGGGGCATCGGTACCTTTTGCCAGAAGTCCTGCCAACGGAACCGCTGCAGACGGCTCAACGACTAATTTCATTCGTGACCAAATCAAAGACATCGCCGATAGAATTGCTTCCTCATGAACTAATTCAATGTGAATATTCAATGAGCGTAACACCTCAAAATTAAGGCGGCCCAACGAGGTTCGTAAACCATCCGCAATCGTTTTTGGAGGCAGCGCCGGCTGAATTTCTCCCGTACGCAGAGAATCATAGGCATCGCGAGCCAAGCTAGGCTCGGCGCAGACAACGGTAGGACCATTACCTTGGATATCAAGCAGCGCTGACCCAGCAGCNAACCCTCCACCGCCAATCGGAACCCATAATTCCTCTATCTCAGGATAATCCTCTTGGAGTTCTAGGGCCGCTGTCCCTTGACCACAAATTATGTCCGGATCATCGTANGGGGGGACGAAATGTGCNTCCGTTTCCCGCAGTACTTCTGAAAGCTTCTTCTCCCGATCGGTAATCGCTGGCCCGCAATCGATAATGACACCACCATAANTTCGAATNGCACTTTTCTTAATAGGTTTCGCATCGACAGGGACNATAATTAACGACTTTTTATTTACCTGACTTGCCGCCCAAGCTAGTGCGGCACCATGATTACCAGAAGAATGGGTAATGACAGTGTGCACAGACGCCGGCAATGAGAGAACCGCATTTATCGCGCCCCGTGCTTTAAANGCCCCTACTTTTTGCAAATTTTCGCANTTAAATAAAACCGAACATCCAAGCAGCTTGTCCACGAACCCACTCGACATTACNGGTGTTCTATGGACGTATCNAGTAATTCGAGATAGCGCCTTTTCCACATTNGCACGATGGAGACTCACACGATGCCTTTGGCTTNATATTCATCTATTAATTCTNGCGGNATGTTGAGTAACCCCCCATAAANTTCAGCATTGTGTTGACCAAGTTCAGGNCCTGGCCAGCGTATCTCNCCCTGCGTGACCGACATCCGAGGAAACGTGTTTTGCATTTTTAGATTTTTGTACAGCGGATGCGCCACATCGACAATCGAATTTCGGCTTTGGAAATGTGGATTGTCCAGCATGTCCGGAACTCGAAATATCCGTCCAGCAGGAACACCATGTTGCTCCAGTGTCGTAAGTAAATCTTCTGACCTTAGTTGGACGGACCACTCAGCAATACAGTTATCCAATTCTAATTGATTCTCACCTCTCGAAATATGGTCCGCATACTTAGCATCCTTGGAAAGAGCAGGCTGTTCCATGGCCTCGGTTAGACGAGAAAATACCGAATCTTGATTCGCACCAATCACGATCATTTCACCGTCTTTGGACGGGTACACACTGGATGGGGCAGTTTTAGGCAGGATAGCTCCACTCCTTTCCCGAATCGTCCCTCCCTCTGTATATTCCGGAATTGTTGACTCCATCACCGCCAAAACCGATTCATATATAGCGGAATCAACCACCTGACCTCTACCAGAATTTTCTCGCGCATGGAGCGCAGCCAAGGCACCTAGACAGGCGAATGTAGCCGCAAGGGAATCCCCGATTGAAATTCCAACGCGACTCGGCGGGTGGTCAGGATCTCCCGTGATGTGACGTAGGCCTCCCATGGCTTCCCCAATAGATCCGTAACCAGCCCTACGGGAATATGGTCCACTCTGACCAAACCCAGACACTCGCACCATGATTAGTCGCGGATTAATTTTTGATAAGCTCGCATAATCCAGGCCCCACTTCTCCATCGTCCCTGGCCGAAAATTCTCGATTAAGATGTCACTTTGCTCCACAAGGGTTTTCAAAATTTCTTGGCCCAGCTCTTCACGTAAGTTCAATGTAATACAGCGCTTGTTCCGACCAATAATGGGCCACCACACTGCTAAACCACGTCCCCAGGAACGCATCGGATCACCGATACCGGGTGGTTCAACCTTGATTACATCGGCTCCCATATCGCCCAACAACTGACCGCAAAATGGTCCCGCAATCAGCGTTCCAAGTTCAATGACACGCAAGTCGTCTAATGGGCCCACATCAACAATCCTCGTCTAATATTCCTCAGTAAATTTGTTAGAGAAGACTAGCTACTCCCCTCACTCAAAAACAATTCGATCGCAGAGCTTTAAAGAGAAATCCTTATGTAGTGGGTTTCCATTTATCCCTTAACGTAACCGTTCTATTGAACACAAGTCGGGATGTAGATTCATCCCGAAAAAAGTATCCGTTCCGTTCAAATTGGAAGCTTTTAGCGTCCGATTCAAACAACGCTCGTTCGATCAAACCTGAGTATATTCGCACCGATTCCGGGTTTAATTCGTTTTCCAAGCGATCCCCGTTTGGTACTTTTGATATGAAAAGATGTTCGTAACACCGAATCTCTGCAGCTATAGAGTTGGCGGCTGAAATAAAATGAATAACCCCTTTGGGTTTCAGGCCACTTGTATCCGCTCCACTTTTAGAATCTGGAAAGTAGGTGGCTCGAATCTCAACCACCTCTCCGTTCCCGTCCTTTATTACCTCATCGCACCGGATGATGTAGGCGTAACGCAACCTCACAATTGCACCCGGTGAGAGACGCTTGTACTTTTTAGGAGGTATTTCCTCAAAATCCGCTCGTTCAATATATATTTCACGGCCAAACGTTAGATGCCGATTTCCCAATTCAGGATTTTTCGGATGCCAGGCCGCAGTAAGCACCTCATCTTCCTCGTCAAAATTGGTAATGATCACTCGCAACGGATCAATAACGGCCATACCCCTTGGAGCATCTTGTTCCAGTTCTTCACGGACACAGAAGTCTAAGTATTCCGTCTCCACCAAATTGTCTTGTTTACTTATACCAATCCGTCGACAAAAATTTCTGATGGATTCGGATGGAACACCGCGTCGGCGCAGACCCGCTATGGTGTATAGTCTCGGATCATCCCAACCTTCGACATAGCCTCGGTTTACCAGTTCGGTGATAACCCGCTTCGACATCACGGCATATTCCAAGCCAAGCCGCGAAAATTCGATCTGTGGCGGATGATAATTGATATCAATATTTTCAAGAACCCAATCATACAAAGGGCGATGGTTCTCGAACTCTAAGGTGCATAAGGAATGAGTTATGCCCTCCAAAGCATCACAGATACAATGGGTAAAGTCGTACATTGGGTAGATGCACCAGTCGTCGCCTGTTCGATGGTGTGAGGCATGTATCACCCGGTATAAGACGGGATCACGCATGTTCATGTTGGGTGAACTCATATCAATCTTGGCTCGAAGCACGTGCTCGCCTTCTTCACATTTACCCGCCTTCATATCCCGAAATAAAGACAGATTCTCTTCGCTCGACCGGTCTCTATAGGGACTGTCAGAACCAGGCTCTAACAGAGTGCCTCGAGTATTACGAATTTCATCGGTTGTTAAACTGCAAACATAGGCTTTACCATCATTAATTAATTGTTCCGCATAGGAGTACAGTTGATCAAAATAATCCGATGCGAAAGTTAATTTGTCTTTCCAGTCAAAACCCAGCCAGCGCACATCACTTTTTATCGACTCGACAAAGTTCTCACTTTCCTTGCGAGGATTCGTGTCGTCGAAGCGGAGGTAGGTAGACCCACCAAATTCCTCTGTTACCCCAAAATTCAAACAGATCGATTTCGCATGACCAATATGCAAAAAACCATTGGGTTCAGGTGGAAATCTGGTAACTATTCCATCGCTTAAATCACCTTCATCCAAATCCGCTCGAATGCGACTACGTATGAAGTCGTTAAGATCTTTACTCATAAGGCTGCATAGTTTAATGAAACCGTCGCATATCACACTAGTTCTATGCCACTTTGTGGAAAAATCTAATCCTATTGTCTTCTGAGCAATATACGTAAACTCCTCACAGTGAAACGCATTTTTGTCCTCTCAACTTTGACCGCCACGCTGCTCGCCGTGTTTTTTGGCACCCAGTTTTCATTCCTATTAGACAGAACCGTTTCCCTTTCTACTATCGCTGAGTCACTTCAAGGTGAACGTTGGTTTGTATTAAAACTTCTACATGATCCAATCGGTGCATATCACACGACGAACCAGCGGGATGGTGATGGCAACTGGCGCTTCTCGTCGTCTATGACCTTCCAACTAAAAGACGGAGAACCAACAACTATCAAAGAAGAATTACTCTTCTCAGGCGACCTTCCCCACGAATTACTTGCGGCAGATCAATACAGACAGAAATCACACGGGCAGACGCATAAGTCTTCGATACGACGGAAGGATAAGGCCCTTGTCGGAGGAGTCGAAGCGATCCCATTACAAGGAGACCTCACCTTAGCTGACTATCTCGGGATCGAAAGTTGGATTCGGAATCACAAACCAACCGCGGGAGAAAACCACACAGTTCAGCAACTCGATTTCGATTACATGCGATTGCGTTCACTCTCATGGACGGTCAAAAACAAGAGTCCCCAAGGATACATCATCGAATCCAACGATCAGTCGCAATCCACAACGATAGAACTCGACGCTAACTTGGTACCACAGCAATTTCGCATATCGGATTTTCTCATGATTGATCGAGTGCCTAATGCCAAAGCGGCAATGATTTGGCGTGATAGCCGATCTCTCTTTCATTCAACCGATTTAAAAATAGAGTTAAATAGTCCTATCCAGAAACACGAATCGCTGAGTCGCTTAATACTTTCGATCGAATCTGATGCCGGAGATCTTGGCCGATGGGGCAACCTAGCGGATGAAAATCTCTTTATAGAGTCAGTTGCCGCAAGAAAATTCCGAGCAGTACCCAACGACATCATCCAAGCTAAACGTGAAACTATTCACTACCCTACTTCCGCCCCTTCAGTAAAAGCCCTTGCTCAAAATAATGTTTTTGATCTGATCAATCCGCGATTACTAGCTGAAGCCCTAACTCACTTTGTTCACCGCTATCTCGAATACGACGAAACACGGAACATACAATCTGTTATCGATACAATCAGCACCCGACAAGGTGATTGCGCAGACTATGCTAACCTCTTTACAACAATGGGACGCTCGCTGGGATTGCCAACCGAAACTGTCATTGGCATAGCCTATAACGAGAATCAAGAAGCGTTTAGCCTGCATGCATGGAATCGCGTTGCTATCGATGGGCACTGGGAAGAATTCGATCCGACATGGAACCAAGTTTCTCCAGATGCCAGCCATATACCGTTACCGGAAGGAAACGCGATAGCCCTCATGTCACTGATGCCATCTTTACGTTTTGAATTGGTTGAGGCCGAGTATTTCCAATAAATCTGTTTTTTTCTAAAACAGCCACACAAGCCTGATTCTATGCGGTAACGTATGGTGTTCAACGTACCTCCAACAGAGTAATGCCATGCAATCTCAAGAAATACGACTCAAAAAAAGACCCGTCGGGATTCCTGAAAGCGACGATTTTGAAATCGTTCAGACCCAACTTCCAGAAGCTACTGATGGTGAAATCGTTGTAGAAAACGTATCCCTAACGGTTGATCCCTACATGCGCGGCCGCATGATTGATCGCAAATCGTATACACCTCCGTTTCAAATCGGTGAAACACTGACCGGTGGGGCAATCGGCCGTGTGACAAAATCAAATTCTCCTGACATATCTGTAGGGGAGTACGTCGAATCCCATTTTGGCTGGCGTGAAGGTTTCGTCGCAAAAGCAAGCGCCGTAAAAACACTCGGCAACTTACAAGCTCCTGCTTCCAGTTATCTTGGTGTACTTGGAATGCCTGGTATGACTGCTTATGTGGGGCTACTCGGCGTCGGCGAATTTAAAGAGGGAGACGTGGTTTTCGTTTCGGGGGCCGCGGGTGCCGTCGGAAGTGCTGTCGGGCAAATCGCAAAAATCAAAGGAGG
Organism: Gammaproteobacteria bacterium; assembly: GCA_002708205.1. Classification (GTDB taxonomy): domain Bacteria; phylum Pseudomonadota; class Gammaproteobacteria; order Pseudomonadales; family Azotimanducaceae; genus UBA11889. Next base: position 8,697 of record PAMR01000040.1, read on the forward strand.
CACCGCTATAGGCAGTGCTGGCGGAGAGGATAAAGTACGCCACCTAACCGAGGATCTGGGTTTTGATCACGCATTCGACTATCGAAAAGGACACTTAGAAAAGCAAATTCAGGAGGGCGCGCCTGATGGAATTGACATCTATTTCGATAACGTAGGTGGAGATCATCTTCAAGCAGCGCTGAATTGCATGCGCCCGAATGGTCGAATCCCGCTTTGTGGTGCGATATCGCAATACAACGCTACCGCCCCGGTTCCGGGTCCAAATAATCTCACTATCGCTATTGGTATGGGACTGACTCTGAAAGGATTCATCGTGTCGAATTACAATGATATGCGTGCCGACTTTGATAGGGAGATGACCCAGTGGGTTACCAGCGGCAAACTCAAATACCGGGAAACCATTTTTGACGGCTTAGAGAACATGCCCCAGGCGTTTGTGGGTCTTTTCGACGGCACCAATACCGGCAAAATGATAGTGAATCTCCAATGACAGTAAACGCCAAATGGGTTTTGGTTGGCCTTCTTTTTCTAACTATTACTGGAGAACACCTGGCCAGCGAACCTCTAAATAGTAACGCCCGTTCTGGCATGTCTAAGGTCCAGATTCAGACAGTACTCGCTCAATCGAATCGATCCGAAGACGATCGAAAAAGAGACGATCAGAGTCGACCAGCAGATATTCTGAATTTCGCTGGTGTTAGAGAGGGTATGACGGTGTGGGATATCCTCGGTGGCGGGGGCTACTACTCGGAAATCACAAGCCAATTAGTCGGGCTTAGTGGACTTGTGTATCTGCAAAACAACACCACTTATTTAGGTTTCTTAGGCACACAAGTGGAAGATCGGCTGTCCGGAAATCGCTTTCCGAATATTCATCATGTAGTAGAAGAGGTGGAAACGATCAGCTTTCCAACCAACAGCGTCGATGTCGCCTTAATGATAAAAACCTACCACGACTTGTATTGGTCGGCCGAAGGGTGGCAGCGTGACCCAGATGCGTTTTTGAAATCTATTTTTCGCGTACTCAAACCGAATGGAATTTTATTAGTCGTAGATCACGTTGCTCAACTGGGTACGAGAAACAACAGCGCACAAGAACTCCACCGAATCGATCCGCAATGGGCACAACATGACATCGAGAAACGCGGTTTCATATTTGACGGATCAATAGACGTACTTCGAAATAGGAACGACAATTATTCTCTGAACGTTTTTGATCCTTCAGTACTCGGGGCAACCGATCGCTTCGTCTACAGGTTTCGAAAATCTCAATAACAAACCGTTTCTATTACAAACTTCGAGTTAGAAATGCCCAAACCTGATCTGCTCCAACCTCCAGAATGCGCCGGCCGAGTTCAGCTCTCCAGACTGACTCATTTCCGTGTTCTTCCCGCCAAGCCCAAAGTCGACGTGTAAATTGGTGAAGCTCGTGTTCGTGGGTAAAGCCCATAGCGCCATGAATTTGATGTGCGATCTCAGCGATGGTACCTGCAGCCTCACCAACCCTAGCCTTCGCCGACCCGACTTGTATTCTGAACCATGGCGTGTCTATAGATTCGATCGCCGCATCCGCTCCTCTCTGGGAAGCGGCTGTTTCGCCCGCTAAAACCGCCAAGTTGTGTTGGATCGCCTGAAATTTAGACAGTGCCCGACCGAATTGATTGCGCTCTGACGCGTATTGGAGGGTCAATTCCAAGATGCGTTCCATCGCTCCAGACATCGAGACTGTTCGCCCTAAGGCCATCATTGCATCGAAATCTGACGGCAATTCGACTAACTTGCTTGACGAGTAGATCACCGTATCTCGGGGCTCTCCAGCTATATTTGTTCCTTTCTGTATTGAAAAGGAGGTCACCAGATCACCGTTTGGAAACAATACGCGATCCGCGACTCGGCCCCACGGGGCTTCGGCACCCTCAGCTACCGTCGTGATCCCAGCCTCTCCGACACAATAGTTACTTATTAATATTTCTGGGATAGGTAACGGCACACCGTATCGACCAGCCAAACGCATCAATGCATACGCGTCTTGGATCGAGGTCCCAGATTCCGCCGTACCCAATAGATGCAATCCCGCATCTTGAAACGCGTTCCAAAGAGCTTCGGGAAAAGCTCCAACTTCGGCTTCGTCTCGAACAGTTGACGTACAATGCTTAGAAAATAGTTTCTCCGTTGTTTCTAGTATCAAATTTTGCATCAACGCAGCCCCAATCCGCGCGCGATAACTCCACGAAGAATTTCACGCGTTCCACCACGAATAGTAAAAGAAGGAGCATGCAATAACGTTTTCTCTAACGCGAGTCTCAATGGATGAGTAGACTCTAATCGCGGCATAACAAGACGTACTAATTCGGGAAGTTGTTTCTCAAAATCATTACCCAACGACTTTACCAATGCGGCCTCTGTTGCTGGATTTTTCCCGTCCTGCAACATGGCAGCGACCGAAATAGACATTTGTCGAAGGGTTATGATATGGCTAGCCAATCGTCCTATTAAATCGACAGCTGCCGGATCAGATTGAGGACCAGCAAGACGCACAAATTCCACGAAGACACGAAATGCAGAGAGGAAACGTTCTGGGCCGCTGCGCTCATATCCTAACTCGCTCGTAACTTGATCCCATCCATTACCAGGCTCACCGATTACCTCGTCGGAACTAACAAAATAGTCAGTAAATACCACTTCATTAAAATCTTCATCTCCTGCGATATTAACAATAGGCCGGACCGATACCCCTTCCCCTTTAAGATCTACCAATACCTGAGACAATCCCGCATGCCGGTTCTGACCCGGTGGTTCGCTCCGTACTAGCGCAATCATGTATTGGTTTCGATGCGCATCCGTAGACCATAGCTTTGTACCATTGACAACCCATCCTCCACCTACTTCAGTCGCCCGAGTGCGAACTGAAGCGAGATCTGAACCACTATCGGGCTCGCTCATTCCAATAGAAAAATACGATTCCCCCCGCACGATTCCAGGAAGGTATTTCATTCGTTGTGCCTCTGTTCCGTACTTCAACATCAACGGACCACTTTGCCTATCCGCTATCCAGTGAGCACTCACTGGAGCTCCAGCTGCTAAAAGTTCTTCCGTTACAACATAACGCTCAAAAAAAGTCCGCTCGGCACCGCCGTATTTTTTTGGCCAGGTCATTCCAATCCAACCTTTCTCCCCCAAAGCAGATGAAAAACTAGGGGAATGTCCTTCATTGAAATCCGAATTGCGTTCGTAGCCCTCAGGTAACTGCAATTCAATAAACTCTCGAACTTCCGACCGCAGGGCTTCAGCCTTCAATGGCAGCTCCGCGGGTTCAAAACTTAGGCCCTCGAACATAGTCTTCTCCAATTGGATAATTAAAACCTAGACCGTCCGGCATAGCATTGCAATTCAAACGCCAGGTATGATGCTGCCAGATAGGAATAGTTTTTATGAATGCAACAGACATAGAGCTGGCGTTGAGACCAATACTCGACGAAATCGAAAAACGGTCAGTTTTGGTAGACCCTTTTGTAGACAAGGAAACCTACAGAATTTACCTCGCTACGCTGTGGTCCAACCTGGTGCTTAAACCTGAAGAGGCGGGGTTGCTCGAAGAAGACTTAGAAGCCGCACACGACATCATCAACATACAAGCTCATCAAGTGCTGGGAGAAGAAGAGGCGATTACCGAGTCGTTCCGTTTTATCAACTCTCGGCCTGGTGAAAAAGCTATGGAAATGGCAAAACTGTCAAAGACACACAAAGAACTGCTCGCCTACTTTTCTTCCATGATCTTGGATCCGGATGGACATAAACGGTGGATGGACGAGGTCCGAAAAAAATGATCTGGTAGACAATTTACCCGCTCATGCTAGATGTATGAGAACCTCACGCACACTCGAACGGTAGCGGTGCTCCCATAAAAAAATTCCTTGCCATACTCCTAATGCAAGTGACCCATTCAATACGGGAATTGACACACTGGTTGCGGTTATCACTGACTTGATATGAGCCGGCATATCATCGATCCCCTCTTGATTGTGGGTGTAAGCTCCGTCGTTTTCAGGTGCCAAACGGTTCATCCAGTTCTGTAAATCGACCTGGACGGCCGGATCGGCATTTTCTTGAATAATCAAGCTCGCGGACGTATGCCTAATAAAGAGTGTTACCAGACCATCAAGGAGTTCTGTTTGGTTAACTGCCTTCTCCACCCTATCTGTCAGATCGTAAAAACCTGGGCCGTCGACCGACACCTCTTCAGCGATAATCATCCCTGCTCCGTTCACGCATCTTAAACTAAAAAGCAATAACGCCTATAAAGCTTATTCATTTGGCTATAGAAACCACAGTGACAGAAATGGCACGTAGGTAATGACCATTAGCGCAATCAAAAGTACAACCATGAAGGGCCAACAAGCGGCATACAGTTGAAGGATTGGCTTCTTGAATCGATAGCTCGAAATAAATAGATTCATTCCGATTGGTGGTGTGAAATATCCTATCTGGAGATTCGCTAGAAATATTATACCTAGGTGAACGGGATGCACACCGTACCCTACCGCTATAGGTAAGATTAGCGGAACCATAATAATAATCGCTGAAAAAACGTCGAGCAATGCTCCCAAAATTAATAACATGACGTTCAGTAGTATAAGAAATGCAATCCGGCTATCAACATGCGCGCGGATAAATTCAAATAGGGTTTGTGGGATCTCCGAATCCACGAGGTAGTTGGTGAAAGCAAGAGCGGCCCCTAGTATTAGGATAATGCTCCCCACCATAACCATCGATTCCCGGATGACCTCAGGGAGCTTTTTCAACGGAACTTCCTTATATATAAAAACCTCAATAATGATGACGTAGATGGCGGTGACCGCTGCAGCCTCCGAGATGGCAAAGTAACCCGAGTACACTCCTCCCAATACCGCAAACGGTAACGCTAGTTCCCAACGGGCCGCCTTGATGGACAACAATACCTCGGCAACAACAAACTCAGTACGAGGAACGCTTCGATGACGCCAAATTGCCCAGACCGATAACGCCAATATCATCACCATCACCGGCGCTATACCTGCCAAAAAAAGTTGGGATATTGTAAAGCTCTCTCCCACCCCTAACTGTTGAGCAACAATTCCATAAAGGATGAGAGGTAGGGATGGAACGATCAAAAGCCCAAGACTCCCCGATGCGGTTACGAGACCAAGACTAAAACGCTCTCCATATCCACTTTGAGTCAGCATCGGAAATAACAACGCACCTAATGCCACGATAGTAACCCCGGATGCACCCGTCAGAGCCGTAAAAACGGCGCACGCTAGGAAGCCCACAATCGCCAAACCAGCTGGCATCCATCCAAAGAGCGATCGCGTCAAATTCATTAAACGTTCAGATGTTTTCGATTCAGCCATTAGGTAGCCAGCAAATGTAAATAGCGGCAGCGCTACCAATAAAGGGGTGTCGGTAATTCGATACAGCTCAATGGCGACAACCGCGAGATCGACATCGGTAGCCACAAAACCTAGCATCGCAGCGCCAAACACCACTGCAAATAATGGGGCACCTAAAAGTGCTGATAAAACAAGGAGGATGATTCCTAAGTAGATCACGGATCGCGTCCACTCACGGGAACGATGGTTTGAATGAGATAACGACCACACATTACAAAGGCTGCGAAGGGAATAACTAACTCACAAATCCAAGCTGGAATACGTCCGATCCCTGGTGCCTGGTCTTGAAAGTCCCAAGTAATAAAGTCTATTGAGTACCAGCCGAGTGCCCCACAGACAATAGCTGAAAATAGATTAGTGAACCGTTCAATCAATAATCGATATCGAGAGCCTACTAACCGAGTGACTGCATCTATTCGAATGTGACCGTTGTTTGAAGATGCGACCATCGCACCAACCATAGTCACCCAAAGAACCGCCACTCGGACTAGATCATCACCCCAAAATAATCCCGTCCCTGCNAGATTGCGNGCAACAACCTGATAGACGGCAACTCCCAACATGGTTAAAAAAAGACTNACAAGCAGCCCCGTCTCTATATGACGCAAAAAGACAATAACTTTAGCGATCAAAGGTTGCTCTATCGGATTCCAAAGTNTTCTCCAAAATCTCGTACATNNCGGGTGTAATAATCCCATCATCAACCCACGCCTGTGCCGCGCTGTCTGCGCTCTGNTGCCATTCCTCTCGTTCTTGTGGGCTAGGCTCTAGTCGCTCCACACCCATATCCAGCAGCAAATCAAACGTAGCAACATGATCGGAACGATTTTGTTTATCTACTTCTTTGACCACCTTACCCATTATGTTGCGCACTGTTACCTGATCAATTTGNCTGAGTTTTTGAAACTGCCTATCAGACACAACGAACAAGCCGTATACATACATCAGAGGCATATCCAATAGATAGTCGACCTGGGTATGCCATTGCAATGCCACAGCAGCCACAGGCGGAGACGTAACAGTATCAAATAATCCTGTCTGTAGGCCTGTTAGTACGTTCGCTATCGGCGAAGGTATAGGACTAATACCAAAGGCTTGTAAAGTTCGTAATGCGGCCTCGTCCCCGTCCGGGGTCCAAATCTTGAGGGATCGAGCCGCTTGCATACTCGTAGCCGCTCGTTTCCCCATAGCATAAGCGGAACCTACTTCAGCAATACCGAACGTAACAAATCCAGCCTCCTCTAGGCCATCCATTAAAATAGGATCCAATTTTTGGCGAACTGCATCGAGTTGATCCAGATCCTGAAATTGCATAGGGAGATTATACAACTGCGCATCTGTATAGATCGTATTGAAGACCCCCGTTGTTACAACGCCTCCATGNAGCTGACGAGCTCGGATTAACTTCANTACCGTGAAATCGTCACCCTTAATACCTCCGGGGTAGAATTTGAACTGAACGCGGCCCTCCGTCGCGGTTTCCACCTCTTTACCACCCCGGCGCAACGCTTTCATCCATGCAGATCCGTCGGGTGAAATTGTCGCTACTTTAATACTCGTCGTAGCCTGTAGTTCTATAGGAACCACCAACATTGATAGCAGTACAAAGCATTTAAAAACGTGTCTAGAAATAATCATTTGCGGACTCCAACAACTCTCTCGCTTGTGTTTGAGCAACTAAATTGATTAATGTCAATCCCTCGATATTCGGATCCGATTCAAGTACCTCGTGTAATAACCGATCATGTANCTCACGATCAAAAACGAGTCTGGCGTAACTCTCCGCAAAAAGAACTTTCGCCATCAGATACTGGCCAGAACTAATTTCAATAGCCCTCTCAAAATGTTGTCTCCCTATTTCTGGCCGTCCACCCATGGCTGGAGGAAATAATGTCTCGAACACTCCCATATACATGTGCGGTGAACCGTTTTCATAGTCCTCGCCCAACTCTAACACACGGGCCATGATGGCTTTGACGGACGCTAATTGGGCGACAGCTGCCCAATCCGATCGGTGTGCTTGAATCCATCCAGCCCAGCCGCTTGCAAGTGCATAAAGCACCGCAACATCTTGGGTGGTCGCTGCCGGCAGTTTGGCATTGATCTCTTTGAACGGCATGGACCTAATTTGGCAAGTCCAACGAATTTGGATACAGGACGCGCGCAGTGAATAATTTAGCGCTTTATTTGCGAGTCTCGAGCGTCTTTCTTCGTTTGTGACAAATGCAGTAGCAAAAGACGAATTCAAAGTAGCAGCTGCATTTAATAAATCTGGATTGTCCGGATCGGATGAAAGCAAAGCATCGAGAATTATCAAAAATGCCGGAGCACCATCGGCGACCACGGCTGGGTCATCNTTATTCAATATAGCCTTGGAGAGATCCTCGGCTATTCCAGAAGTCGCATTCGACACTANAGCGGCACAGCCTGACATNAANGCGANACTGATCAAGATTACGATCACACGAAAAAACGGNGNTCTGTCGAAAAAGAATCCGTTACTGTCTTTTTTGAAGTTCGTTTTTTTACTAATAACCAAGTTTGAGTCCAATTATCCAAGGGGCCAATCGTTGTCCAGAAGGCAAGTTGGTCAAGCCAATACCTTCTCCTCTCACTGATGCACACTACACTCAAATAGTATTTGTGCTCTATTTAAACATCGCCATCGATAAGTTTTCGAGCCAAAGCTGTATAACCAAATAGTATTTCTCGCCGTCGATACTCCAAAAAATGCTCCATATCGACACTACCGCCTCGCTTCCAACTCGCTGATACGAGTATCGCTCACAGTATTGTTGCGTTTTCGTTGAACAAAACTGTTCCCTAGACACTTCAAGGGCTACACTTCAAAGCTTTAGTTACATGAGTTACCAGAAAATAACAGGATGCCGACGTTTACCACTCAGGATGGTGCTATTTATTTCGAGCAATTCGGTGCACGTGCCAACCCCTCGGTTGTATTAATCCATGGACTTGGCTGCCAAATAGTTCATTGGCCACAATCTTTCATCAACGGCCTCGTCGACGCGGGCTTTCGGGTGGTTGTAATGGATAACCGTGGTGTCGGTTTCAGTATGGACTTGGAGACAGAGGCCCCAAGTATCGACGAATTAGTAGCAATCCATATCGACCCCAAAAAAGCTTCCCCACTTTTTACATTGAACGATATGGCAAATGATGTAGCTGCTCTACTAGATCACATTGGTCAATCTGGCGCCCATATCATCGGTACTTCCTTAGGAGGAATGGTTGCCCAACACGTAGCTTTTAGCCATTCCAACCGAGTTCACTCGCTCACTTGTATGATGTCTTCGACAGGTAACCCAGATTTGCCAGGGCCGAGCGAGGAAGCCATGGCCGCTATGATTGCTTCCCAATCCGCAACCGGCAAAAAAAATGTTCTTGCAGCCGCACATCATGTTGGAAAAGTNAACGGTGGCAGTTTTTTTGACTCCACTGAAGTTGGTATTGCCCGATTCACCGAGGCTGCCTTCGACCGATCCCATAGACCNGAGGCTACNGCACATCAGTTCGTTGCCATGACCGCAGACGGCGATCGCCGCCCTCTTTTGAAATCTATANCTGTCCCGACCTTGATCATTCATGGGACAGAGGATCCATTAATACCGCACGCTGCCGGAGANGACCTAGCCGAAAACATCCCAGACAGTGCGCTCGTCTCNATAGAAAAGATGGGACACGATATTCCAGAACCTTTGATCGGCGAAATCGTCGCTTCAATTAGCAAACATTTAAACCATACAGNCATTGCGCGATGAGTGATGTGCTCCTTGTGGAACGGGATGCTGGTTTAGTCACAGTTACGCTTAATCGACCAGAAGCACTCAATGCGTTATCNAACGAACTACAAACCAAATTGGCACACCTTTTTGCTGAATTGGAGGTCGATCCCCAGGTACAAACGATCATACTCACTGGTGCAGGCCGGNCGTTCTCAGCCGGCCTCGATTTAAAGGAATTGGGNGGCGAAAAAACNCCGATGAAAGCGGACGGCGTTATCGGGGATAATCGAATCCCAAGAGCGCTTAGCCGGATTAAGGTTCCCGTTATCGCCGCAATTAATGGCTTTGCCATNACNGGCGGTTTTGAACTCGCACTAATGTGTGACATTTTAATTGCTTCTACAAATGCNAAGTTTGCAGATACGCATGCAAGAGTAGGCGTTGTACCAGGATGGGGGTTATCGCAACGCTTGCCTCGAATCATTGGCATTAATCGAGCCAAAGAGCTTTCGCTAAGTGGCAATTATTTAGATGCCGCTACAGCATATGAATGGGGATTAGTAAATCGTGTAGTCGAACCCGATGCGCTCCTTCCTACCGCTAAAAATCTAGCTCGGGATATCATGAGTACCGACANTGGGACGCGAACTGAAATAAAGCGAATCATTGACGCTGGATGGGAAGACACACTGGCGCAGGGTCTACAAATTGAAAAACATGCAAACGAGAGACACTCTGAAAAGAATGTGACTACCGGGAAAATAGCATCGAGAAGGTCGCACATCCAAAATCGAGGTAGAACTCAATAATCTAATTTTTTTATTAGTTCTATCGCTCGACCCAAGGTATCNAGCCGCTTCGACAAATTTTCGCCCGCNGGAGTTAGTCTTANCGTAGTCACACCNGCATTCCTGTATGCAAGTAATCGTTGTTTGATTGCGNCTTCATCTCCCAACAAATTAGTTTGCAAAACCATTTCGTCGGGTACTTTTTCTACCGCTTCCTGCCGTTTACCTGAAACCCANAGGGCCTGGACTTCCCGAGCGATTGNATCATAACCACCCCGCTTATATGCATCGTTATAAAAATTGGTTTTTGCCGAGCCCATCGCGCCTAAACTGAAAGCTAGGCTCTGTTTCAAATCCTGCATATGCGGTTCGACCGTCCCAAACGCTAAAAACCCGCCCGCTTGGATGTCAATGTCGGAAATCGAACGTCCCGCGTTCGCTGCNCCTTTCTTGATGTAGTCAAGATGNGCATGTGCTTGCTCTGGCGTAAAGGAGGTACCAAGCCAACCACTCGCTACCTGCCCAGTGTACTCAAGCGCGTTAGGTCCCAGAGTCGCCAGATATATCGGGATACGTTCGTTGCCGGGCTGAGATAGACGCAAAGCTTTCCCCTCGCCACCTGGCAGGGGAAGCTGATGATGGACTCCCTCATAGGCTAGCTTTTCGCCAGCAAAAGCCAGCTTCACAATGTCGACAGTTTCACGCATTCGTCCAAGAGGTGCTCTAAAGGTCCGCCCTTGTAATCCTTCCACCACCTGTGGGCCGGAGGCACCAAGTCCTAAAATAAAACGATCTCCCGAAATTGCTGCCATTGTTAACGCTGTCATTGCAGTCATGGAAGGNGTTCGTGCACTGATCTGCATAATCCCTGTACCGAGCTTTATGCGTTCAGTACGGGCTGCTAAAAAAGCTAAAGGGGCAATCGCGTCTTGACCCCAGGCTTCNGCCGTCCAAACCATGTCNACTCCCAGTTTTTCAGCCTCCACCACAAACTCAACTTGTTTAGTGAAATCCCGCTCTCGTCCGGAAGCCGCACCACCTATCCCTATACTCACTTGCATACGCTTACCCGCATAGAATCAACAATCTCGACATCGGCTTAATTTAACCATGGATCGCCAATCGATACTGTGTGGAAACTGGCTACACCGTGGTTTTCATTTCTCTAGCGCATTGGGCTGCACCGAGAATACCGACATGGGTGTCGGTCACCAGCCATGTCGGCACGCCTTTTAGAAGCTCTTGTTGAATACCTCGCCCTACAAAAGACCTTCTAAAATGNTCTTCTTCCAGNATGGTTCGTAGAACCAAACCGACAGTTCCGCCGATAAAAATCCCTCCTACTGGCAAGGCCATCAATCCCAAAATGCTTGCAGCGGTTCCGAGAAAACCTGCAAAAGTTTCTAGAGTTTTATGACANACCGGTTCGAATTGTAATCCTCGCTCCGAAACATCTTCGGGACTNAGCTCCTCNGCTTTGCTGCCCCAGACAGCGCACATAGCNATGTATAAGTTCACAAGGCCAGGGCCAGATAGAAAATATTCGTAGGTCACTGTGTCAACCCTCGCTTCCGCTGCCGTGACTAGCTCCTTTTCCAAGGCATTAGTCGCAGCCACTGGCATATGACCACCTTCCGTAGGTAGAACGACTACTGACTGCGAATTGGATCCTGTAACAATAGACATCCCCAGACCGGTTCCTACAGCAACAACACCACGGTTGCCTCCGACCTCCTGCTCCTGGTCCGTTCCGATCTGCACGAGAGTCGACGAATCTAAAAGATCCAATCCAAGGGCCGTCGCGTATAGGTCATTGACGACCGTAAATGGATAACCAAAATAGCCCAGGAGTTCCTTGTCTATAAATTGCAATTTCCTATGAGTAAGTTTGGCTATTCCATTCGACACTGGGCCTGCTACAGCCAGGCAAGCACCTTGAATGCCGCTTATATCGGCCTCTTGCTGCAATATGTTGAGTGCCTTCAACACAACTACTACACCCGACTCGTCGGCTTGATGTTGCAACTCGGCACTTGCAAGAACACACGAAGCCATGTGATGCCCGTCTACAAATAATGCAAATCGGGCATTTGTTGCACCTATATCGGCGGACAGTAGTTTCATTTCGGTAATATTCGGGCGTTTTGCAGTGCTCTCAGATGTGTCCTAAACATTATTTCGGTGTCCATACACTCAACGAAACCATATTGACGAATCTTAATTGTCGAGAGGAGCGTGTGATTAGCACCTGCGTATCCGAAGACAGCATCCGCAAACTGCCAGGAGCCACCGACAAGCTGATCCATTGCTAGCGGCACCAAATTTTGTTTACGAACTAATACCGCCCATTCTTTCGTTCGCTTCGGCATGGTTGCTGCTAGTTGTTGCCTAGTATCTTCACCCAACGGCATATCGAAAACGTCGGCAATAGCAGGCCAAATCGATCGCCATACCAACTCATCTCCGTTCGTCACATTAAACGTCTGCCCCCAACACTTTTCGTTATCAGCAGCCCAACGGATCGCTCGCCCTAATAAACCCGCATCTGTCATTTGTGTAATAAACGGTCTACCACCGGGGAAACATAGAGGATCTCCTGCAGCTTTCGTCAGCGCCGCATAGACTCCGACCGCCAACGCCACATTCATAGGGCTTCCCACCGCCAGCCCCGAAATTATTTGCGGCCTGTGAATATTGAACGCAAAACCCNGCATTTNCGCACGTTCTTTGAGTAANTCTTCTTGGGGCCAATAAAAATTGGGACCATCTGTCCGTGCATCGGATTCCTTACCTGGATTGCGCATAGGGCCCAAATGAGCACCGTAGGCTTTGGTTCCCTGCAAGAGGGTGAAATGCGTAGTCGATCCCATGGCATCGAGTACGTTAGTCAGCATCGCNACATTNGTTGCGATTTGATTTTGGTCACTCCANCCTGCTATCAAATCCGCCTTCTCGTAAAGGGCAGCGTATACGACCCGATCAAAACGGCCCATCATGCCTAAGGTTTCCAGTACCGCCACTCGATCAGTCANATCCAAAGATATAAATTTTGCTTTATTCGGAAATAGTGGTTTTTGCCTGGAAATGGCAATAACTGACCATTCAGCATCGGCTTCGTAGGATTGTATTACCCCGCCTCCGACCAAACCGCGAGCTCCGATTACAAGCACTCGACGTTTCATATTTTTCTTAGCCACCCAACAGATCTATCGTGTATTCCCTCTAGTACGCGAATTATCCAGTTTCAGAATTTTGATCATACCGATTCGTTTCAGTAATGTGTTGAACGATCAACTGAGTGACTAAATAGACATTCCATCGCAAGGAAGCAAAATATGACAATTGGTGCAGGTATTGGCATCGCAAATTTTCCGTTTGATGACGCCCGCGGCTTTTGGCGATGGGTCGATTTGTGCGATAGNGGCGGAATAGACTCCATCTGGCAATCCGACCGCATTATCGGNGCAGACAAAAACCTTGAAGTAATGTCGGTGATGGCTGCGCTCGCGGGAGGTACATCACACGTAAAATTCGGCATGAATGTCGCCAGTCTTGGTCTTCGAGATCCGGTGTTGATGGCTAAACAATGTGCCACGATAGATGTCCTATCTGAAGGCCGATTACTCCCCGCTTTTGGTATAGGCAGCAGTAGATCTCACGATTATAGTGCAACCAATACTCCGACCGCTGGGAGAGGCCGTCGAATGGACGAAGGTTTAGAAATCATAAAGCGCTTGTGGACTCAAGAGAGCGTTTCCTATGATGGGGATTGTTACCAACTAAACGAGGCAGCCATTGCACCGAAACCAATTCAATCTCCAATGCCATTGTGGATTGGCGGCTCTGCCGCCAAAGCTATCGAAAGGACAGCCCGCTGGGGTACCGGCTGGCAGGCAGGAATCGAGTCCGCTGATAAAGTGGGACCAGTTATCTCGGCTATAAAAGCAAAAACAAAGGAACTCGGACGCACCATTGACGACGATCATTTTGGAGCTGGTTTTGGATTCCGCTTCGGCTCCGAGAGTGAAAAAATTGTGCAACGATATACCAAAGGAATCTCCGCTCGACTCGGCAAGGATGCCAAGCAGTCACAATGCCATAGGAGGTACCGCAGAAATCATGNNGCTGCTCCAGGACTTTCTCGACTCCGGTGCACATAAATTTATCCTCCGTCCCATCGCTTCAGATACGGAAGACATGATCCAACAAACAAAANTTCTGATAGAAAAAGTCTTGCCTGAGATTGCATTGTTAAACTAGAAAACTATATCCCCGCTATAAGAAACGACATTCCGGCATCATCGCTAAGTGATGGGTACCGACCAATACGACGCGCACCAATCTCTTGTAGCATTTCTATGTATTCGTGATCGCGGTAGGCGTAGAACGTTTGCGCATAACTGTTACTCGACGCATCTTCAGCCAGGGTAAAGTAACGAGCTACTGCAGTACGCTCCTCCTCAAACCAAACATAATCTTGCAGCAAGACATGAGGCGCATTTAGAAATACGCTCGATGACCGATACTCCCAAGTAGCTTTTCGCTTACCTAGATCTTCAAGNTGCCGCTCATTAAATACCTCAAGCACCAATGTGCCTCCAGGCCAGGCCGCCTCGTATAATCGCGTAATCAATTCTCGAGCACGATGGGGAGGGAATCCGTTAATAGCCCCATAATTGAGTAAAACTAAGTCATACCCATTTCCTATTTCGGTACTTAGAAAATCTCCNTCTACATATGTAGAAGAAGAGTCGTTTTCCGCCGCGTATTGTATTGCCGCTGGCGAGAGATCCACGCCNTTACAGTCGTGTCCACGCGAAGCGAACAGCCGGCAATACTCTCCCGGTCCACAACCGAGGTCGAGAATTCGACCGTCAGNTTTCCCACCAAATATCTTGTCGTCCAGGAAATCCACCTGNGCCTCGGTGATCGTCGAGCGCCGAGTCATCCAGTCCTGTCCAGATTTCAAGTATTCCCTTAATATCCGTTCCGCAAATACAGGATCTTCCCAAGGAAATTGACAATCACCGTCCCATAATTCTGAGGGATCTAATTTACGTAACTCTGAAAATCCCAAACGAACATTTCCTCCATACAAATATTTTCGTCTACTGTCCGNGCGGCACTAACGCCTATACCACCAAACTCGAAAGAAATTCTAATGTTCGTTGATGCGATCCATCTTCACCACCNACGATTAGCGCATTAAAGTCGGTCACGCNGGCGCTCCGGTAACGTTCTATTTCACNGCGAAGAGCATTTTCATCGCCAACTAACGCTATATCTTCAGGGCCTTTGGCACCCTCTCGGTCTAGCATAGCTCTATACGAGGGAAGTTGGCCGTATACCGCCAAAACCTTTGAGATATGTTCGCGCGCTTCGTCTACTTTGGTAGTTAATACGATCGGCGCTCCCCCGACAACAATNGGGGACGGTCTATCAGCGGCTTCAGCGGCGGCGCTAATCCGTCGAACAATGTGATCCTCCATCGTTCTAGGACCGACCATCCANGTATTCGTTCCATCAGCGAGTTCGCCCGCGATTTTGAGCATGACCGGACCCAAAGCTCCTAGCACTGTCGGAACCCGATCCGCGCCTGGCACAGATAAGTTAGGCAGATTGACTCGGTAGTGATCACCGTTAAATGCAACTGCACCCTCTCGCAGNAACGGCATTAACACACTAAGATATTCGCGCATGTGAGCCGCAGGCTTTTCGTAGCTCAACCCCAACATGTCTTCGATCACAACTTTATGGGACAAACCAATACCCAAGGTAAATCGATTATCGGTTGCAGCAGCAGTAGTTAACGCTTGTTGAGCGAGCGCCGTCGGATGCCTCGGATAGGTAGGCGTAACAGCCGTACCCAATCCAATACGCTTCGTTTCTCGTCCTACTAGTGCGAGAGTCGAAACCGCATCAAAACTAAAAATATTCGCCATCCACAAATTGTGAAACCCGCGAGATTCAGCATCTTGTGCCATATCAATGATGGCATCCATTGTATGGTCCTTGCCATCTCCGCCGATCATGAGTCCTATTCGCATACCTAACACACCTCACACCCGTATAAATCAATAATATTTTCACCCGCTACATTACCGATCGGCAAGGTTTCCATTGGAACATCTAGCGATATAGCACCGAAAGACGACATAATGCCGGCCTTTTCGAACGAGGCAGAAGCATGGCTGGTGAAACTATTGCCATATTAGGTGGAACAGGGGACCTGGGAACCGGACTAGCCATACGCTGGTCCAAAGCGGGATACAAAATAATCATTGGGTCCCGAACCCTAGAAAAAGCTCGGAACGCGACCGAGAATCTCGCGAAAATAAGTCCCGATACACCGGCTGAAGCAATGGAGAATAGCGATGCAGCAGCAGCCGGCGACATAGTAGTACTCACCGTGCCTGCCGAACACCAACTCTCTACATTGGATACAGTAAAGACGGGGCTTTCTGGAAAAATATTGATTGACGTTACAGTGCCCTTGGTCCCACCCAAGGTAGGGACTGTACAGATGCCGCCCGAAGGTAGCGCAGGTAAAAGGGCCCAAGATTTTCTGGGAGACGATGTCCAAGTCGTAACAGCNTTCCAAAATATAGCCGCCCATCTCTTACAAGAAGATGTGAAGATTGAGTGCGATGTCTTGGTATCCGGCAACAAGCGGATAGCTCGAGACAAAGTCATCGAGCTTGCCGAACAGGCCGGGATGCGGGGCTGGCANGCGGGACCAATTGAAAATTCCGCGGCAGCAGAGGCTCTAACAAGCATACTGATTCAAATCAATCGCCGACACGATATTGCACATTCGGGTATTCAGATAGTTGGTCAACCTGACCACTCATAGGAGCAGATACTGATGGATTTAAAGGTCATGCCCATAGTCGGACTACCTATGATCCAAGATGGCGACGATATTGCAAAAATACTTGCACAACACACCGGTTCTGACGGCCCACCCNTAGAGNAGGGCGACATTCTCGTAGTCGCTCAAAAAATTGTATCCAAATCGGAAGGGCGCCTCATCTCACTAAAAAATGTTGTGCCTAGTACTAAAGCAATTGAACTTGGTGCGGAGACAGAAAAAGATCCACGACTGGTAGAACTTATGCTTCANGAATCTACAGAAGTAGTGCGAAAAAAACCTGGTGTACTTATTCTCAGGCATCGATTGGGACATGTCGGTGCTCACGCCGGTATCGATCAATCCAATATCGCGCACTCGGAAGAAGACAGCGCTCTGCTTCTTCCGNTCGATCCCGACCGGTCTGCGAGAAAGTTGGTAGAAGATCTGAAGTCGCTTTTGGGTATTGATATCGGTGTGCTTATTTCTGATTCGGGAAATCGACCGTGGCGCATCGGAACGGTGGGAATGGCCATCGGCGCTTACGGCTTTCCAGTACTAGACGATCATCGAGGAGGAGTCGATTTGTACGGACGCGAACTCAAAGTGACGCTCATCAATCGAGCCGACAGTATCGCCACAGCAGCGACACTCGTCATGGGAGAAACCACCGAAGGAGTGCCAGCCGCAATTGTTCGTGGTTTCGATTGGGAACCTTCAAAACAAACAGCAGCCGAAATCAACAGACCGCTCGAAGAAGACCTTTTTCGGTGAAGATCCTCGCTCTTACAGGCGGAGTTGGCGGTGCGAAGCTTGCCCTGGGTCTGTCCCAATGTCTTGCCCCAGATGAAGTCGATTTTGTTGTCAACACGGGGGACGACTTCAAGCACCTAGGTTTTCATATATCGCCTGACATAGACACACTTACCTATACCCTTGGAAACGTTGCCAATCCTGAAACCGGGTGGGGAAGGGATGATGAGACATGGAATTTTATGGAATCGCTTGAAGCATTGGGTGGCGATACATGGTTTAAGATTGGTGATCGCGACCTGGCTCTACACGTATTCCGCCAGCAACAGCTCGAAAGCGGAAAAACTCTTACGGAAATTACTAAAATCATCACCAACCAGTTAGGTATTAAGTCCCGGGTACTCCCTGTCTCAAACGATCCTGTTCCTACAATCGTAGAAACCACGGAAGGACCATTGCCTTTCCAACACTACTTCGTAAGAGATCGGTGCAAACCAGTCGTTACCGGTTTCCAATTTTCCCAGGTCGATAAAGCAACACTGAACCCAGAAATAGATTTTGAAACCACAGACGCCGTTGTGATTTGCCCCTCGAATCCATTCGTTTCCGTGGATCCAATGTTAGCGATTCCTGGCATGCGTTCGGCACTTCACGCATTTAAAGGTCCTATAGTAGCTGTATCACCCATTATCGGTGGCGCTGCAATCAAGGGGCCCACCGCCAAAATGATGAAAGAATTGAAAATCCCGACCACTACCGTCCAGGTTGCCAAACACTACATCGGGTTAATTAATTGCTTCGTCATTGACCAACAGGACCACTCACATCGTGAGGCAGTGAAACAACTTGGTTTGACAACCGATGTGCAACAAACAGTTATGGTAACGTTGGAGGATCGGATCCAACTCGCGAAAGCTGTATTAGATCTTGTCCGAAATATCCGTTAGGGGATGTATTGTAGTGTGGGCTATTGTTCCATTTAAGGGTTCCGGCGGAGCGAAACGTCGGTTAGCCGATCACCTCTCCACGATCGAACGCGCCAGTCTGGTACTTGCCATGTTGGAAGACGTTCTACAAACACTTACTCAAGTCTCCAACTTGGACGGGATCTGCTTGGTATCTCGAAGTGACGAAGCTGTAGCTATTGCAAGAAAGCACGACATCCTACTATTTAGCGACGACGCCAATGATCTTTCGGGTGCTGTCGTACAAGCCGGTGAATATTTGGCGACCCACCACCATGCCCGCGGTACTTTTTTTATACCCGGCGACGTGCCACTCATCACCGTCAATGAAATTGAACAGGCAGTTCTGCAGCATCAATCTGTCACACTAATTCCTGATCGAAATGACATCGGTACGAACGGCGCTTTATCGTCCCCACCCAACGCTTTTGAATATCTATTCGATGGCAAAAGCTTTAAACCCCACCGGGCAGCAGCCCAACGGGCAGGCGTCGAAGCCGCCGTGTTACGTTTACCGGGCTTTGGTTTAGATATAGACACTATCGATGAACTGAAAGAGCTCCTACACACGAAGAGTAGTACAAAATCAAGTATATACTTGGAAGAAAGTGGTATAGCTTCTCGACTAACTACTACTACATAATACGTTTTTTAAGCCGCAGGGATGGAAATGGTTCAGGCGATCCTCGATAAAGCGCTTAACGGCGCATCAATTAGCTCNTCNGAAGCGCTTNCNCTTGCTGGATTTGAGGACACTGNATCNCTCGCTAACGCTGCNGCTAGNATTAGAGACGGTCAATTTCTAAACGTTGTGACNTACTCAAAAAAAGTTTTTATACCGCTGACTCATCTATGTCGCGACGTTTGCCATTACTGCACTTTTGCACAAACTCCCAGGCATATAGAACAACCTTTCATGCCCATCGAAGACGTNCTGAAAGTAGCAAAAGAAGGGGCTGAATTGGGTTGTAAAGAAGCCCTCTTNACTTTGGGCGAAAAGCCCGAACTACGGTATCGAGTAGCACGCGAATGGCTCGAACAACACGGCTACGCATCTACACTAGAATACCTACATGAAGCCGCCAAGGCTGTCGCCGAANNAACAAGTCTTCTGCCACACCTCAACCCNGGNAANATGACCCCGGAGGAAATCAAATTTCTGCGGCCAGTATCTCCCTCAATGGGAATCATGCTCGAGTCGGCTTCAGAACGCCTATCCGAAAAAGGCATGCCTCATTACGGATCACCGGACAAATTACCCAGTGTNCGTTTGCAAACTCTTCGGGACGCAGGCGTAGCCCAAATACCATTTACTACAGGCATTTTAATAGGGATTGGAGAAACTCGACGAGAAAGAATTGAGTCACTACTCGCCATTCGTGAAATCCACCAACAATACGGACACATTCAGGAAATCATTGTTCAAAATTTTCGGGCCAAGCCAGGTACTAAAATGCGATCAGCTCCTGAACCTGATTTAAACGAATTGCTGTGGACNATTGCCGTAGCTNGGATCTTATTTGGCCCCAAAATGAGTATTCAAGCACCTCCCAACCTAAGCCCTGGTGTATTGCCGCAAATTGTTAACGCTGGAATCAATGACTGGGGAGGAGTTTCCCCTTTAACACCTGATTTCGTCAATCCGGAAGCGCCATGGCCTCACCTCGAAGAATTAGGTCGGGAAACCGCTGCCGCCGGTAAACACTTACACGAGCGTCTTACTATCTACCCGGCTTATGCCATAGGCGCCGAACGTTGGGTCGACAAGTCACTTGTAACCAACATCATGGATCGAATCGACGGCGAAGGATTTCCAACTACCGACAATTGGGTCCCAGGAGCACCTACNTCACCGCCGGAAGAAGTNATAAACCGTATTGAAACACCACCGGTAAGCGTCTCAAAAGACATATCTAAAATACTCGAGAGAGCGAATATCGGACGTGATCTAACGGAAGACGAAATCGTTCGCCTCATTCGTGCTCGAGGGGACGACTTCAATGCCGTAGTTCAAGCAGCTGACACACTTCGGCAGAGAACAGTGGGAGATACCGTTTCTTTTGTCGTAAATAGAAACATAAACTACACCAACATTTGCTATTTCAAGTGTCAGTTTTGCGCCTTCTCCAAAGGGAAGCTATCTGAAAATCTCCGAGGACGGCCATACGATCTGTCTCCAGAAGAAATCAAAAGACGGGTTGTAGAAGCTTGGGAACGAGGTGGAACCGAAGTATGTATGCAAGGTGGAATCCACCCAGAATACACGGGGCAAACCTATTTAGACATTCTAAAGACGGTGCGAGAAGCCGTACCAGAGATGCATATACATGCTTTTTCTCCTCTAGAAGTCTGGCAAGGTGCTTCGACATCAAATCGAGACCTTGAGGGATATTTAAGGGAACTCAAAGAAGCTGGACTAGGGACACTTCCTGGAACCGCCGCAGAAATCCTAGATGATGAAGTCCGTGCCATCATCTGTCCCGATAAAATAAACACCGACCAGTGGCTGCAAGTTATGGAAACGGCTCACAAGGTTGGTTTTAAAACGACTGCAACTATTATGTACGGACATGTTGACCAACCAAAGCACTGGGCAAGGCACTTGCTGCGTGTTCGTGACCTGCAAAAAAAGACTGGGGGATTCACAGAATTTGTACCGCTTCCATTCGTTCACATGGAAGCGCCAATGTACCTCAAGGGCAAGGCTCGTCGCGGCCCTACTTTCAGAGAATCCATACTCGTACACGCAGTGGCACGGTTGTCTCTTTATCCCCACATAAAAAATATCCAATCGAGCTGGGTAAAAATGGGACACGATGGTGTAGTCGCTTCCCTTAAAGCAGGATGCAATGATTTGGGCGGCACACTGATGAACGAAAGCATATCCCGAGCTGCAGGAACCCTACACGGACAAGAAACGTCACCGGAACAAATGATCCATATGATTGAATCGGCGAACAGAACTCCGCACCAGCGGACCACCACCTAT
>PAMR01000041.1 GCA_002708205.1 Gammaproteobacteria bacterium
AAAGTGCATTCAGCAGACCTAGTGATTGTTTTTCATGTCCGATTTTTCGGTCAATAAACCGCCAGATGATCACCGAGAATTCTTAACAAGACAGATTGATAAGCGTTGCGGATATAAGATTTGTTTAGATTGCATTAGGAAATACTTCTCCCGCCATCAATGGGTAGACACACACCAGTTAAGAAAGAAGCGTCTTCTGAGGCAAGAAAAGCTGCAGCGGCAGCAACATCTTGAGGTTCAGTTAGTCTCCTTAATGGGATGCCTTTAATCAGAGCGTTTCTATTGGCTTCGGGTAATTCATCGGTGCCGAGCGCTGTTTTCATAAAACCGGTATCAGCGGCGACAGGATTCATGGCATTAACCCTGATGCCGTAGCGTGCTAAGTCAACGGCAAGGCCCATTGTCATCGTCACAACAGCTCCCTTGGTCGCATTATATACGGTAACACCGGGCCTCGGCGCTACTGCTCCAATGGATGCAGTATTGAGTATGACGCCACCACCGGCTTGAATCATATGTGGAACGACATATTTAACGCCAAGCCAGACGCCCTTGGTATTGGTAGCAAAGACTCGATCGTATTCGGTCTCATCGAGTTCCCACGGTTTTCCGGANAAGTGTGAAAATCCAGCATTATTTATCAATACGTCTATTCGGCCGAATTCTTGTATAACGGACTCGATCATCGCTTTGACTTCAACTGCTATCGAGACGTCACAAATGTGGCTAGTTACCTTNCCTTCTGCAGTGTCGATCAACTTCTCTAGATTTGCAGCGTTGATATCGGCTGCAATAATACGGCCACCTTCGTTTTGGAATCGCTCTACCATCGCAGCCCCGAATCCGGAACCTGCCCCTGTAATTACTATTACTTTGGAATCAAACCGCCTCATAACGCTCCTGGTTTGTTGATATCTACTTGTTTTTCGNTCCGAGACTATGGTTCATCGCGAATGCTGGACTGTCCTCATCCGGGGTTCCCACAACCTTGGCTGGAACACCGGCAACTGTTACATGCGGCTTCACATCGTCTAGTACAACGCTACCGGCTCCAACTTTGGCCCCTTCACCTACTTCTATGTTCCCAATAATCTTAGAACCGGCGCCAAGCAATACTCCTCGGCGAATCTTGGGGTGTCTATCTCCAGATTCGTTACCCGTACCTCCCAAGGTGACTGAATGAAGAATCGAAACATCGTTTTCAATAACAGTGGTTTCGCCCACCACGATCCCGGTAGCGTGGTCGAGCATGATGCTGTGTCCTATGGTTGCAGCAGGATGTATATCTACACCGAGCCCAACACTTATCTGACTCTGAAAAAACTGCGCAAGTGTGTGGCGTCNATTTTGCCATAGCCAATGTGCAATTCGGTAAGCTTGTAATGCGTGGAATCCNTTGAAGTATAAAAAAGGGGTGGATAGGTCGGAGCATGCGGGATCTCGTATGTATGTGGCTAACATATCAAATTCGGCGTTCTTGAGAATGCTGGGATCTTGATCCATGGCTTCTTCAATGACATCTCGAATAAGCATGGTTGGTAGCATTGGATTATCCAGTTTGCTGGCTAGGCGGAAACTTAAGGCNGCTCTAAAACTAACATGATTCAGAATGGTTGCATGAAAGTAGCTACCCAAGCTCGGTTCTTCATTGGATTTTTTTTCTGCTTCGGTNCGCATCTGAGACCAGATATCTTCAAAGTTTGAAGACATNTCCGAGATCATATCCTTCACAGAAGATTGTGAAGATGTTGTGGAGTTTGAGACACTAGCCATTAGGTTTTCCGTACGTTGAGTATTATAAAGAGTGGTGCCCGTGGGTGATTTTTCAAGAGTTATGTCAGAGCTTGTGTAAACTAAATACTTCCATTGTTTTGCATACAATAGACGATTTGCCGCATTAATGCCGAATTAGAGGAAAAAGGGAATTGGATTTTAAGACAGTAGGACTGGTGGGTCGAATGAACGATCCTAATGTTGTGGATACGTTAATGGCGCTGCGAAACCTATTGGTAAAGCTGGATTGCGATGTGGTTTTTGAAACTAAAACAGCGAACATAATCCCCGACATAAAGGATAAGGCTGTTGATCGCAGTGTACTCGGCTCCACCTGCGAAATGATTATCGTGGTAGGTGGTGANGGAAGTATACTNGGTGTTGCAAGAGATGTTGCCGATTCGAGTGTTCCAGTACTAGGAGTCAATAGGGGTGGACTTGGNTTTTTGGCACATATCGCACCNAATGAGATTGACTTAAAAATTCGACAGGTACTAGAAGGAGATTATCGTCTCGAGGAACATTTTTTACTCGATGTGTTTGTAGTTAGAAATGGAGAAATAATTCAACAATCACCCGCATTAAATGATGTTGTCCTTAATGCGGGCACTATGTCCAGAATGATGGATTTCACGTTATCGATCGATGGTGAATTTGTGTACGAACAACGATCAGACGGCGTTATTGTAGCTACCCCCACTGGTTCAACTGCTTATTCNCTTTCTGCCGGTGGTCCGATAATGGATCCGGCTCTCGATGCGATAGTTATCGTTCCCATGTTTCCCCACACCTTAACCTCGAGACCATTGGTGGTCCCGGGATCTAAGTCGATATCGTTGCATTTGGGTAAAGTGGCGGAAAATCCNCGGGTTAGTGCTGATTCCCAAGTTGAATTTAATTTACAACCGGAAGACGAAATTCAAATACGCAAACACCCATGTGCCCTGAACTTAGCCTATCCAACGGGACATAGTTTTTTTGAATCCTGCCGGAGTAAGTTAGATTGGGCGTCGCGCTTGGGCGGTAAGTGAGGGTATTACTAGTCGTTCTTAATGTCGCTTTTGCGATCGATATCGAGAACTACACCTTTATCATTGACATCAATGAGTTGTACTTTTTGCCGCTCTTTGGAGAGTAGCTCTTTTGCTCCATCATGGCCCTTGAGGCGCNTTAATTGTTGATAGTANATTTGAGAGAAACCGACTGGATTTCCCGGTCTTCCTTGGTATGAAGGACGAGCGATGACTGCTCCTTGATTCAATGCTTCCGTAAGTTTTTTTATGGTTGTTTTGGAAANATACGGCATATCAGCCAGTGCAATTATCACCCATGGTTGTTTTTTTAAAACAGAGACTCCAGCTTTGATGCTTTGAGACATACCTAGGTGTGCCAGTGGTGCTTCTATCCAATTGCATGGAGTGGTTACGACTTGTTCNAATTGATCNTTGGGTCTATGGACAACATGTATGTTAAGACACTCGCCTAAGTAGATATCAATGGTTTTCTGTATTATAGGTTTTCTGTTGATTAGGTGTGTGCGTTTGTCAGAGCCGAAGCGCTTCGATATACCTGCAGCGAGAATTAATACGGCACCTGTTTTAGACAAAATGAATCAACTGTACATTTATGCCGCTGCCAGCGACTGATCTTGAGTCCTTTCGAAGTCTTTTCGTTTGGCTGTGATTTCGGCAAGAATGGCGATTGCTATTTCGGGTGGCGTCTTGCTGCCGATCTTTAAACCAATAGGTGCATGGAGTCGTTCCATTTGACTGTCCGTGATATCGAGTGCTTNTAGCCTCTCTCGGCGGCTAGCTGAGGTCCGACTAGACCCCATAGCGCCGACATAAAAAGCCTCGGTTGTTAGTGCCTGTAGTAGACCCATATCATCAATACGCGGATCGTGTGTTAGTGCAACGATTGCTGACATTCGGTCGTTGGCATGCGACTTGATAGCATCGTCAGGCATGTCGCATATTTTTTCTATGTCCAGCACGGGAAACGCTTCGAGAATATCTGAGCGTGGATCACATACAGTTACGTGGTAATCGAGCGCTTTGGCAAATTCGGCTACGTATTGTGAAACCATTGCGGCACCGATGATGAATAATTGATAGCGAGGTCCGTAGGTTTGTTGGAGTTTATTTTCTGAACGACTAAAAGAGAGAGCCCGGTATTGATCAATGTCTTCGATATGAGTTTTTCCTGAGGTCAAATTGATGGATCGAGATACGAGTCTTCTCTCCGATAATCGCTGAGCTATGTGTGTAAAATTTTGTATTAGTAGTCGGTCTGTATGCAGAGGTTCTACGACAATGTCGAGATGACCGCCACAAGGCAAACCTAATTTTTCAGCTTCTTCCGCNGTTTCTCCATATCTGAAAAATTGCGCCTTCTCTTTGGCTAGTTTTCCCTGCGTTAGTTTTTCAAGTAGGTCGTCTTCTACACAGCCACCCGAGAGCGATCCGACAATATGCCCATCAGCGTTACAAGTGAGTAATGATCCTTCTGGGCGTGGAGAGGACCCATATGTCGCTACAACAGTAGCCAGCCAACAGGCTTTCTGTAGCTCTAAGTTCGCGACAATTTCATTAATTACTTGTTGATCTACCGCTTGCATTACGTTTCCCCATCTGTCTAGCANTTACAATACTATCATTGTTACTTTCTTCGAGAACTTAAACATACCCAAAACAATTTAGTCTTCGCTAAGATTACAGTTTCTGATTCGTAGAATTGCAACGGTTACTAGATCTAGGTCAACGTTGCATTCGAAGACCTAGTTAAGAGCAGGAGATCGCAGTATGTCGGAGACATTACAAGAAATTCGGTTAGATGATTATCGAAGCTATGCGTACAAACTTAAATCGACTGAATTGAAATTCGAGTTAGGCGCTGATGGAACCGATGTAGAGACTGTACTGTCCCTTAGGCGGGAGGATACAAATGAAACCGATTTGTATCTCGATGGAATTAATTTGGAGCTAATTTCGATTGAGATCGATGGGCGCTCGTTGTCGGGGAATGAATACTCACAAGATTCAGCAGGATTAACTATTTATCAAGTCCCACCTGAATGCATATTAACTACACGAGTTCGAATTCATCCTGAAAAAAATACCGAGCTTGAGGGGCTATATAAATCGAATAAGCTGTTTTGTACCCAATGTGAAGCCGAGGGCTTTCGCAAAATCACGTATTATCCAGATAGACCCGACGTTCAGACTGAGTTTACAACCACCATATTGGCAGANCCGGATTTATATCCAGTCATGCTCTCGAATGGCAATTGTGTAGACGATCGAATTCTTGATGATGGACGACGAAGCGTTACTTGGAATGATCCATTTAACAAGCCTAGTTATCTATTTGCATTGGTCGCTGGGGATCTTGCTGTGAAGCGTGATCAATTTAGAACNAGATCTGGGCGCGAAATTAAGCTCGAAATTTATTCTGAAGCGCACAATATAGAGCAATGTGACTACGCCATGGAAGCGCTGAAACGGGCGATGGCATGGGACGAGGATGTCTATGGTAGAGAGTATGACTTGGATATCTTCATGATCGTNGCGGTTGAAGACTTCAACATGGGAGCGATGGAGAATAAAGGCCTCAATGTTTTTAATACTAGCTGTGTTTTGGCGACGCCGGATACGGCAACGGATGCTGCTTATCTGCGGGTAGAGGGCGTGGTCGCGCACGAATACTTTCACAATTGGTCGGGAAATCGGGTCACCTGTCGTGATTGGTTTCAGTTGAGTCTCAAAGAGGGCTTTACCGTTTTTCGGGATTCGCAATTTAGTGCGGATATGAATTCGAAAACAGTTAAGAGAATAGAGGATGTCGATTTTCTAAGGACTACTCAATTCATTGAAGACCAGGGGCCTTTGGCGCATCCNATTCGTCCTGAATCGTATGTGGANATTTCTAATTTTTATACAACCACTATTTATGAGAAGGGAGCTGAGGTAGTGGGTATGCTGCATACTCTACTAGGAGCNAAACGTTTTAGAGAAGCGACAGATTTATATTTTGATAAGCACGATGGTTCGGCGGCTNCTACCGAAGATTTTGTGCTCGCGATGGAAGAAAAATCTGATTTGGATTTACAACAATTTCGACATTGGTATTCGCAAGCAGGCACTCCTGTATTGAATATTGAGGAGAAAAGAACTGGCAGCACATTGNGTTTAACCATCAAACAAACATGTCCGCCGACTCCAGAGCAAATAAATAAAGAAAATTTTCATATGCCCATTGCATTCGGATTAATTGATGAGCAGGGCTCTGAATTACTTGGAAAANCAACGAGAAATTCTGACTCAAGNGTNGTCATCGAGACAGATCTNCATCTAGAAAATCCNAATAACGATGGAACCNTGATTGCTCATCTCAAGAGTTCNGAAGCAACAATAGAACTAAAAGATGCACCGAGGAATAGTGAAGTTAGTTTTTTGCGCGGCTTTTCGGCACCGGTCATTATCAATTATAAGAGATCGCTAAAGTCTCGCTTGTCNATAGCGACAAACGANAGTGACGGATANTGCCGTTGGGACGCTGCGCAATCCATATTAATCGACGTGNTAGCAAATGAGTCTGCCGATTTCGAAGATGCGTTGAGTCTTTTTGACAAACTGACGACATTGGCGCTTGAGTCTGAGAATGATGGAGAATCGCCNGCTGTTTTGGCCATTTCAAGTGAACTCCCTCGCGCCTTATCCGTCTTACAAGTCTATCAAGGGCGAGATATTGAAGAGCTCCTGAGGCGTCGTGATGAGCTTCATGGGGCGATAGGACGATCGTTCCTTGAGCGGTGGAAGACAATAGCCGCATCTAACACAATTGATATCTATGAGCCTGATCCAAAATCTATTGCCCGCCGGAGNCTGAAAAATATCAGTTTGGATTATTTTATTTTTGGACTACAAGTTATAGGGGATCCGATCGACGAATTTATTCTTGATCGTTTTGATTCGAGCAACAATTTGACTGATCGCTTAGCAGCTTTTGTTTCTGCCTTAGAGGCTTATTCNATCGATGAGACAACTCGAAGATCCATAATTGACAGATTCTATTCTCANTCCCAAAAAGAAGCTTTAGTCGTAGATAAATGGTTGGCATCCCAGGCNTCTGCCCAGAGACCAGGTGGACTGGAACGGGTGAAAGGCCTNGAAGTTAGCCCGGTTTTNGATATNGNTAATCCCAATAAAGTAAGGTCGCTCTTGGGTGCATTTGCCATGTATAACGAGCGGAATTTCCATGATTTGGGAGGGTCCGGATATAGATACCTCGCTNACAAAGTCCTAGAACTAGATACTAAGAATCCTCAGATAGCGGCTAAGTTGGCTAAAAACTTAACGGGATGGACAGCATTTGATTCCAATAGGCAGCAAATGATGCGAGACGAGCTTTCTAGGATCAGGGANACAGCGAATTCTCTNGACGTACTGGAGATTGTCACAAAATCACAATAGTCGCCGACTACCTTAAAACGTCTAGGATTAGTACAGGGGCGGTAANGCTGATTTATTATTGTCTACAGNCGCTTCCATTTCTTCGATTATCTGGATACATGAATAGGGGCTCAATATCTGAGCATCCTTTAGTTTGTCAGTAGAGTATTCGTTGGAATTCATTAGGCTCAATAGATTTCTTCCTGTGTGGTGGGATAANAGCAATTCTATAGCTTCTCCTCGATTTATACCGAAATTCTCTTGTATCCAGGAAAACATTAACGACTTCATTTCTTGCGGCCTTGTGGACTGTCGTAACTTGGTCTTTATCGCTTGTAGATTCTTACTTTTGGTTACCTGATTGGAATTCGACTGCTTACCGTTTGGTTTTAATTTGTAAGACCGAAATAGATACAAAGCTAGTACCCANCCCATCACACCAATGGCAACTATCAATATTAAAATCAATCTCATTGGTGGANANTCGGAAGGTCTTGTTTCAGGCGAATATTGCTGCCTTTCGGATACTTCCTCAAAACTATCAGTGATTCGTTTATTTTCTCTCGTTTCGTTTGTTGTACCCTGAATCTCGAAATATTGAGGAGGTAGGATCGCTTGTTCGAGCTGATCTTTGTTTACATTCCACCAGTACAATGTCGAGGCGGTAATTTCCGAGGGGCCGGAAGATGTAGCTACGAGTGTCTGTGATTGCCGTCGGATACCGAGAACTTGTTTATTACGNATTCTATCGATTAGTTCTGGAGGGTCTTCGTAACCTCTTAGGTTATTTGAAACGTTAAATTCGAAAGGTGGAATCGCCGCGGCAGTTAGGCCGTAGGCTTCTATCGTAATAATTCTAGTAGTTGAATCTCCAGGTTGTGTTAGCGGAGTAGTGGGCCCGTTTTCGCTTAAGATTACGCGAGTGGCAGGGAGCCATGCATGGCCTTGTGGGTAGCTCGATGGCTTAGGACGAACTTCAACNACTAATTCTTGGGAGGGTATGCTGACGGGTATGCGACGTCTATTGTTGAGCAGACGTACGCTTACTAGGACATCTGTGGACGCTATTTTTAGTGTGCCACTTCGTTCTGGAAAGACAGCGAATCGTTGTTCGTAAACACTGTAGCGTTCGCCCCCTCGGGTTGTATCGTACTGTTCGACATCACCAATAGTTGTAACGATAGCTGCGTTTGGAAGATCTAGTGTTGGAAGCTCATTTATGAGTTGGCCTATCGATGAAATAAGAATGCGCTGAGTAACTACTAATTGAGATTGGACATATACCCACTCTCGATCGATTTCTCTTTCAAAATATACGGCACTAGATATTTCGTTTTTGATCTCATCTGGCAGTGGTCTAACAATTATCTCGATGGGCGATGTCAATTCGTCACNGACTGCAATGGAAGGTATCAAAAATGTTCCTATNCCGGGGGGTCGTAAATTTAGAGTCCAGGCTGCGATAGANGTTATTCGGCCATTCACCGTGGATATCCGAGTGTTCGAAGATTTGCCGACTATTTCAAATACCCNTTCTATATCGCTCCAGTCCGGTTCCTCTGCCATGGGATTAGTGGTTTGAACGACTAGGCGGATTGTCTGTGTTTCGTCGATATTATTATTCTCGACAAAAGCACCTATGTCACTATAGGTCGGNATAGTGAATAACAGCATATAAAAGATTANATATTTCTTGTTCACCAAATCTTGTCTCGAGNATTTCGTCGTAACTCGCCATTTTGTAATCGAACGTTGGTTTCGTGCTTGAATTTATTTCTTAACAGGCCGCCTGGATTATCAGGTATTTTGCGCAATAACTGCTCATTCGCATCCGATCTTTCTTCTGCCTCAGAGTCGGCTGTTGNGTTCTGATCGTCNGTGCTGGATGATTCGGTCTCGTNTGTATTCTCTTCTGAAGCATTCTCTGTATCCGTCTTCGAAGCCGTTTCTTCTGATTCCTGCGTCGAGTTGGACTCTGATTCTTGGCGATCCGATCCGGATTCCTGATTTTCATCCTGACTTTCCGATGATGAATTTTGTTGCTGCTCTTGTTGTTCTTTCAATAGCTCTTCTACTAGAGCTTTATTATGAATAGCGTCGTCATGCTGTGGTTCTTGATTCAAAGTCCTTTGATAAGCAGCTATAGCCTCTTCGTATCTTTGATCTTTGGCTAACGCGTTGCCGAGATTGTAGTTCCCAGTTGGACTAGCGTCTAAATTGAAAAGGTCAATGGCCGACCCGAAATCCTCTTCTCGATATTTTGTGACGCCACGCCACTTNGAGTCTTCAAACAACNGNCTNGCGTTTTCGATTTGNCCAGCTTTAAGCTCGCGATACGCTTGTTGATCCCTGCTCCACCACAGGTCAGCCCACCAATCTGCATCAGCCGGATATCCGATACTTAAAACGATGACNGCAATGGNGCCTTTACGAAATAGGGCGAGCGCTAAAAAGAATATGGGAACAATGAGCCAGTAGCCGATGTCGGACCAAGTATCAAATTCCCGTTCAATCGGTGTCGTGTCATCCCTTATAAGCATGTTAGTGGACAAAAGATACTCTAAGTCTGCAGAGTCCGCAGAAAGCGTATGATATTTTCCGTATAATGACTGGGACAGGGAGGTGAGCCTGGCTTCGTCCAGTTGAGGCTTGGCATCAGAAACATCGGTTTGTAATACTTGCAGAATTTCATCCGAAATGGTTTTGGGGAAATACCCGCCCTCTATGGTTCCTACACCAAGAATTGATATGGGGTAGTCAGGATGCGCCAAATCAACGATTTCGGAAACGCGATCGATACCGTCAGTAATTAAAAGGATTCGTCCTTGTTGAAATCCAGAATTAGTAAACAATTCTCTAGCCAGCTCTACTGCGCTCTGCGGTTTGCTACCGTGTATTGGCATCATGCCTGGATGGAGTGCGGTTAGAAGGTTGTTGACTGTTCCAACATCATCGGTCAATGGAGTCACTACATGTCCGTCGCCCGCGTATACGATTAGACCGGTAAANCCTTCCGCCCGTTGTGCCAAAATATCGGCAATTTTATATTTGGCCCTTTCGATACGTGAGGGGGTAATGTCCTGCACATACATGCTCAATGACAAATCCAAGATAACAACAAGCGGGTCGTTTTGTCGTTCAACGGGACTGGGTTTACGTTCCCATGTGGGACCAGATAAAGCGATGAAAGCTAGAACGAATCCGATAGTCGCTAGGGTTAGCTTGATTAAATTACTGCGAACATCTGATGGACTGATAAGTACTGAAAGCAATTCAGGATCGATAGCGTCTTTCCATTTATTGGCCCTAACAGTACGTTGTCGAATGGTATATAGCGCTGGAATGAGAATGAGTATCCCCNCCAGCCAGTAGGGACGCAAAAAGTGAAATTCTACAAATTCATGCAAGTTCACGTCTCCAGAAAAATAGAGAAAATATCAATACAGTAGCTATCGCTAACGGCCAATAGTAAAGCGCTTTTGTAGGACGGAAAGTCTCCTCATCTTGTTCCACGGGTTCCAGCTTATTAATTTCGTCGTATATACCTACAAGGGTCTCTGTATCGGCGGCACGAAAGTAGTTGCCGCCNGTAGTNTCGGCTATGTTTCTCAAGGTTTCTTCATCTAAGTCTGCTGAAGGATTTACCATTCTTCGTCCGAATCCAAAAAGGCTGCGTAATTCTAATTCGTCGGCCCCAACACCTACTGTGTGAATTCGGACACCAATATCCTTNGCCAATGCAGCAGCTTTTTGTGGAGATAACTCGCCAACATTGTTTGAGCCATCCGTCAGTAGAATCAATACTCGATTTTCGGATGGCCTATCTTTTAATCTTTTTGTTGCCANTCCAATGGCNTCTCCAATCGCTGTTTTTCCCCCGGCGATGCCGACAGGAGCCTCGATTAATAACTTTTCCACGGTTTTTAAGTCGAATGTTAAAGGTGCTTGAACGTAAGCGTTGGTACCAAAGAGAATTAAACCGACGCGATCACCGCTTCGGTTGGATATGAAATCACTNACCACGCCTTTAACGATTGACAAGCGTGTGACTTGGTTCCCTCTGAGTTGCATGTCTTCAGTACTCATGCTTCCCGAAATGTCGACCCCTAACATTAGATCGCGACCACTAGTGGGAAGGCTGACAGACTCCCCAATTATCTGNGGTCGACAGAGNGCCAGTATCAAGAAGATCCAGGCCATCCAAAGAACGGCATAACGAAANACCGAAGTCGACGTTATNAGTCCGTNTTCTGACTCAATCTTGAAGGCATNTGCTTGGGGAACGGTCAGAGCAGCTTGTTTATCAGGCTCAGCGGNAANGANCCGTCGAATNATAAAAGGTAGGATTGNTAGTATGGCTGCGTAGGGCCAGATGAATTCAATATTNATTTTCGGTCTTTGNTACAAGAGATTGTACGGTATTCTTTGGACGGGTCTTGTAAGCGCTTTTGAGGGTCTCGTGAATGAGTTTGGGTAATTTATTAATATCTAAAGTTTCTTTGGAGTAGCGCAGGGATCCTAAGGCACGGCCTTGGGGTCCGGTAAATCGAGGTTCTTCGAAACGTTTGGCTAAAAAGTGTANCCACTCGTCGCTGTGCAATCGTGGTGCATCCTCCGATTCTTCGATATGAACCACCAACCTTTTGAGAAGTTCATTAATGGAATTCACATAGTTTTTTTCATTCGTATGGTTATTCAAGAGATTGTTTTTTAGTTCGGACGCTTCTTGTATTGCAATTTTGTACGGAAGGAACTTGGCTCGACGGGNACGCCACCAATTAATTCCNAAACTGGTCNCAATGATGACGAGCNCTAGTGCGAGCCACCAGCCAATAGTAGGGGGCCATGAATCAGGTGGCAAAGGCTCGTGAAGATCACGTAGTTGACTCAGTATGTTAGAGTCCATTAGATAAGCAGCTGGGTTATCGGCATGTNAGTTGGAANCTTTGTANATTCAACGCGATGGGAACGACATTTATCAACAAGTTCGGTGACCCTTTTATCGAAACGTTCCCGATACGAGGCCCTTAATTTTTGGTCTCCAGTGTCAAAACTCACACGTTCTTCCNAATCTTCCACAATATATCTATTTGCCGGTGGTAAGGTCCGCTCCAGATTGTCATATACGAGAAATATTTCGACTCTATTTCTTCGGGATAGTCGAAGGACCTTTGATAGTGTTGATTCGCTCAGAGATACCATGTCACTGATGATTACGATGCGATAATTTGATCGCGCTACGTTGTTGATACTTTCTGGAACGGATGACCATGAATCTGAATTAACTTGACGTAAAGCAATCTGTGCGNNTAAAGCATTTGCACTCTGAGCTATCTCAGAGAGGCAGTGAGTGACCGTCACTCCGCTTCTGCGCGGTTTGGTAATACTCAAATGCCCATCGTTGACCACTATTGCGCCTACTCGGTCGTTAGCCTCCAGTGCCTGCCAAGCGATAAGTGCAGAGATTTCAGCGGCTGCAATAGATTTGAATCGAATTTGACTTCCGAAAAACATAGACNTTGTCTCGTCAACTACTATTAAGGTTGGCCGTTCTTGTTCTTCTCGAAATATCTTGGTGTGTGGTTTGTTTTTTCGTGCTGTGACCTTCCAGTCGATATTTCGTACATCGTCTCCGGTGTGATANAGACGTACTTCATCGAGATCCACGCCACGCCCTTTTATTTTAGTTAGTTTAGACCCGCTTATAGAAGCAGTTCTGGAGCGTCGTTTATTGAATCGAACTTGTGACCGAAGGTCGATTAGTTCCTGAAGTTCAATCGTTGTGCCTGATAACATTGCTAATCAACCATCCATCTAGAAATCTAATCGATGATTAAGGAACAGGGACTGTGTTAATTAATTCATTGGTTACCGAATCGGCCGTTATTCCTCTGGCGGTTGCTTCGTAGGTTAATATTAAACGGTGACGGAATACGTCATTGATGACAGTTTGAATGTCCTCGGGTGTGACAAAATCTCTGGCCTGCAACCAGGCCTGGGCTCGCGCACATAGGTCCAAGGCTATCGTTGCCCTCGGACTCACACCGTAATCTACCCCGTCTATCTCGCCTCGACTTCGGTTTACTAGTTCTACAATGTANTTCTCGATCGACTCTTCCATATGAATCGTGTTTAGCTCTCNNCGNGCTAACATGATTTCTGATTCAGCCAATTTTGTGGGTGATATTATTGATTCCGCTCCATGAATAAANTCATTACGGACAATATTTAAAACCGATTTTTCATCCGCAGCAGACGGATAATCTACTTTGACGTGCATTAGAAATCTGTCGAGTTGTGCTTCAGGAAGAGGGTAGGTGCCTTCCTGTTCTATGGGATTTTGAGTTGCCATTACTAGAAATAGGTTTGGTAATGGGTAGGTTTCTCTGCCGATAGTTACTTGTTTTTCTGCCATCGCTTCCAATAGAGCTGATTGTACTTTTGCGGGGGCACGATTGACTTCATCCGCGAGAACGAGGTTGTGAAAAATAGGTCCTTGCTGAAAATGAAAAGATCCTTCTTCCATCCGAAATATTTCGGTACCAGTGACGTCACTAGGTAGTAAGTCGGGAGTAAATTGAATCCGGTGGAAATCACCCTCAATGCCCTTGGCAAGTTCTTTTATAACCCTCGTTTTCGCGAGTCCCGGAGCTCCTTCAACTATCAGATGGCCACCACAAAGCAACGCGAGTAACAAGCGGTTTACCAGACTTTGTTGACCAATGACGCGTCCATTTAGCCACTCTTTGAGGGTTTCAAAACGGTTGAGTAGGTTTGATGTCATTACATTTCAATGGCGAGGCCAACTCCAAATTTTCGTATTAGCTATTGTATAGTTGTTTGGTTGTTCGATGAGTAGAGATTAATGAATGTCGATCATTTCGTCGCTAAAGCAGCACATGTCTGTAGAAATGATTTATCCCAGTTGTTTGCTTGGATTGTCCTACGATTGATATGACACCGTAAAGAGAGCTATTTGGTTAGTTTGAAGTGTTAAGGATAGAAGAATGTATTATCTAATCAGGCAAGCGCTTTTTTTTCTCGGTCCCGAGGTTGCCCACGAAGTGGTTCTCAAACTATTGCAATTCTACGGAAGCTTAGCCAGAGGTAGGAATACGTCAGAGACTATTCAGGTGGCGGGAGTCTCGTTTAATAATCGACTAGGTTTAGCGGCTGGCTTCGACAAGAATGCGGTAGCAGCCAAAGGGCTCGCTGCACTTGGTTTTGGTTTTTTGGAAATAGGAACCGTAACTCCTCTGAAGCAAGAAGGTAATCCAAGACCTCGGCTTTTTAGGCTGGAGCACGATCAGGCTCTTGTTAATCGGATGGGTTTCAATAATGACGGTATCGATACTGTTGTGCGGAGACTCTCTTTATGTCGAGAAAAAGTTGGTGTGCCGATCGGGATCAATGTGGGAAAGAATAAGTCCACCACCAATGAGCTGGCGGTCGAGGACTATCGAATTTGTTTGGATCGCGCGTATCCCCTAGCAGATTATTTGACCATCAACATATCCTCTCCCAATACACCAGATTTGAGAAAATTGCAGGGAATTCACGAATCCGAAAAATTTCTAGTTGCCTTAAACATGCATAGAGACACTCTAACGGAGCGTTGCGGTAGGCGGGTTCCTATGTTCGTTAAATTGGCGCCGGACCTTTCGGGGAAGGAACTTAAAAATTTGGTGACAGTTTCACAAGATTCTGGAATAGACGGAATTGTCGCGACCAATACTACTGTTTCCAGAAACAATCTCGTCAGTCGGTGGCAATCCGAAACAGGGGGCCTAAGTGGCGTTCCTTTGTTCGAGAAAACACTTGAAACTGTGTCTGCGATCCGAGACTTGGTTGGACGGGGTTATCCGATTATAGGGGTTGGTGGCATTTCGACTCCGCAGGATGCGAGGGAAATGTTGGCTGCTGGAGCTGATTTGTTGCAAATCTACACGTCTTTCATCTACCAAGGTCCAGCGATTATCGACCTTATCAAAAAAGAATTAAGTCAATAAAAGAATAAAAAGGGGCTGCTATTCAAGTGGTAGGGCGTAGTGCATTTGTGTAGTCTCCAAGAGCACTAGGAGAGAAAAATCCTAGATGCAATAAAAATATATTTATACGTTGGGTCTAAACCCAATGTGGAGGGGTGAAGATGGGTCGGTTTTATCGATGGCTCTGCGTAGCGATTGCGTGCATCGCACCGATTGCTAATGCAGATGAATTATCAAGTGGGGATACGGCGTGGATATTAACCACGACTGCGTTGGTACTTTTTATGACGATTCCGGGACTAGCACTGTTTTACGGGGGGTTAGTTCGCAGTGCAAATGTGCTGAGTGTTCTATTGCAGTGTTTTGCTATTACGTGTCTTGTCACGATTATTTGGTTGGTGGTCGGATACAGTCTCGCATTTAGTCCCGGAGTTTCGATTGGATTTCTGGGTGGCGAGTTCATTGGTGGACTTAGTAACTTTTTGCATGCTGGTGTCCAGGAAGAAACGGTTTCAGGAACTATTCCAGAGTCAATTTTTTCTACTTTCCAATTGACCTTTGCGATTATTACACCAGCTCTTATTGTGGGTGGATTTGCAGAAAGAACACGGTTTTCCTCCGTGTTGTTATTCACAGCGCTTTGGGTGCTTTTCGTGTACTGCCCGATAGTCCATTGGGTGTGGAGTGGTAACGGTTGGTTACTTAACGCCGGATTATTAGATTTTGCGGGTGGAACGGTTGTACATATGACGGCAGGTACTGCAGCTCTGGTCGCTGCAATCGTTATAGGGAAGAGACGAGGATTTCCGGATCAACCTATGCCGCCTCACAACATGACTCTCACTATAGCTGGTGCGGCGATGCTTTGGGTCGGTTGGTTTGGTTTTAACGGTGGTAGTGCGCTAGCAGCAAATGGTGATGCTGCGATGGCTATTACTGTTACTCATATATCGGCTGCTGTTGGCGCATTCACATGGATGTGCATCGAATGGATTAAATATGGGAAGCCGAGTGCATTAGGGGCAGTTACCGGTATGGTGGCAGGACTAGGAACGATTACTCCGGCATCTGGTACGGTAGGTCCGGCAGGTGCTCTAGTTATAGGGCTTGCTGCTGGTACGGTTTGTTTCTTCGCTACGAATTATATGAAACAGAAACTGAAGATTGATGACTCTTTGGATGTTTTCCCTGTCCACGGAGTTGGTGGGATACTCGGTACGATGCTGACAGGCATATTTGCTAGTAATGCTCTGGGTGTCTTTTCTGGTCAAGAGGACATCAATATTGGTTCTCAATTAGGTATTCAATTTTTGGGAGTCATTTCTGTTCTTATCTATACAGCTGTCTTGACGTTCATAATACTGAAGGTGGTTGATGCGATAACCGGATTGAGAGCTAGTGAAGAACAAGAGCAACAAGGGTTAGATCTTGTTGAACACAACGAAAGCGGGTACACCCTTTAGTTCGTATCTTGGCTGAAATTTAAAGCGGGCTCATTGCCCGCTTCTTTTTCTGTCCCAAGCACTTTGCACGAGTTTGCTAACGAGGGATGGAAATTCTATTCCTATTGCACTTGCTGCATCCGGATATAGGCTTGTGGGAGTCATACCAGGGATGGTATTGACTTCCAGTAGGGCGACTTCACCAACGTCATTAACTAAGAAGTCGGTTCGCGATAAATCACGTAGGTTTAACAGCTTGTGGGCTGATAGAGCTATTTCTTGAAGTTTTAATAGCAATGTATTTGTCATTCCAACGGGCGGAATTTGATGCGTACTAGCCCCTTCTTTATACCGATTTTCGAAGTTATACCACTCGTCCTTTGAAAGAACGATTTCAACTACCGGTAGGGGCAAGACTGGTTTATCGAATAGGTCGAGTACCCCTACGGTGATTTCTTTACCTTGAAAGTATGGCTCTATTAGTAAGCTGTCATGCTCATTTAGCGATTCGATCAGTAATCTATTGAGATCATCACCATGGGTGACCCTTGTAACGCCTATTGCGGAACCCTCGGAAATTGGTTTGATCACGACATTGGGTCCGAGCCTAGCGCGTATAGTTGAAGNGTNNGGNCGGNNTTTGTCTCTNTGAATGAGNANGTGGTCAAGNATGGGNAGACCATCACACTTGAAGATTTGTTTAGCGGCATGTTTGTCCATAGCAAGCGCTGACCCGTGTACGCCGCTGCCAACATACGGAATTTCAAGAATTTCAAGATAACCTTGTACACTCCCATCTTCACCNGGACTTCCATGTAATGCCGGGAAAACCACATCGGCTTCATAATCTAGTAACTGCGCTGTTAATCCGCTTTCCAATTCGANTATTTTTACCTCGTGATTGGCCGCGAGTGCATTACCTATCTGCTCTGCTGAAGATCTGGAAACGTCAGCTTCAGCAGAAGAACCGCCAGAGAGAATTGCGANTCGGTTCGGCTTATTCATAACAAATCATGATTGGTATCCGATTTTTCGTAGCGTACCGTCAGACAAAATTTAGTCATGTTTCGAAAATTTGGCATCGTTCAAACTTTTGGTCAGGTCGTCAGCAGGCTGGAAACCAAGGGTTCGTGCAAAAAANAGATATTCGGCTTCAATGGCGCGAATAATGTTTTCAGATTTACGAAACCCGTGTCCTTCTTTTTCAAAAAGAAGATAGGCTGCCGCAATCCCCTGTCTAGAGATNGCTTCAAACATTAATTCCGCTTGATTTGCCGGGACTATGCGGTCTTCAGAGCCTTGTAAGAAAATAACTGGGCAGCTGAATTCATCCACATAGTTTATGGGTGANCTTTCGAATAAATTATCTCCTACTAGTCCTTCGAGATAGCGAGATTCAAACTTGTGGGTATCATTTGCTAGAGCGCGAAGGTCNCCGATTCCGTAGTGACTCGCCCCAACACTGAACGTGTTTGAGCTAACCAGCGCTTTTAGTGTCGTGTATCCGCCTGCGCTTCCCCCTCGAATAGCGACGCGATTGGGATCGATTAGATCTTCGGTAATTAGATATTTGACTCCGGCAATGCAATCATCGACATCCACGTTTCCCCAATTACCGTCNAGACGTTTCCGGTAATCGCGTCCGAAACCGNTACTGCCGCCGTAATCCACATCGAGGACTGCCCAGCCGCGACTGGTGTAGTATTGAATTCTAAGATTTAATGAATTGCTGGATCGCGAGGTAGGACCGCCGTGACTAATCACCAGTAGTGGGGGTTTTTCAGNACCATTTTCAAACTGTTCCTCAGGGTTCGTAGGTATATAGAAATTCCCATAGACGTCTTGGTGATTTTTATTCCTGAAGCAAATTTGTTCCGGTGTCGAAATGTANTGTTNTGAAAANGGTAATGTTCCTGCTGTGGCACGTGTTGTTATTTCCCGTTTTGANAGCTCGAGGGTTACAATCTCGGAAAACATACGTCCGTTGTTTGCTATAAAAGCTATGGTTCCATTGGNGATTGAGAGCGACCCATAAGAAGCGTAGTTGTTGTCCAGAGGACTAACTAGTCCCTGCTCTATATCTACGATCACAAGTGCTTCACGATTGTTTTCTATTCTGTTTGATACCAAAAAGCGGGAGCTAATAGGTGCAAAAGAANGGGTTCCTAGTTGCCATTGGGCTAGTCCATATTCGGCCGAGTCCTCCGTAATACAAAAAACGCCCGAATTGTCGTAGGAATACAGATTCCAAAATCCACTTATATCTGAAACATAAATCAATCTATCTTTNGTGATCCACGTTGGTTGGAAAATTGACTCTTCCGTCCCTCCTGCGACTAGAGTTAAATTGGACGTTGTACCGTCTTTTTTTAGTTCCGATATGAATAATTGAGTTCCGTCCCAAGGCATGTTCGGATGATCCCATGCGAGGTAGGCCAGCTTATCTCCATTAGGCGATATCGCTGCCGAGGAGTAAAAGTCATGCCCCTGTGCTACAGATTGGATGATGCGTGTTAGTGGATTTATAATCACGAGATCGTTAACAGGCTCATGGAAGTCGTTGGTTTGATTTGGATGTGTTTCGCGGACGGCAAATATCAATTCGCGATGAGGATCCCATAGCAAATCTCCATATCGAACCGTGTCATCACTATCTGTTATTTGTGTATATTCTGATCGGTCTTCCAGATTGATTTTATAAATATTCTGATCGGCCGAATTGACGATATATATATTTCCAGCTCCGATGCAGTATGCGCCACCCCCGTATTCGTGAACTCTGCTGCGAGCACTGAACTCGTCGGTGATGAGATCTTGTTTTCCCCCTTGTAAGAACCGAACGGGGACATTTCGTCCATTATCTTGTGGCCGACTTTCTAACCAGAATATCGATTGTTGATTCGTTTTCAGTTCGCTTAAACCGACAACACTTGTCGTGATGGCTTTACCGGTAATGGGCGATTTCCAGGAGCCGAAAGGATTCATGATANGTGTGCAATGNCATCCATNGTTGATCGTGTATCTACTATGGCCCAACGTTCGTGGTCTTTCCATTCACCNTTGATGTAGAGAAATTTTTTCGATAAGCCTTCAAACTCAAATCCGCAACGTTGTACTAAATTTCTAGATCTTTGGTTACTCGGTTGTATATTCGCTTCAACCCGATGCAGACCCATGTTCCGAAAAGCAAACTGGGTAACAGCGTTCAAAGCTTCTGTCATATATCCATGGCCTTGATGGAGTTTACTTACGTAGTAACCAAGGGATGCACTTAGAAAAGAGCCTCTCACGATGTTATTGATATTAATGACACCAACAATTTGATTGTCAGCTTCCAAACGGATAGCGATTCCCTCGTGATCATTCTGAGATATTCTTTTGAGATATTGTTTAAACATACTCGAGTTAATTGGCGCTGATATCCAGGGTTGGTGAAGGCCTATACTCGAATTAGCAAGTTCAATTATTTCCTTACGGTCGCCGGAATGAATCTTGTTGATGTAGACACGGGAATCAGTCATCGCGTGGAGATTTTCCATTACTGCGTTGAAATATTTCCCAGATCGCTGGAACGGTCATTGACACGCCCAGAATGAGTATGTGTACCGGATGAATTCTCCATCCATCGCTCATAAGAATGCCAAATGTTTCGAAATCATGGGCGTTCCAAAGTAGTAAACCAACAGTAGATAGGCAGGAGCCTGCAACAATAAGCAGATAATATACGAAGTAGGTCATGACGGCCGAGAATACTTCATCAGAGATAAAAATAACGTTGAATTGTAAATAATTCTCTGGGAATGCAGGGTGGCAATATGAAACCGATATCTCTTTTAATGACCACTGGATGTAGCCTTTGTGATGACGCACTAGATCTAATTCTTGATTCAAAGATATTAGCTGGATGTTCTTTAGAGCTCGTTGATATTAGTACAAATGATGCCTTAATAGAGTCGTACGGTGATTCTATTCCCGTGGTTTTGTGCGGTGATATTGAGCTTCGGTGGCCGTTTAATGAAAAAGATTTTCTTCAATTACGGGAAAAATTTACAGATTTTTAAGAGAAAAGAAATGCATCGCGTTTTCTGATGTCCTGCTGGTTACTTCTTCAACAGACACATCGAGGCACTGAGCTACCTTTTGAGCGATGTATTGTAGATAAGCTGGTTCATTCCTCCTGTTTTTTGGGCGTGGCTCAATAGTGCGGGGTATCAAATACGGAGAGTCTGTTTCGATCATTAATCGGTTCAACGGAATCCGTCGGATTAGCAGGCTGAGTTCTTGGCCACGTCTTTCGTCACATACCCAACCAGTTATGCCTATGTAGTAGCCCTCCGCTAGATAAGCGTCCAGAAGTTCCTCGCTGCCTGTGAAACAGTGCACGACGCAGAATTTAGGCCTATGTTTCCTTAAGGAATTAAGTACATCATTTCCTGAATCTCGGTCATGAATGAATACGGGTAGTTCGATTTCGTTTGCTAGTTCCAGTTGCTTCTCAAAGACTTCTTGTTGCTTACGTCTGCTAGTGTAATCTCTGTAATAGTCCAAGCCCATTTCTCCAAGAGCAACTACCCTAGAGTCTCGTGCTAACAAAGTNAGGTCTTCAACCCATGAAGNGCTCGTTGCGTCGACCGCGTGCGGATGAANTCCGGCTGTGGCGCTTAAGTATTGAGGATATTTNGAGACTAGATCTAGAGCGCGGCGAGTTTCCTGAACGCTCGTTCCTGTAACGATGATATGGGAAATATTATTTTCTTGGGCTCTATTTATCACAGATTCAATGTCCTGGATAAAGGAGGCGTCGGTAAGGTTGGCACCAATATCGATTAATGAATCTTTCACGGTATATAGCGTTCGTGAACGCTCCAAACAGGCTGGTGGATACCAAGTCGTGCGGAGTAGACGTAACTAAATGCGATTACATTTTTCACATAGTTTCGAGTTTCTTTAAAAGGAATGGTTTCGATCCAAGCGACGGTAGGTAATCCTCTCGACTTCTTTTGCCAATTAGTGACACGTCTTGCTCCTGCGTTGTAGGCGGCTGCCGCAAGTACACGATTATCACCAAATTGACGCATTAATCCTGCCAAATGATGAGACCCTAATTTGATATTGATTCTTGGATCGAAGAGATGGGAGCGAGTGGGTTTCTTAAAGCGAATACGGTTTGCGGTTTGTTGAGCGGTAGGTAGCAAAAGTTGCATTAATCCGAGTGCGTTCGCAGAAGAGACAGCCGTGGAGTTGAACGCACTTTCTTGTCGAGCGACCGCTATCAAGAAATTTACTGGAATACTTGTTTGGAAGGCATGACGGCGAAACGTCTCGAGATATGGGGTTGGAAAACGCACTTGTAGAAGATCGGTCAGTTCT
Source organism: Gammaproteobacteria bacterium (assembly GCA_002708205.1). Taxonomy (GTDB): domain Bacteria; phylum Pseudomonadota; class Gammaproteobacteria; order Pseudomonadales; family Azotimanducaceae; genus UBA11889. Next base: position 22,024 of record PAMR01000041.1, read on the forward strand.
GCTCGATTGGCAGCGATGATAGCTAGATCAAGCCATCCGATTTGAGAAAGGTACTCGATCAAAGCAGCTTTGTCGGCGAGTGCTAATTTTTCGTCCAGATGTAACCATTCTCTTCGTCCATTAGTGAAGTCTTCTACGGCGTACAACTCCGTCAAGCGCACCACGGCTGCTAAAGCGCTGACTCGAAGTGGTTCTGTTCCAGGCAGACTCTCGTTTAAGGAAGGCTCGATTCCTAGATCGTGGGCAGCTAAAAAGCCGTAATAGGTCCTTTCCTTTGCGAGTTCTTTTAGAATATCAATACCCCGTTTATCGCCTGTATTCGTTAAGCCTCTGCCTAGCCAATACCTCCATTTTGCCTTTGCCTGATAGTCCTTTGGTAGCGATTCTATCCAAACGATCATTGTTTTAGGGTCTAGTGTGGCGATGGTTTCGTTAGCAATTAACTCGATAGTTGAGGGAGAGAAACTTTCATTGACCTCCAAGGGGATTTCTCCAGATTTAGCTAGTAAGACCGCTAGCTCTCCCTCGACAATATTTTTTTCTTTATCGGAAAAAGAAAAAATATTTAGATATGTGTCCCAAATTCTCTTAGTTTCCTCGGGGTGCGATTTTCCATAGCGCAGCAAACCGTTGCTTAGTGCCTCTCTNCCCCATCTGTTGTCTGAAAATTGTTTTGGCTTCAATANGTTTGCGGGTCGGTAATGAGCATTTANATATGACTCTGCCTCTTTGCGATGCTCGTTAAAAAATCTCAATAGATAGCGAGCCAGTACAGAGGAGTTATTGTCCAGTGCTAATTGCAGCCTTTGCCAAGCGATTTCCTCGGTTAAGCGTCCAGACGTAATCCATTTGGCAAAGATAGGATCACAGGCTTTGTCTTGAGATTTCCCAACAATCCATAATGGAGCGACCATATCCAGGGCTTCGTTTTTGTCACCATTTTGGTATAAAGCATGTAAGAAGAGACAAGATTCTTTCGTTGATAGCTTTTCCCTACCATGTGAGAGTGCTTCTTCCCACCTGCCNTTGCGTACTTGAAATCTAAGCCATCGAGTAAAAAAGCGTTCGCCAATCGGTAGTTCTTTCCATTGGTTTCGTAGTGCCAACGCTTCAGATCGATTTACCGACGAAAGGTTCCGTAACTTATATTGGTAATCTAAATAGGGGACTAGGGCATAGTCGTCGTCTATACGTTTACGGATTTTTCTATAGGAGCTTAATTGGCCAGTTTCTAGAGCGTAAAGAGCCTGTTTATATTCGATACGATTGTTGTAAGTTTCCGTAGCATTTGTATTGATATTTAAGAAACACAGGTAAGAAACCTGAAGTAAAAGTAGTTTTCTCAGGAAGCGGCTTAGTCGGGATCGATTACTGNTGNGTTGGACGATCGTCACCTACTCGTACAGCAAGCACGTCACAGTTTGCGCCATGTAGTACACCATTTGCAGTCGATCCCAAGAGTAACGCCAAACCATGTCTTCCATGACTGCCTACGACGATTAAATCGGCACGTACTTCCTCGGCTACGCGATGGATTTCACTATCAGGCCTTCCAAAAACTAAGTGCTGATTGGCTTCTTGCACACCTATTTTGTTAGCGAACTCGGCTAAGTGCGACTTTGCTTGTTCATGTATCTGATCTTGCACTGCTGATAGGTCCATAGGAATATCCCCACCGTANGCAAGACTCAGGGGTTCAATCACATGAATGATATGCAAANTACCTTCCGTCGCTTCAACAATTAGCTGAGCCCGGCTAGCTACCGGTTTACACTCTTCAGTTAAATCTACAGCAAGAAGAACACTAGAGTATTGGCTCATAGTTGCCTCCGGCAATGACTTACGTTCAACATACCCTACGAGGGAAAGCGTCTCAATATGGTTCGTCGAGAAATCGTTAAAACTTGGTTTTTATTAAAAGGCTCTGAAGAGGTTAAGCGGTGTTCTGGTTAATTATAATATTGATTATGGCGGCTTTAATTGGCCCGGTCGTATACCTGATGCCGACCAAACGAGAAAGAAGGCAGTCCAAGGCTCGCCTACTGGCTCGGAAGGTAGGAATGCGTGTGAGTGTTGAAACGCTACCCGATTTTAGTCTCGAACGAGAGGAGTTTGTTTCGCCCTCCGGTATTGTTAGATCTCCGACGGTGGAAAGTACTGTTTATCGGCTTAGGTTGGATAAGCCCNACGAGCGCGCATCGACTTGGATTATCTACAAAAGCAAAAATGTGGTTGTGGGATACGTGCCGTCACCACTGACAGGGTGGGTTTGGGAAGGTTTGGGAGAAGACACACTGCCAATTATGGATAATTATTGGGAGCGGTTGGAAAAGGCGATGATGGAACTGCCAGAAAAATGCTTAGCATTGGAAGTCACTAATGAGTTCGTGGCATGGAAGGGTAAAGAAGCTTTTGGTAATCAGTCTCCCGATTTATATGTAGAAAGAATGAAAAAAACCCTATCTGATATCGCAAAAANTCAAGACATTTGAGTGTATTANGACCAAAAACTCTTTTTCTTTCATGGATAAAGAAACTACTTTCTCGAATACAGTTGGTATTTCTTTGGTTGACTGTATCTTCGGCGCTCCGTATATATGGCGCCGACGCAGCAACCGACCACTAATACGATTCAGTTGCTACATACAAAACAAAACCTTATTGGAAAAGCATGGCCCGTTCACTAGTAATCGTAGAGTCCCCTTCTAAAGCCCGCACGATTAATAAATATCTGGGCAAAGAATACGTTGTGAAATCAAGTGTCGGGCATGTTCGTGATTTGCCGACAAGTGGGCGAAAGANAGTTGATCCAAAGGCTCGGGCTAAAGAAGCGGCAAAGACTAGGAAACTATCGCCTAAGCAGAAAGAAACATATAAGAAAAAAAGAGCCCGCAAGCAATTGGTACGTCGAATGGGGATTGATCCAGATGCAGGCTGGAAGGCAACGTACGAAATTTTACCGGGGAAAGAAAAAGTTATAGCCGAACTTCGGAAAGTTGCTGAAACNTCNGACGCNGTATTCTTAGCTACGGATTTGGATCGAGAGGGAGAGGCTATTGCCTGGCACTTAAAAGAGATTCTTGGTGGTGATTCCGGGCGCTATAGGAGAGTGGTGTTTAATGAAATTACGGAAAAAGCAATTAAGGANGCATTCGAAGNGCCCGGTGAAATNGATCAAAATATGGTTGATGCTCAACAAGCCCGAAGGTTTTTGGATCGNGTAGTTGGATTTGAAGTATCGCCTTTGTTGTGGAATAGGGTAGCCCGGGGTCTATCGGCGGGCCGCGTGCAATCAGTAGCAGTGCGACTTTTGGTCGATAGAGAACGAGAAATTAGAGCGTTCGATCCAGAAGAATACTGGGAAGCCTATTGCCATCTGAAAGCCAAGGATGCATTTGAGAATTATAGATTTCAGGTGGTTAAGGAAAAGGGCTTAAATTTTCGACCTTCGAATTCCGAACAATCGGATCAAGCGATTTCTACACTGAAAAAGTCTAGCTTTCAGGTGCTCTCTAAAGATGAGCGACCGACTAGCAGTCGTCCTTCGGCACCATTTATTACTTCAACATTACAACAATCAGCTTCAACCAGATTGGGTTTCAGTGTTCGAAAAACCATGACATTGGCCCAACGTTTGTACGAAGCTGGGTTAATCACATACATGNGAACGGATTCCACAAACCTNTCAGCCGATGCGATTTCTGCTGCTAGAAGTCATTTGAAANANGANTTTGGGGCACAATATGTCCCAGAAAAACCAAATGTTTATGCNGTGAAGGCGGATGCCCAAGAGGCACATGAGGCGGTCAGACCGACATCGGTAGATGTTACGGAGAATGAAATAACAGGCCAGGAGCCTGACGCATTGCGTTTGTATGATTTGATACGTCGTCAGTTTTTGGCATGCCAAATGGTTCCGGCAAAATATCTCAGTACCACTTATACGGTGGGCGCATCTGAATTTGAGCTTCGCATTCGAGGGCGGATTATCCAGTTTGAAGGGTATACAAAGGTGCTGCCACCGACGTCACGGAAGGAAGATGAGGTAACTCTTCCTGCTTTGAAGGTGGATGAAAATCTCGAATTGGTCGAAGCAAATGCGTTTCAACACTTTACCAAACCTCCGGCGAGATATGGTGAAGCAAGTCTTGTTAGAGAGCTCGAGAAACGCGGAATAGGTAGGCCATCTACATACGCTTCCATTATTTCCACTATTCAAGATCGTGGATACGTAAGTCTTAGGAANCGTCGCTTTTATGCTGAGAAAATTGGTGAATTAGTAACAGATCGATTGATCGAAAATTTTGACGACTTGATGGATTATTCATTTACCGCGGAAATGGAAAACGGTTTAGATAAGGTTGCCTCGGGAAATCGAGATTGGAAGCAGATGCTTGGCGATTTTTACGGTGATTTTTCGGAAAACCTAGTGAAAGCTAACGAGGCTGAATCTGGGATGCGCGCAAATAGCCCGACTTCCACGGATATCGTGTGTGACAAAGATCAATGTGGACGCATGATGCAATTGCGGACGGCAAGCACGGGTGTTTTCTTGGGATGTTCAGGATACAACCTTCCTCCAAAGGAGCGCTGTAAACATACGAAAAATTTAATTAGCGGTGATGAGGCTGTCGATATAGACCAAGATGAAGATGGCGAAAGCAAACTGCTNCGCATAAAGCGTCGTTGCCCCAAATGNAATACCGTGATGGATAGCTATCTNATAGACGAAACGCGAAAGATACATGTGTGTGGAAATAACCCAGATTGTGATGGCTTCGAGATTGAGAAAGGCGAGTTTAAGATCAAAGGCTATGACGGACCTATCCTTGAATGCGATAAATGTGGCGAGGATATGGAATTAAAATCGGGTCGTTTTGGGAAGTATTTCGGTTGTTCTAACGTAGATTGTAAAAATACCAGAAAATTGTTGAGAAATGGTGAGGCAGCTCCTCCGAAAGCAGACCCAGTTCCCATGCCAGAATTGAAGTGTAAAACAGTAGAAGATCATTATGTTTTAAGGGATGGTGCGGCCGGTATTTTTTTGGCAGCTAGTGGATTTCCAAGGAACCGTGAAACTAGGGCTCCATTAGTCGGTGAACTTAAAGTTCACGCAAATGAACTTGATCCCAAGTTTCGTTATTTGCTTGAAGCACCCGAGTTTGATCCCGATGGCATACCAACGGTAATCAAGTTTGCTCGTAAGGTACGGGAGCAATATGTGACATCTGAGCAAGACGGAAAATCGACAGGGTGGAGTGCCCACTACGAAAACAATAAGTGGACTTCTCGTATTTCTCAAAAGAAAACCAGAAAAAAAAGAACCAGAAGTTAGTATTAGTGTCTCATGTTGCTAGAGAAGTTTTGGTGGGTTCAATGTAGTCGTATNACCCCGACACTCTTACCTTCAACAACTACTGTATCTTTGTTTAGATCCACGACTATGGGTTCGAAATCTTCATTCTCAGGAAGAAGAACTAATTCCGTCTTTGATNTTCCTTGTTTGAATCTTTTGACGGTAACCTCGTCATTGATTCTTGCAACGANAATATCTCCATTACTTGCTTCTGGTGTGTTGTGAACAGCTAGCAGGTCTCCATCCATTATGCCCACGTTCTTCATACTGCTTCCTTCGACTCTCAAAAGATAGTCGGCGGATGGATGAAAAAGATTACCGCTAATTTCACAAAAGTCTTCGATATGTTCCTCCGAAAGAATTGGATTTCCGGCAGCTACTCTTCCAACGATTGGTAATCCTCTCGACTCGGGAAGCCGGATACCACGGGAAGTGCCCGGTATGATTTCTATTGCCCCTTTTCTGGCTAGGGCCTTCAAATGTTCCTCCGCCGCATTCGGAGATTTAAATCCTAGTTCAGCNGCTATATCTGCACGCGTAGGAGGGTATCCGGTATCAGTGATATATGACCGAATTAGAGCTAAAACTTCTGACTGTCGAGCCGTTAGGTGTTCGGTTTTCATTGAACCTCTCCTATTTCGCTTGCAATATTTGTATTTCCGTAGTCACGGTCACGAAGGCGGGCCTATTGTTTGTACTGAACAAGTATACAGTATGTGGGATTATATACAGTAGTTTTACGAATTCTGATTCGTTAAAGGTCGGATAGAATCCGTATGTTTGATGAGTGTGGTTTTGNAAAGAGTGATTAATCGCTTTTGAAACACCTTAGTTAAGGTGTGTATGAGCTGAGGGAATAATGATAGAGGTACTAACCGGTTTCCCCGGACAGACGGCCCTTTGGGTCTTCTCGATAGTTTTTGTCACGTTAATTGCGCGGTACGGGCTCAAGCGGGTCTTAGACAAAGTAGCTAAGCAATTAACAAGGACACAGAATCCCTACGATGACGCGTTATTGGAGGCGGCACGAAAGCCTTTCGGTTGGGGTATCTGGTTGTTGGGTATATCGTGGGCTTTTGAATANATGCTTTTGCGTGCCCAGGAACATAATGCCCGAGAGGGTTTAGCTTTCGATGGCTCTTTGNTGGCCATAGTTGAACCATTCCGATCGGTAGCAGCTATAGTTTTAATCTCTTGGTTTGCGAGCCGATTTATTCGATTTGTCGAACAAAATGTATCGAACACTTCGTACCGAGAGAACCCAATTGATGCGACTACGGCTAACGCCGTTGCCAAGCTACTTCGTGCTGCAGTCTTGATCACTGCTGGGTTGTTAATATTGCAGAATCTTGGGGTGAGTATAGGTGGGGTTTTGGCCTTTGGNGGNATTGGNGGAATTGCGATAGGTTTTGCAGCGCGGGACCTNCTCGCTAATTTTTTCGGNGCTTTAATGATCTTTTTGGACCGGCCATTTTCTGTCGGAGATTGGATTCGTTCGCCAGACAGGGACATAGAAGGAACCGTTGAAGAAATTGGATGGCGTTTAACTAGAATACGAACTTTTGATCAAAGGCCTCTCTACGTGCCCAATGCAGTTTTTGCGAGTCTTGCCGTGGAAAATCCCGAAAGAATGTTAAACCGTCGGATTTATGAAACTGTGGGAGTTCGTTACGACGACACTAAAGTCTTACCCGACATACTTGAGGGAATTAGGGCGTATCTAATAGGCAATGACTCTATTGATAAAGATCGAGTGCTAATGGTCAATCTCACAGAATTTGGACCATCGTCAGTTAACTTTTTTATTTATACATTTACGAAAACAATTGTTTGGACGGAATACCATGAGATTAAGGAATCTGTCTTATTGAANATAGCTGACATAATAGAAAGCCATGGTGCTGAAATTGCCTTTCCTACTCAAACGGTCCATTTGATAGATGAGGGCAATTCTTCGCACATGGGTCCCGCTGATAGTCCAGAGGGGTAGCATTGAATAGAGTATGAAGCTTCCGGAAAATTCGAAAATCTTATTCAACTCAAATAGAGTCGATCTCGCTATAAGCAAGATGGCAACTCAAATGAGCGTGGAACTCGCCGACAAGAANCCCCTATTTTTGGCTGTAATGAACGGTGGTTTGGTGTTTGCTGCAGATCTTATTAGTCGTATATCGATTCCTCTCGAACTGGATCATATTCACGCCACTCGCTACGTAAAAAATGTCGGACGGGAAAAAGTAATTTTTCANTCCCGGCCCCAAATATGCATGAAGGATCGTCACGTTGTGTTAGTAGATGATGTCTTCGANGTGGGGATTACTTTAGAGGCGGTCGTGGAAGANTTGCGAAGAGAGGCCGAGTCTATTCGGATTGCTGTGCTTGTTGAAAAAAAGGTACGGTCGCGACCAGTAAATATTCGCCCCGACTATGTAGGACTTTCTGCCCCCAACGTTTATCTGTTTGGACGAGGCATGGACTACAACGGTTGGTATAGAAATCTTCGTTCAATTTATCAAGCAGAGTCAGAANCATGATNGGAGTGATTGGGGGGACNGGTTTCAGTGATGTATATTCNGATATTCAGGCAGATGGTAGCCCTGATACGACTCCATTCGGTGAGACGTCATCACCGATTGCGACAGCCAAAATTANGGGTGAGAAAGAGATTCTATTTATTGCCCGTCATGGAAATAATCATTCCATAGCACCACATCGAGTAAATTACAGGGCTAATATCTGGGCATTAAAAGAGCGAGGCGTTGACTGTATCATTGCGACTTATGCGGTTGGGGGAATAGATCCGGAGTTGTCTGTTGGAGACATCGTAGTGCCGGATCAGATTGTTGATTATACGTGGGGTCGCNATCATTCTTTTGAGGAGCATATTGGCCTTACGCATATAGACTTTACAAGTCCCTTTGATTCCAGTGTACGCGATTCGATCATTCGCAGCGTTAAAAATAGTGGTTTTGCTCACCAAANGGNTGGTATTTATGGCGTCACTCAAGGTCCAAGATTGGAAACGGCAGCAGAAATTAAGCGAATGAAAAGAGATGGGTGCACTNTCGTAGGTATGACGGCAATGCCTGAAGCAGCTTTNGCAAAAGAATTAGATATGCGTTACGCCGGTNTTTGCTTCGTTGTTAATCCGGCAGCGGGCATAGGCGATCAGCCATCAATTGACAAATCTGAGTTGCAATTGGCTGTCGAAACGGGAAGCAAAAATCTACTGAAGGTCATTGGAAAAATCATCGAGTACCGCGGCTAGTTCGGTAATTCTCTTGGGGATGGGCAAGGGCTTAATTCTCACAAGAAGNCCAAATAATGGATGATCGAGATAGTGTAATTCGTTACTGCGCATTCGCCTCGATTCGTTCAGCAATGCATAGGGGGGCTTATCGTTACTTGTTGGCGATAACTCATCGTTGATAATTGATAACCATAGTTTCGCTTCAAAATGAAGATATCGAGCCTTTGTAAGGCTTAAATACCCTTCAACCGGGAATTGGTTTCCCGCTTGATGCCCTAGTTGTATTAGAGCCTTTTGGGGGGTTTCTCGTGAGGGAACACGTTGAGTCCATTTCCCATGTTGAATAATGTTGAAGCCGTTGCGTCTGAGTTGCCTTGCCTCTTTGCTGAGTGAGAGTTCATTGGTTTCCCAAATAAAACTTCGTGAATAAAGTTNGCTTAGCCAGATTGATATGTCTGTGTTTAGCTTCGTTGGATATTTTTGAGAGGGTTGGGGGCCGATTTCGATTATTGGTACAAGTCCGTTATTGTCGTCANCGGGGGAANCATCTAATNCGATGTTTCGATATTGANCCTCGTTTTGGAGCGGCTNCTCACCTTCAGATGCCCACTTTGGCCAGCTTGTTAGAGATCTATCGATATTTTTGTTTCTGAACCAAAAAAGATCTTTCACGATGCTCGGGTTTAGGTCTCTGATAATGTTATTNTCGTGGGTNAGAGTGAAAAATATATCGCGGTCAAAGGTTCGTTGCTGGGTTAGCTCTATGCTTTCTAGTTCGTCAGAACTTGAGNTAGTGTTGGGGTTGCCGTCGCTAAAAATAATGATTTCTGTTTCGTACCAATCGTCTTTAACTACATCTAAAGAAATCTCGTCGCAGTTCAAGTTACTGGTGAGAAATAGCATAAATATATTTAAGGGATTACGGTAATTCATATATTTAATGTTTGTTTGCAGTCAGAGTATCCAGCATTGTAATTATCAGTTCGAGCCTCTGATTGCCAGTGTCTGTTTGGTGGTGTAGCCGCAACCTATTTCCATCGACCATGCTGAANAGATCAGATTGTTTTTCGATCATGCGAACGAGAGCTTCGGTATCGATGTTTGGTTGTTGTCCGAACTCAATACGCCCACCTTTGTCCCCAAAATCAATTCGCTCGATACCGGCTAGCAATGCTTTTAATTTTACGCGTGTAACTTCAAATAAGTTTGAAATGGATTCCGGAAGGTTGCCGAATCTATCAATCATTTCACTCTGAAGATCTAATATTTCNGAATGGTTTTTCGTGTTTGAGATGCGTTTATACATAATGAGACGGNTATGAACATCTGGTAGGTAATCTTCTGGTATCAATGTTGGGATATGCAGGTTTACCTCGTGCGTCGTTTGAAGAGGCTTGGTTAATTCGAAGGAACCTCCATCACGAATGGTTTCCACTGCCCGATTCAACATTTCTAAATAAAGCGAAAATCCAATCGTTTGTATTTGACCGGATTGTTCGTCTCCTAAGAATTCGCCGGCCCCACGTATCTCAAGATCGTGTGTTGCTAGTGTAAAGCCTGCGCCTAAGTCTNCTGCAAGCTCAATTGCTTCTAGTCTCTTTTTAGAATCAGGCCGGATCGATTTCGGATGCGTTGTTAAAAGGTAGGCATATGCTTGACGTGTAGATCGGCCGACACGGCCGCGCAATTGATGCAGCTGTGCTAGTCCAAATTTATCTGCTCTTTCGATGATAATCGTGTTCGCGTTNGGTATATCGATCCCTGTTTCAATAATAGTGGTGCATACCAAAATATTAAGTTGGCCGTGATAGAACTCAGACATAACTTTCTCGAGCTCTCTTTTGGGTAATTGTCCGTGTCCGACTCCGATACGGGCATTTGGAACTAGTTTGGCTAATTTTCGCNTCGCAGTTTCAATACTCTGTACTTCGTTGTGAACGTAAAATACCTGACCNCCTCGTGATAATTCACGTTGCACGGCNTCCTTGATAATNTGATCACTGGATTGAATAACAAAGGTTTTAATTGACAATCGCTTTGCCGGTGGAGTGGCAATGATGGAAAGGTCACGCATTCCGCTCATTGCCATGTTTAGTGTACGAGGAATGGGGGTGGCCGTTAAAGTTAATATGTCTGTGTCGGTACGCAATGATTTGAGTGCTTCTTTCTGCTGCACTCCAAAGCGGTGTTCCTCGTCGATGATGACTAATCCTAACTGGTCGTATTTAACNGCAGGNCTCAGGAGTCGATGTGTTCCGATCACGATATCNATAGAACCGTTCTTGAGGCGAGCCCCGATCTCTTGGGCATCTGTTGCGGAGCGCATCCGGGAGAGAAATTCTATTTCGTGCGGCCAACCGGCAAAACGATCACAAAAAGTTTCGTAATGTTGCTGCGCCAATAGAGTGGTAGGCACAAGCACGGCGACTTGTAGTCCGCTTTGGACCGCTAGATACGCCGCACGCATAGCAACTTCGGTTTTACCGAAACCGACATCACCGCATATCAATCGGTCAGTAGCGAGAGGGGAAGTTAGGTCGGTTATCAGAGAATCTATAGCGGTTTCTTGGTCTTTGGTCAGACGATACGGAAATTGGGCACAGAACTTATAATAATCATCTCCTGGAATTTCGAAAGCTCTTCCTTTGGACGCCTTTCGTCGCGCATATATATCTAGTAGTTCTGCTGCAGCGTCCCTTGCTTTTTCTGCGGCTCGTTTCTTGGCTTTTTCCCATTGATCTGAGCCGAGCCGGTGTAGTGGCGCGGAATCGGCGCTCGCACCCGTATATCTTGAAATCAAGTGCAAAGAAGTGACTGGTACATATAGCTTGGCATTGTCGGCATAAAGTAAAGACAGGAATTCAACTGTTTGCTCGTCTATCTNAAGTATTTCCAGGCCTTTATAACGTCCCACACCGTGGTCTAGATGGACAACGGGCGCATCGATTGATAGTTCTGTTAGGTTTCGAATAATNGTATCAGGATCGTTTGTTTTCGACCTATGCGAACTTGCATCTGTAGCTGACTGAGTTCCNAGAATATTCGTTTCGGTGATAATCGCGATACTTGTATTCCATAGTCCGCGTTCAATGGAGGCTTTAGTAATTGCTAGAGGCGGCNNATTACTAACAAACTCGTCTAGATTTTCGAGTGGCGTTATTTGCAATCCGAATTTTTGTAAAAGATTTAGCAGATGCTCTAATCGTCCGTTCGTAGGGGCAGTAAATAACACGTTAGCATCGATATTAGCCACAAAGGCTCTCAGCGACTTAATTGGATCATTGAGACGATGGTTTATTACGATATCGGGAAGAGGCTTNCCTCCCAGATTTACAACGTGTTTNGTTTTCTGTTGCTTATGGTCAATAAGGATTTGTCGTTCTTGCCCTAATCTGTCTAAAACTNGGTGCCATGTTAAATAGATGGCCTCNGGGGGAGGGATGGGACGTTCAGTGTCATATCGATAGCTTTCGTAGCGTGTACGAACTAATTCCGAAAAATCATTCGCTGCGCTATCTGCTTCAGTCTCAAGAGCGAACAANGTATTTTGGGGCAGATAGTCGAATAGAGTCCCTGTTTTTTCAAANAAGAATNGGAAATAGTACTCGAGACCTTGGGGAGCTATGCCCGAGTTGACGTCTTGATANAGAGGACAATTTCGAACGTCCGTAACAAAGGATTCATGCCATGATTTTTTGAAGCGTTCGATTCCAATTTGATCNANTGGGAANTCTTTTCCGGGAAGGATTTGCANTAGATNGGTCTGTTCAATGGTTCTTTGCGTGTCNGGGTCGAATGTNCGGAGGGTTTCGATTTCTGAATCGAAGATGTCTATTCGTATTGGAAGGTCAGATCCCATTGGGAACAGATCAAATATGGATCCTCGAATTGCCAACTCACCTCGATTGAAGACNGTGTCAACGGTGCGATAGCCGCACGATATTAACTTTTCTCGTTGTGTGAGCGGATCAAACTGTTTTCCGACTTGTAAATCAAAAGTATTGTTGATTATGTACTGTGNTGGCGGNAGACGTTGCATCAAGGTCGAGGCAGTTACTACNAAGACGCCTGTTTTGAGGGACGGTAGTGAAGCTAAGGTTGACAGCCTTTCTGAGACGATATCTCCATGGGGAGAGAATAAATCGTAAGGCAGAGTTTCCCACTCCGGGAGTACTAATCTCGTGAAGTCTTTAGAACTAAAGAAATCAAGTTCCTGAGCGACTTGACGAGCTATCTCACTCGTAGCCGCTACATAGACACAAAACTGATTCTCTTTCTCGGTTAGGGCGGCGAGAGCACTGGTTCCCGATGCGCCAAAGGCACTTTGCCAGACGTGTTTATGATCCTTTTTCGGAAAGGAGAGATGGTTGATTTGGGTTAACGGTGTTTTCACGCCTGAGACTCTATTATGACTTCAATTAATTGCGGCGCGCATGTTGACAATGTTCTGCTATTTTTGCCAGAACTCAGAAAANCTTATTNTTTAATNCGATTNCNAAAGCNTGTGAAANGTATGGTGTGGTNGAAACAGACAGGATAATATACNGNCCTGTCNAAACCCNTAAGACAGCNAAAGAGGACGGTGAAAAAGCAGCTCAGAANNNTTAGCCGAATTAGTAGCTAANTNCAANANATTGAGCTGGANATTGCTTNAATGAAAGCTACCAATATTTTAGATCCAAACTATTTCCACAAAGTAGTGGATTGCCAGTGGGCGTGTCCTGCACATACGCCCGTACCTGAGTATATTCGNTTGATAGCAGAGGAACGCTANACCGAAGCGTACATGATTAATTGGGACTCCAACGTATTTCCTGGGATATTAGGTCGTACATGTGATCGNCCATGTGAGCCCGCGTGTAGGCGGGTTCGAACTGAAGANAAGCCTGTGGCTATTTGTCGGCTAAAACGGGTCGCAGCAGATCATAAGGGAGACGTCACTCCTTATCTNCCGAGGATTCCCACCGAAAAAAATGGTAAGCGTATAGCGTTATTAGGGGCTGGTCCGGCATCCCTGGCAGTTGCCAGAGACCTACTTCCATTGGGTTATGAAATTGACATGTTCGATCGTGACCCCGCTGGTGGCGGAATGATGCGCAGTCAAATTCCATCGTTTCGATTGCCGGCAGATGTTCTAGAGGAGGAAGTTGACCTTATTGTGGGTATGGGCGTTAACGCTACATATGATTATGAAATAACGAGTATGAAGAGCATGCTCGATATGGATTATGACGCTTATTTTGTCGGTACCGGNGCTCCAAGAGGGCGTGATCTGAACATTCCGGGTAGAGATGAGGTTAGTGACCATATATCCATAGGTATCGATTGGTTATCAAGCGTGGCATTTGGTCANACTTCTAAGATCGAAGGTAAGGTCATCGTGATGGGTGGCGGNAACACCGCAATGGANTGCTGCCGTACATCCAAACGTCTAGGTGCGGAAACAGTAAGTGTTGTGGTCCGGTCTGGTTTCGAAGTTATGAAGGCGAGTGAGTGGGAAAAAGAAGACGCTATGAGCGAGGGAATTCCCATCATTAACAATCGGCCACCAAAAGAATTTATTCATGAGAACGGAAAATTAAAAGGTGTTGTTTTTGAGTGTGTCAAGCCGCAGGAAGGCGATGATGGCCGATTGAAATATGTACCGACTGGAGAACCTGACGTTTTCATGGAGTGTGACCACATTCTGATGGCCATTGGTCAAGAAAATCATTGTCCTTGGATCGAGCGTGATGTTGGGATGGAGTTTGATAAATGGGATTGTCCAATTCTCGATGAGGAAACTCTCCAATCGACTAACCCCAAAGTATTTTTCGGTGGTGANTCGGCATTTGGACCAGAGAATATTATTTGGGCTTCTGCGCATGCGCACAAAGCGGCNATTTCTATTCATCTATTTTGTCAAGGGAGAGATCTTAAATCTGAACGTCCACCCGAAGGTGTGAATTTACTAAGTCAGAAAATGGGTATNCATGAGTGGAGTTACGATTCCGANCATGATCCATCTGAGCGTTTTCTAGTTCCACATGCGAATAAGAAAAACGCGTTGAATAGCATAAAGGTAGAAGTAGAGTTGGGTTTTAATGAATCGTTAGGTGCACAGGAAGCCCAGCGATGCCTAAATTGTGATGTTCAGACGGTGTTNACTGAGAAACTATGCATTGAATGCGATGCCTGCGTTGANATTTGTCCTATGGATTGCATCACCTTTACTGGCAATGGCGAAGAAGACGATCTNCGGACTCGGCTCACTGCACCCGCTGAAGAGNTGGATCAAGATCTTTATATATCCGAAGAACTTATTATGACAGACCGCGTTATGGTGAAAGATGAAGACGTATGTCTGCATTGCGGTCTGTGTGCGGAGCGTTGCCCAACGAATGCTTGGGATATGCAAAAGTCGATTATTCATGTTCCTCAACTAGGATCATACGCCGAATGACTACGTACAATGATTTTGTCATTAGATTTGCAAACGTGAACGGATCGGGTTCNGCTAGTGCNAATGGAATGTTTGCAAAAGCGCTCTTTCGGATGGNGATACCTGTCGCAACTCGAAATATTTTTCCATCAAATATTCAGGGGCTTCCTACCTGGTTTGAAGTGCGTGTTAGCGAGAAGGGGTATCTCGGTCGGCGTGAGGGAATCGACATTATGGTGGCCATGAACGCCGAAACGTACGAGGAGGACGTGGCGTCAATTCGGCCGGATGGATATCTGCTTTACGATAATTCAAAAGGATTGGATTCGCGACTAACACGTAGTGATATCAATCACATAGGTATTCCAATAGCGAAGCTGGTTCTTCCNGAATTTCAGGANCCAAANCAGAGGCANCTGTTNAAAAATATTGTGTATTTAGGGGCTCTTTCGGAATTGCTAAATATCGATTTCAGTATCATCACTGGGATGGTGTCGGCACAATTTAAAGGTAAAGATCAATTNATCCAACCTAATATCCATGCGATGGAGATAGGACGATCCTATGCTCGTGAATATTTGGATGCGCCATTACCGCTACAGGTACGTCATTCGGAGGCGAATGGTGACAAGATTCTTATTGACGGAAATGCTGCGGCNGCACTTGGCGCAATATGTGGTGGTGCTACCGTCTGTGCTTGGTATCCGATTACGCCATCCACATCGGTGGCTGAAGCATTTGAGCAACATGCCAATAAATTAAGAATTGAACCGGAAACCGGCCGTAAGAATTTTGCGATTGTCCAAGCAGAAGATGAATTGGCTGCAATGGGAATAGTAATCGGTGCCGGATGGAATGGGGCTAGATCCTTTACTGCAACAAGTGGTCCGGGTGTATCTTTGATGAGCGAATTTTTGGGATTAGCCTATTTTGCTGAAATACCAGCGGTATTATGGGATATACAACGATCCGGTCCGTCAACGGGTATGCCAACAAGAACTCAGCAATCGGATCTAATTGGTGCTGCTTATGCGTCTCACGGTGATACGAAACATCCACTTTTATTTCCGTCATCACCGAAAGAGTGTTTTGATTTTGGCGCGGAAGCATTGGACCTTGCAGATCGATTGCAGACACCAATAATTGTACTCAGCGATTTAGAATTGGGTATGAATGACAATATGTCAGAGCCATTTATTTGGGATAAGGAACGTAAGTACGANCGAGGCAAGGTGCTTAATGCGGAAGAGCTTGAAGAACTTGAACGGTATGGACGGTACTTAGATGTCGATGGAGATGGAATTGGCTATCGTACTCTCCCGGGGACTCACCCAACAAAAGGGGCTTTTTTTACTAGAGGAACTTCTAGAGACGAATATGCNGTNTATACCGAATCATCGGATGCCTATATTCAAAATATGGAACGTTTGTTGGTCAAATGGGATACTGCAAAGACGTTACTCCCCCGACCAGAAATAGTTGATAATGGCAGGAAAGCGGGNATTTTATTTTATGGCACAACGGCCATGCCCATGCAGGAAGCCCAAGACTCGCTTTCATCNGATGGTATTCAGATNGATACGATGCGTATCCGAGCTTTCCCGTTCGCTCCCGAGGTAAAGGAATTCATAGAACGACACGAGATAGTGTTTGTTGCNGAACAAAANCGGGATGCTCAAATGAANACTCTAATTGTTAATGAATTGAAGATGGATCCCAAACGATTTCAATCGGTGCTCTACTATGGCGGGTTTTCTATTTCTGCCGATACGATTCATGAACAAGTTTTACAATATTACNAACAAAACAATATTACTCGCTTGAAGGAAGTGAACTCATGACCTACGTAGCTAAGCCGAAGGTCCATCATCCACTATTAAAAGTTAATGAAATAGGACTGACGCGNCGAGATTATGAGGGTGCGGTTTCGACNTTGTGTGCCGGATGTGGGCATGATTCCGTAAGTGCAGCAATCGTGCAGGCGTGTAGTGAATTAAATTTACCTCCGCATAAATTTCTAAAGGTGTCTGGCATAGGATGTTCATCCAAAACGCCTAGTTATTTTCTTGGAAATTCTCATGGCTTTAATTCGGTNCATGGCCGGATGCCTTCTGTTGCGACCGGAGCGAACCTCGCAAATCGGGCGATGCATTGTGTTGGTGTATCGGGTGATGGTGATAGCGCTTCGATAGGTTTGGGACAATTTGGTCATATAGTTCGTCGAAAGATCAATATGTTATATATCGTGGACAACAATGGCACATATGGACTCACTAAAGGGCAATTTTCAGCGACTAATGATTTGGGATCTACTAGTAAGAAAGGCGTTCCCAACTTAAATAGCGCCATCGATATGGTCTCCATAGCTTTATCNATCGGTGCAACATTTGTAGCCCGTAGCTTTTCAGGTGANAAGCATCAATTAGTACCATTAATTAAAGCAGCTATTTTGCATAATGGCTTTGCTTTTATCGATGTTGTTTCCCCTTGTGTAATGTTCAATAACCACAATGGATCAACAAAGAGTTATGAATACGTCCGCGAGCATACTGAGAATGTAGTTAATGCCGATTTAATTCAGGATCATGAGGAAATAACGGTTGATTATCANGAAGGTACTACCGTTAATGTAGATATGCCGGATGGAAGTATTTTGCGGCTTAACAAGATTTCTTCGGATTACGATCCCCATGATCGTATCAATGCGTTAGCTAGTGTCCAACGAGCTCAAGAAAATGGCGAGTGTTTAACGGGATTATTGTACGTCGATCCTGATCCTCAGGATTGCCATGATATTATGGAGACTACTGAGGTGCCGTTGAACGAGCTGGATGAATCCGTGTTAAGTCCTACTCAAGAACAGCTCGATACAGTTAATCAAAGTTTCCGGTAAACGTTCAATCCCGTTTGGGANATATTGAAGGGCTATACGTGCTTTTGTAACTGAAACATCCCTAAACTCGGTTTTGACCATAGCTAAAAAGCATTATTGACCGCAACAGCCTCAAAGCAATCTTTTGAAATAACTATAATTAATCTCACAATCATATATACCGTTTTGAATTCGTTAGAACAATAAACAATAAACAATAAACAAAGGAATAGATGTGGCGTTACCAAGTCTTGACGACTATTTTCCGGACTGGAAGGAACGAGAAGCACTGGCTGAATCGATGATTCCCATCATCGGAAGGTTATATCGAAGGAATGTCGTTACTTATTGTTATGGGCGAGCTCTCCATAACCAAAGCGTGTTAGAAATTATGAGAACGCATCGTTTTGTTCGACAAGTTGCACATAATGAATTATCTGAATTTGAAAGTTTCCCGATTTTGGAGTCTCTTGATGAGCTAGAGATTGGTCCCTCCCACATAGACATTGGCAAATTAGCCACGAAATTCATGGAATTGAACTCGTCCTCCAGTATTAGCCCTATAGACTTTACTCGGAGTGAGTGTGAGGAGGTCATTGGTCGTCATATAAAACCTCTAGAAGTACCGCAAGATGTTGTCCTGTATGGCTTTGGGCGCGTAGGTCGTTTGTTGGCTCGGTTGTTAATCGAAAAAACCGGTGGTGGAGATCAACTTAGATTGCGTGGAGTCGTCGTAAGGAGACAATCGGACGATGACTTACATAAACGAGCTAGTCTTTTGAGACGCGACTCGGTTCACGGTGCATTTCCGGGAACGATTCGGGTAGATCAAGAAAATGAGTCACTAATCATTAACGGTAATGTCGTTCACTTTATTTATTCGAATGATCCGGCATCGATTAACTATAAAGAATATGGAATTACTAATGCCTTGATTATCGACAATACTGGAGCTTGGAGGGATGAAGCTGGTCTCTCGAAGCATCTGGAAGCCGAAGGAGCGGCAAAAGTCATTTTAACAGCTCCAGGAAAGGGTAAAATTAAGAACATAGTGTCTGGGGTGAATTCGAATCAAGTTACTCCTAACGATAAGATTTTATCCGCTGCCTCCTGTACGACTAATGCCATAGTCCCAGTATTAAAAGCAATGAACGATGAATTTCAC
>PAMR01000042.1 GCA_002708205.1 Gammaproteobacteria bacterium
TTCCCCTTCAAATGACGTCTTTGCTAATTGTACTCCTGTTTCTTTCAGGTAAATTTTTCTGCTCCTCTCACCAAAACCTGTCATGGCTCTTAAGCTTGGTACACATCCAAAACCTACTCAAATTGCAGACGCTCTAGTTTATGTATACGGATAGGGGGTATGGCCTCCTGCGGTGGGGCATGGGGGTATGACCTCCTGCGTAGGTG
Source organism: Gammaproteobacteria bacterium (assembly GCA_002708205.1). Lineage (GTDB taxonomy): Bacteria > Pseudomonadota > Gammaproteobacteria > Pseudomonadales > Azotimanducaceae > UBA11889. The sequence goes on from PAMR01000042.1 coordinate 207, forward strand.
CGCAATGCGGAGTAGGGGAGACAAGCGAACTCAACTGAATCTTAATGCTTACCTGAGTCCGATAGGACTAAATCAACGCCATATTCCATGCCACTAACCCTTTGATGAATAAAGAGAAAAGTGGCTCCGCCTGTTGGGCTCGAACCAACGACCCGCTGATTAACAGTCAGCTGCTCTACCAACTGAGCTAAGGCGGAATAGAAGTAGTTGGTTGCGGTGCGCATCTTAATAATATTTTCTGCATGTCGCCAATGATTTTGATCGAACTCAATGTATCTCTCGTATAATTTATAACTTCAGGCATTCATCGTTGTATATGCATTCGGGTTAAGCCGATTCTTTTTTGGGACAACTAGATGGCAACGACAGTGTATTTTGTGGAACACGGCGGAACGCGACACGTGCTTGAAACGGCAACCAAAACCTCTTTAATGCGTTTGGCAAAGGACAATGGTATTCCTGGTATAGATGCTGATTGTGGTGGGGAATGCAGCTGCGGGACATGCCATATAAATCTTTCTCAATACTGGTTTGATAAGTTGGAGCCGCTAAGCGAAAGAGAAGAAGAGATGTTGAGTATGAATCCAGAAAGAACCGCTACCTCTAGACTGGCATGCCAGATATCTGTGGAAGAACGGATGGATCAAATCATTGTTCTATTACCTGAATATCAGTTTTAAAAACAATAATATACAGAATATAGTTAATTCTCTTTATATCCATCCTTGAATACGGGCGGCTTCTTCCCGGATCAATTCTGGGCTACCTAATAGTTGCCGGTTAAATCCGATACGTTTAAACCAATAATGGAGCCCGAGTAAATCCGTGAAACCCATCCCACCATGGCACTCAGTAGCCTTTCGAGAAACAAAACGTCCTACTTCAGCTAAATGCGATTTGGCGTGACAAGCCATTAGGCGCGACTCATCGGGTATTGCTCGTAACGCATGGGCGCTATACCAGACGAATGATCTGCATGGTTCTAATTCTGCCGTCATTTCTGCACACATGTGCTTAACTGCCTGGAAGGAGCCGATTACCCGGTTGAATTGCCGGCGTTCCTGCACATATGCGAGTGCTTTATCGAGCATAGTCTGAGAAGCTCCAAGCGTATCGGCTGCTAGCATTACTCGCCCGCAATCTATTATGTTGAGAAGTATTTCCTTGTTATCGGCAGAGCCTGGTAATAATTCAGCTTCGGTACCGTCAAATTCCAATTCAACGACGGCTCTGGTTTTATCGATGGTCTTGAGCGGGGNCTTAGACACGTTTGGGGTTTCTACGATATAGAGTNCCCCGTGGGTGTTTGCCACAACATAGGCNTCTGCATCCATACCATCAAGAACGAACATCGCGCGGCCACTGAGCTTATTTCCGTCTGCTTGGATACCCTCCGAATCNCGTCTCCCGATTTGTTCCGTCACACCAACGCCCATAGACATATCGCCTGATGCTAGTTGGGGTAAGTACTTTTCTTTTTGAGCATCATTCCCGCCCTTCAATATTGCCAATGGTGCCATTACCGATGTGGCAACAAATGGNACAGGTGCTGCTACTGCGCCCAGTGCTTCGGAAATTAGTGCTGCTTCAAGAAAACCCAGTTCGACTCCTCCGTATTCCTCCGGAATGATAATTCCAGGTACCCCGAGTTCGCTTAATCCTGACATGATCTCCGTTACCCGAGTTGTGCCGGAGGAAGCAGCGATCCGAACTGCATCGAGAGGACAGTTTGTTTCCAGAAAGCCCTCAATGCTTTGCTGTAACATGCGTTGTTCTTCTGTGAGTGCAAAGTCCATTAGNTCGATACCTTTTCATATTTAGGCTCTTTGGGTAGGCCTAATGCCCGTTCGCTAATCATGTTTTTCTGAATCTGTGCGGTTCCCCCGCCAATAATTAAACCAAGATCCATCATAAAGCGCTGTTGCCAGCGGCCGTCATCTCTTAGATGAGATCCCTCTTCGTACAGGACCCCGACCTCACCCATAGCATCAATGGCCATAGAGGCCATCTGATGATTAAGTTCACACCCGTTCAGCTTGATTATCCAACGAGGGATGCCTGCTTCTTCATTCTTGATTTGACTTGTCAACACTCGCATTCCGTTAAATTTCATCGAGAGCATCTGTCCTTGCAGGCGAAGCAGTCGGTCTCGATAGGCTGGATTGTCAATAAGCCGTGTTCCGTCCACTGTCTCGTTTTGCATGAGTGTGACTATTTCTCGGAATCTGTTCTCAGCTTGATTGGGATCTCCGAGGCCTTCTCTTTCGTGTTTTAACGTGTTGTTTGCTACGAACCATCCTTCACCTCGACGTCCGATAATTTGATGTTTCGGAACTCGGACGTCGGTAAAAAAAACTTCGTTAAAGGTGGCTTCACCGGTCATAGTGACAAGAGGTCGAACGTCAATTCCCGGGGTATCCATCGAGAATATGAGATAACTAATTCCTTGGTGCTTGGGAGCATCTGGCTCGGTTCTGACCAAGCAAAAAATCATATCTGCGTATTGAGCACCAGAAGTCCAAATTTTTTGTCCATTGATAACGAAGTCGTCTCCGTCGACTACGGCTTTTGTCGTGAGGGAGGCAAGATCCGACCCACTACCTGGTTCAGAATATCCTTGGCACCATGTCATCTCGCCTCGAACAGTTGGTGGTATCAACCATTGCTTTTGCTCTTCTGTACCCAGNTCTAAGACTGTTGGAACGAGGCGGTTATCGCCAGAATGTCCAGTCCTCACGCCCGCTTTGGCAAATTCTTCCGCTATNATATGTGACTTTAAAATATCAGGCTCAGCACCATATCCCCCGTAATTCTTTGGGATCGTTCGGGCCGCATAGCCATTTTCGATTAATAGTTGTTGCCAAAGCTTCCCGTCTTCATCAGTTTTNCCTCTGGCAAAAGGAGGTGGGGAACTATCTCCGTGGGTTTTAAGAAATTCACGGACCTGGGTTCNAAAGGTTTCGTATTCTTGGCTAAATGCTAAATCCATAGTGGCCTCCTCCTGGAGTCGGTATCGTACTACAGCNCGCAAACTATTTTTTGCTAGTAATTAATTCGTTTTTTCTTAAAAGATGGTTACCGCTCATATTAGTCTTAGATATTCGAGTACAGTTTGGTCGAAATATGGATTTCATAATCCGGAGTCTGGATAGATAAAACGCAGGGAATTGTCGGAAATGAAAATAGTACGCGGGGTCTTGTTTGATGTATTTGGTACTGTTTGCGATTGGTGTGGGCCGATGGCCGATGAAATAGCAGCCCTGGGTCNCCAATANGACGAGAAATTAGATGCGTTTCAATTCGCTAGAGATTGGCGTAATGAATATGCGATGCAAACTTCAAGGAGAGGAATCGANTCTTTACCATGGGTTCCACTAACAGACCTGACTCGAAATGCTCTCGAAGAACTTCTTAAGGATCGCTTCCGATGTACCGTTGAAGCAGCAGACGTTGATCGGGTTAATTCTGTTTGGCGACGCCTTAGGCCTTGGCCCGACACCGTTCGAGGNTTGAAAACCATTCAGACCCTTGCACCGATTGGAACTTGTTCGAATGGAAATTTCGAAGATATGGAAANGCTATCCTTCCATTTGGGGATAGATTGGAATGCAATACTAGGAGCTGAAGCCTCTGGTTTTTATAAACCGCATCCAGAAACCTACTTGCAATCTGTTCAAGGTCTAGGGATTAAGCCTGAAGAGTGTTTAATGACCGCTTCTCATCAAGCGGATCTAAGCAGAGCAAAGGCGCAGGGTCTGATGACTGCTTTCGTACAAAGACCAGACGAGTTTGGTGGGCGAGGCATGGGAGAGGAATTAGAAGTAGTCGATGATTGGACTTACGTAGCGAATGATTTTTTTGACCTCGCCTCGCAAATCCAACGGAATTAAGTTGCTTTACTCCCGCATACGCTGAACCGTTTCCCTCATACCATTCCACTCCAACCATATGTCACATAAAGCTTCGGGGTATATCGTTTCATTTCCGACAGGTCGGTTGGCTGAAGTGAGTCGAAAATAAATCATGAGTCGGGGGTCTTCAGTTGATACCCGGGTTGCACAGTGAGGGACCGAATGTAATACGAGAATGGCATCCCCCGGTTTTGTTTTAACTAGAGTAGGACGTGGCCAACTGCGTCCATCGTTTGTGTATTCGGCGCCTTGCGTAAATTTTTCCCGAACACGCTCAGGGTAATGTCTCAAGCCNCACTTGTTAGGTGCTGAGTTATCAAACCGTTCCCAATCNGGTCCATCGGGNCCGAGTGGACCACCTAAATTCCGTTGGTGCTGAAAAAAGGCTTCGATATCGTGATGCGCCCCTCTGAGAAGGCCGAGGTTGCCGCAGCCCTCTCTAGTTTGGTCTGATAATGGGATGCCAAGAAGCGCTGTGAAATTTTTTATTGTAGTTCCGAATTCTGGGTATTTCCGCGATACCCCGTTTCGTGCTGGATCTTGAAACCATTGCTCCCATTGCTTAGCAGACATAGGATTTGCTAGATCTTGATGAATGGATGTATGCCCATTCCATAGGCCGTCAAGATGTCCGTGCCAACTAAAAAATGGTGTTTCATTATTCGGATAACCGGATTCGTTAACTTGACGGTCTGGCGGTGAAGGGAAAGACGTGGCCACTTGTCCGGCACTTAACGGATTTATTGGCCCTAATAGAGTTCTGATTGTTTCTTGCAAAACAGAATTAGGCTCTACGAGGTTCATAATTTCTTCTTTCGTTCCGGTGTTAATCGTGTTCAGTGATTTTTGAACCGATGCATTACGCAGGGAACCAAGCTCGCGATATATTGTAGATTTGGCGGCCGATGTAGCTGCTTCTGGAACTATATTGGAGAGGACGACAAAACCGTCGTGGTAAAGCGACTCTTTCTGATCTTCGGTTACTTTGTACATCGTCGGTAATTGTCCATAATTAAATTCACTAAAGGTTAAGGGGATCACAATGACAGGCTCGATTCAACGTATTGCAGGAACTACCAAGTTGCCGTTCTCTACTGCCGTTCGGGTGGGATCGATGTTGTATCTTTCTGGGCAATTAGGCATTGACGCGGCGACAGGAAGACTTGTGCCAGGAGGAATAGAGGCTGAAACTGATCAGGCGCTCAAGAATATTGAACAAGTTCTGCTTTCTCTTCGATCAAATAAGCAGCACATCATTCGATGTGAGGTATTTTTGGCTGATTTTGAGGAATTTGCATCGATGAATANAGCATATGCCAATTTCTTTGATGGGGATGATCTTCCCGCTAGATCTGCCGTCGCCGTGAGTGGTATGGCTCTTGATGCGAGAGTGGAAATCCAGGCGATAGCTTGTACCCCCGATTAACGGGTGGAGTATAAAATCGAATTTGTTCCTCGGGTGTCTCTTGAGTTGTGACTAGTTTGAAGGCGGTAGAGGTGGTTTCCACCTCGGTATTCTTTATGTTGAGATTAGCGTATACAGCTTGAGAAAGTGTCAGTCTATTGGCGCTATATGTTTATTCTTTTATGTGCCTTAACCGAGATTTGATTCCGCTACTGCCGTAGGTCATACCGATGCGTCCGCCAGGCCTTCTTCCACCGCCAGCCTCTTCCGGTCTGAAGATCCTTGGTCCCATNGATAACACNGCGCCATCACATTGATAGTTGGCACCTGTAACGAAATGCGATTCGTCGCTGGCGAGAAATAAAGCCAAATTTGCGATGTCTTCTGGTTGACCCGCTTCGGGCCANGGTTGCATATCGCCCGCGGATTCATTGTTCATTCCTTGTCGCGAAGCAAGGGGTGTGACGATTACGCCTGGGGCTATGGCATTGACACGAATACGGTAAGGGGCGAGTTCCACGGCGGCATTTTGAGTCAGGTTAATCACGCTGGCCTTAGCCGCGGAATAGGCTTGAGGCCCGGCTCCACCACCGAGACCCGCAATTGAGGAGGTTGACAGAATTACGCCTCCTTCCCCCTGTTCAATCAGCGCTCTCGCACCGTGTTTGATTCCAAGGAAGACGCTTCGTGTTAGGATTGCAAACGTTTCATCCCAATCTTCTACCGTAGTGTCGGTAATCGGACCAATGGCTCCGCCGACCCCTGCATTATTGAAAATACAATCGATTCGATCGAATCGATTGATCGTATTCTTGATCATATTTTCGACATCGTTTTCTGTACTGACATCGACTGTTACGAAATCAACAGCATTCAGATGTTGTGCTTTTGCTATTGAAACGGTTTCTAAGCCTGTCGATTCATTTAAATCTGCAACCATGACAGAGGCGCCCTCTTGAAGAAATCGCAGGGCGGTTGCTCGTCCCATCCCGCTTCCTGCACCTGTGATAACAGCTACTTTCCCTTCCAATCGTCGAGTTGCAGTCGTAGACATAGTTTTCTCCTATTGAGCTATAGGGGTATTTTCCGGATTTGTTAAGTGTCCCTCGATATGACCGAGCATAAATTGAAAAGCGTAATCGATTTCAATGGTTGGTACTTCCGGGTGCAAACCGGGGTTGGCATGTAATGTTTTATTGCTGGAGCCGATGGAGTCGAATAATTCGAGGCATCCGTCACGCGGAAACAATTCGTCTTCCAGTTGCATTAAAAATAATGTAGGTGAGGTAATTAGACTTGCGTCGGTCTTGAACCGATTCCCAAGAAATTTGACTGCACCTGTAGTGCCGAGCAGACCGAGTGTAGCCACAACTACCTTGTTGCTATCACGGGCGAAAGAAGAAAGAAGGGGTATTCCGAAGATCGAACCCATAGAAAGACCGAAATAAGCGATTGTCTTGTCGGCCAACTTGGTTTTGTCTGCCGATAGTTTGATCGCTATGTCCCAATCTTCAATCATGTCCTCGATTACGGTCGGTGATCGTAGTTCTTGCGCGAAGGCTTCACGGCCACCGGGGGGGATTTCACGGAGCCCATGCACAGGTCCGTCGATTGAGATCGAGGCATACCCATTTTTAATAAATCGGTTCGCCAAGCTGCAGATTGGGGCCTGGTATCGATTGCCTGAGGCACCATGACCAAAAACGATTAGTGTGTCTTTTATCTTTGAGTGAGGCAGCCACAGTGCTCCAGTAACGTCGCGTTTTGACTTCCGGAGTAGCCGGAATTCTTGGGTCGTTTTACCTAGTGGGTCGACCGTTTTATTCCACTCGACTGTCATCGTGAATTTCCGGTTTTCTCAGCCTGTCTCATTTCATAACACNTGGTTCTGATTCTTGAGTTCGAACATACATTGTATNCTGACGATAAATCACTTCTAGTTGAATGCTGGAACTATGTCTCGTGCAACGCGTTCGAGGACATCGAAGCGAGTATCGAAATTTGGCAAGATCATGACTTGATCTAAGCCNGCATCATCAAGAGATGCCAGNAGGTCGATGAGTTGTTCTTTTGTGCCGATTAGGCTTGANCTTTGCAGAACTTCNGGTGTTAAGAACTGCTCTTCCTCGGGTATAACCCAACAGTTATGTCCTGCATGAATTCTTTGGTGTCGTCGGTCTTCTGGATAACTCTCTATCATGGTCTTGTAGTCGTCCCAAACATAACTGAGCGCTCCAGTGGGCTCTTTTCCAAAATTACGGACCTGTTCGTAGGCGTAGTGGATTCCCGCCATTGCCATAGCACCACATTCTGCTTTGACGCGATCTGAATCAACTGCTTCCCCAGGGTTAAGAACCACGATTGTGGTGAGTGCCGTTGTATAGTAATCGTCTCGATCGATGTCGTGTTCTGCTCCNGTCTCGATCATGCCCCAAATTTTATTCATCATAGTTGGATTTTTGGGCATCCCTAGTACTGCACCATTACCGTATTTTCCNGCAAGTCCCAAAGATCGTGGCCCAAAACCTGAAATGTACAGTGGAATAGGGTCATCGAAATTAACAAATCCCTTATCTGGCATGATGTGTCGGATTGCAGTAGGGCCATCGGGCGTGTCCAGAATACTTTCTTCACCCTTCAANAANGGGGAAAGCGTTTCGAGATACCGGTCAAATTCTTTAATTCGTTGGGGGGGCTGTCCCATTACCCGTAAGGCAGTATTGCCAGCTCCCACTCCTAGAAACGTTCTATTTGGGGCTATCGCGTTGATCGTAGCAATACTTGCGGCGGTGACGGGTGCGGGTCGAGTACCTGAAATTGCTACGCCCGTTCCGAGACGGATGTGATTCGTTCTAGACGCGGCAATTGCCAGTGTTGCATAACAGTCAGACCATAGCATTTGACTATCGGCCAGCCAGGCATGGCTATAACCAAGTTCCTCTGCGCGAACGACATAATCGATATCGTTTATGTGAGAGGCTACGCAAATTCCAAAGTCCATAGTTAGTTCTCCTGCTTTAAAGTCCGATGTCCGGGTNATGGCGGCTCTTCTNGAGGTCCGGCAAAACACTGAGCTATAGACATCCATGAATTCGCCGTTTGTCCGGTGACGCGGAGCGTCGTATCNACAATGTTCCTTCCTTGGGTNACAACGTGAGCGAATTCTACAGCCGAACCTTCGATGAGATTTTCGGTGCTTGGATCGTTCCATTCCCATATGAGTCCAGAGGGAGATGTCAGTTTTACGTACGGNATTGAGTCTGGCACGGCCAGCTTGCGATTAACAAAAGTCCATCCGAAGGTTCTTACTCCAATATGACAGATGTTTTTTACTCGATCNGTGTTGTTTCGAGGNGTTCCTAACAAGTCATAGATATCTTGCCCGTGGGACCATGTTTCCATCTGGCGTGCTGTTGCCATCATCCGAATGCCCATGTCCGGGCCGAACCACGGTGCTCGTAGATTAGGATTGGCCTTGTCGAGTTGGGTGCAAAGTTCATCAAAATATTCCCACCATCGCTTCATCAATAAAGCTCCTTCTAGGGGGNCTGGTTCTGACGGTGCAGATCCGGCCTGTCGATTTCTCACCCAAGCGCGGAATCCATCTGGGTCGGTAATTGAATGCACGGCCCAACGATCAGCATCATGTAAATGATTCACAACCCAGTTTACGGTGCGATCTTTGAAAGGCGTTGGAAGATTCCATTGATCTTCCTTTATCGTTTGAAGGAAGTCGTATAACGACTCTCCTTCTTCACGTAGTGCATCGACTTGTTCGCTNATACANTTGCTCTCCGAAAGGCGCTCTCAAATTTTGTGATCAGAAACCTANTAGCAATCAGCTGTGAATGGCTTCATATTCGGCGGCCTATGTTAGTTGTATAGGTAATTTTCTAATTCGTTTGCCTGTCACTGCAAATATCGCGTTTACCAGTGCAGGGGNAACGGGCGGCACACCGGGTTCGCCAACGCCTGCTGGCAGCGCATCTGATTCAACAATTTCTACTAGAGTGGCTGGTCCTTGGGGCATCCGTAATACCGGGTAGTCATCGAAATTACTCTGATCGACACTACCATCACTCATAGTGATTTCAGTTTGTTGAGCCAGAGACAATCCGAAGATAACAGCTCCCTCCATTTGGGCTACACAAGTGTCTGTATTGATGTGTGTCCCACAATCAAGGACGACGTATGCATTATCGACTGTGTAACTCGCGTTGGATGCGCGCACTTCGATCACTGTTGCTACATAGGATCGAAAGCTGTGATGGATAGCCACACCCAGTCCCACGCCGGGCTCTCTCGGCTCATCCCATCTCGACAACTTTCGTACTCGANCTAAAACATCTCGCATGCGTCCGATATCGAGACCGTGACCTTCTGGGGGTTGCATCCCAGGCACGCTCAATATNCCTTTTTCGGGCCATAGGCTAAANCGATAGTCTATGGGATCAGCATTAGCGGCGTTCGCTAATTCGTCGACAAAAGAGTTTGCAGAGAAAGAATGGAATATGTTGCAAACGGACCGCATCCATCCGACNCGTACCCCTGGTTTAAGACCGGTGGCTTCAAAGCGTTGATTAGCAGTTTGATAAGGGGTATTTGTGAAGCCCATCTCGAGTTCCCATTCGGCGGGATCAAGAGCTTGGTCGCTGAAGGTTGTTGTAATCGTNGGGAATGCAGTACGTTGAAGCCAGGCGTTAGGTTTTCCATCATCTCCAAGTGTCGCTTTCATGAATTGAGCGCTAGCGGCATGAAAGTAATCGTGGTGAATGTCATTTTCCCGGCTCCATTGNACACGAACNGGNCTTTTGAGTCGTTTGGANAATTCGACAGCTTCTANTACGTAATCTGGTTTAGATTTTCGTCCGAANGCCCCTCCTAGGAGTGTGGGGAGAACGGTTATATTCGACTCATCCGTTTCCATCCATTGAGCTACTAGGCCACGGGTACTCTGAGGGTCCTGTACAGGCGCTCGCACCAGTACTTTGTCGCCCTGGACATCTGCTAGCGCTGTCGGTGGCTCCATAGGTGCATGACTATAAAATGGAGTTTCGTAGGTAGCTTCAACCGTCGGAGTGTTTGTGGCAAAAATCGCGTCAGTAGTACCTGATTCATGGACGACCTTGCCGGGTTGATGCACGGCGTTTCTTAGNGCTTCCGTGAATGCGGGAGTAGTGACTATTTCATTGGGTGTGTCGGACCAGGTGATGTCTAACGTCTCGGCAATTTTCATTGCGTTGTAGGTGTCTTCGGCTATGACAGCAACTCCTCCAACAGGAAGAAATAGTGGGGCTCCCGGTGTGGGATCTATTTTTTCCAGGCCGATAAAAGCTTTATTGGACTCCGCCTCGGGAGAGATTGATACGGTTTNTACACTGCAGCCCAGGTGTGGACAGCGAACTATTACAGCAACAGCCATATTAGGTAGCTTTATGTCTGCACCGTAATGCGCTTGTCCTCTAGCTATATCTTTAGCGTCAACATGTTGCATTCCTTTTCCGATAAACCGAAAGTCCTTTCGGTCTTTTGTCACGACAGTTTCCGGAACTGGAAGCTNGGAGGCGTCTTCTGCTAACTCACCATAAGTATAACTTCGCCCTGTTTTGTTATGGATTANCTGATGGTTTTTTGCCTGAATTTCGCTAACAGGGACATTCCATTTATCCGCTGCNGCGGTTGTCAACATGCTTTTTGCCGAAGCGCCAGCGGTTCTTAAGATGTCGAAGAAGAGTCGTATGCTTTGTGATCCATCGGTATTCTGGTCACCGTATATTTTGTCCCCCGGAGANTGGATTACTTGGACTTTTGCCCAGTCAGCTTCGAGCTCATCGGCGACAATTTGGGCGATTGCAGTGCGGATACCTTGTCCCATTTCGGTTCTATGAGATGTTACGGTAACGGTTCCATCAGGATCTATACCGACCCACAGATTCGGTGAAAAAATCGGACGATTGGAGGGGTTTGGATGTACTGACCAAGAGGGTATCGCTGCACCCAAAACGAACGTAGCCGACGTAGTAAGGAAGTGTCTTCGNGATACATTACTGATGTTCATGCTCGGCGCCTCGCTGCTTCTTGTATAGCGCCTTTNATTCTGGAATAACATCCACACCGACAGATGTTTCCTGCCATTGCTGTGTCGATGTCATTTTCAGATGGGCGAGGGTTTTGATCAAGAAGTGCTGCGGCGGACATCAACTGGCCGGCCTGGCAATAACCGCATTGAGGAACATTTAAATCTGACCAGGTATCAACGAGTTCCGGATGCCTTTCTCCGAGAGCTTCAATGGTACTGATCTTTCGGCCGGCGGCACTGCCAACCGGGATTTGGCATGACCGGGTAGCTACTCCATCNATATTCACGGTACATGCTCCACAGAGNCCTTTGCCGCAGCCGAACTTGGTTCCGGTCATGTCTAAGTGGTCACGGAGTACCCAGAGTAATGGAGTGTCATCTTCTGCTTCGACCTCGTGTATTTTGCCATTAACACTAATTGTTCTTGCCATGTTAGAACCTTCTCCTAAAAATCAGATTATTCGACAATATTTTGAAGTATCGGACATACGGCTATATGACNTTAGGGTCCGATGCTCAATGCCGAATGTCAATCAATCTTTAGTTGNTGGATGATTGGAATGACGGAGACTATTATTTGGGGGTATACAAAAAAGTGGTNTTTTTGTGGTATGTGGATATTTGATCGCGCAAAGATACTCGCCTTGTCNTTCTGTTGTTTNGCGAGCGGTTGCAGTATAGATGAATCCGCTGGGANCGATATGTGTGATNGGGGGTGCACTAACGAGATGAATATGAAGAGTGGACGGTGGGTCGCGAAGCGGTTGGTGGATTCACCAATTATCGATGGTACTAGTCATTCGAGTATTGGCACAAACGTGCAGGGCCCCTCTGTAATACGGGTTCCTGACTGGGTTCTTGGACCCAAAGGTAAGTATTACTTGTATTTTGCGGACCACAAAGGAAGNTATATTCGTTTGGCGTANGCGGACCAACTCACAGGTCCNTGGANGATACATGAGGCCGGCAGTCTNCAATTGGAGCATTCTTATTTTCCGGTTGATCCTCCGTATNTAGACGAAAGCAAACGGGAAANTNTGGAGCAAGCTTTCCGCTCTAGGTGGNACCGTACTGCCGCATAACCTGATAAAGGAACTAACGTCCCCACATATTGCGTCACCAGATGTACACATTGATGACACAAATAAACAGATCATTATGTACTACCACGGTCTTGAGGAGGCGGGCAGACAGATCACCCGTGTGGCGACTTCCAAGGACGGCATAAATTTTGTCGCCTTGCCGGAGATGGTGACTGAAAGGACATATCTTCGAACTTTTTGGCATGGCGACCAGTTGTACGGCATGGCCATGCCTGGGCAGATGTATCGGTCGATCGATAATTTTCAAAAATTCGAGCAAGGACCTTTATTGTTTAACTCAAATATGCGGCATTTTGCGGTGCTTTTGCGACAAGATACTTTGCATGTCTTTTGGACCCAGGTTGGAGACTCACCTGAGCGTATCATGGTCTCGACTATTGATTTAGATGTCGACTTTGAAGACTGGACTAATTCAGCGCCAGCAGAAGTTTTACGACCTGAACGCGTTTGGGAAGGTGCTCAAGAACCATTACAACCATCGATTCGAAGTGTTGCTTATGGACTGGTGAATCAACTCCGTGACCCAGCAATATTCGAGGAATCCGGGCGAGTCTTTTTGCTTTATGCCGTAGGTGGGGAATCTGGTATTGGGCTGGCCGAGTTGGAGTGGTCGAGTGGAAGCTAAAGTGGCCATGAACCAAAATTCACGAGATTATGACGATTATGTGTATGGCTGTTCAGAGAGCATTGAATTAATTGGACGAGTCTATTATCCAAGTGTAGAGACCCTTCGTCGGGGTATAGTGATGTTGCATGGAGGCGCTTGGACGGCAAATGATCGCACGACGCCTTGGGCTGTCTGTGAAGGATTAGCTGCGTGCGGTATGACTGTGTTTTCACTAGACTTTCGATGTGGCCCACAGTTTCAGCATCCCAGTGCTGTTTCTGATATCGCAGCCGGCATTCGTTGGTTTAAATCCCAAGCTGAGAAGTTCGATATTGATCCGAATGATATTGGATTGATCGGTAGTTCATCTGGTGGTCATCTAGCTCTATTCACTGGACTAGTCCCCGATGAGCCGTCACATAGGACTACGAAGGTTCGGTTGGATGACGGTGCGTTTATTGAGTCAGAAATTAGCGCGGAGGTGATGTATATCATCGCCTTATGGCCTGTATCCGACCCTGCGGGACGTTATCAATACGCTTTGGAAAATGATCGAGAGGATTTGGTGCGGGCGCAGAACGGGTATTTCGGATCTATAACGGCTATGCAGGACGCAGGAATACAAAATATTCTGCGGCAAAAAACATTCACCCATCTGCCTTCGGTTATGTTGGTTCAACCTGGCGAGGATCAGAATGTACCGGAGAAACACACCATCGATTTGTTGACCGCTTTGCAATCGCAAAAAGCGGAAGTAATTTATCACTATATGCCTGGGTTACCGCATGCTTTTGCGTATAACAGTTCGAAGGATACTGATCGATTGATAAATTATATTTGGCTCTTCATCCAAGACGTTTTGGCCATTGGAATAACCTTGGTGAAAGACTAAGTAATACTAGATGCTCTGGCTTTTCGGGCCTTGGACTTGTTGGTGACGGCTCGTGGAAGAGCCGTCACCATCCAACTCTTATACGACGTACTGTTCTGCCATCGCTGCAGCGGCAAAATTTTCCTCAAGTATTTCAACGTTCTGAATATCCGCGTTTACTACATCAAGTCCATTCTCAAGCACGAATGCGTAACTTTTTTGGAAGTCGTTGAAAGGGGCACCCTGTAGGTTTTTGCTGTAGTGCGAGTTAAATACGCTCCCATTACCTCTACCTCCCATGGATGCGCCTGCTAACAATCGGCCCGCTTTCATGCCTACGAGTCCAATGCCTTTCTGACGGGCTATGTCGAGCATGGGGCGTATTGTTTTCATGTCAGGGGTTCCGTTCAGGGTGTCCCTCTTTTCCCAGTCGTACCAGCCTGCAGGAGTGATAGCGATCATCACTAAGCTGTACCAGCCCGTATCAATCGCTGCTTGTAATACCTCACTAGCATTTTGGTGCGAACTCAGTCCCCAGTGGCTCACTTTTCCTGCATCTCTCGCCTTTTCGAAGGCCCTTCGCATCTCTTCACTGCGCGCTAAACTAGAATTGTTTGCGCTCATTACGTAATAGGCATCTACATGTTCAAGTTTCAGGTTCCTTAAACTTCTATCCATTTGTTTGAGCCAATCGGTTCCAGCTTTTTTTGCCTCGGTGGGCGAATATTCTTTGTTTGGTTCCGAACCAGGTATCCAAGCTTTTGATATCACAAAAATGTCGTCACTATGGGTATTGACGAAGCTCGCCATATTCCTCTCTGAATCACCGTAGTACTCATCGAAACCGGTATCAAAAACATTTACTCCTTGATCGAATGCGAGACTTAGGAGTCTATTAGCTGGTCGGCGTGACAATGCTGCGCCACAACCGTAAACGAGCCGGCTTGCATTGAAATTGGTGACTCCAAGCTTGCGGTAGGTCATACCCGGCCAGCTGGAAGCCCGTTTCTCGTCAGCATGAGCGATAGCGGCACCGATGCTCCCAGTTTTTAAAAATGCGTAACCCCCTGCGCTAATGAGACTAGTCTTTTTTAAAAATTTACGTCGTGCATTCATGAGAGATCTCCTCAGGTTTATCTTGGCACTTTCAACGCTTCTCTAAATATGGCTCTAAGAGGCGGTTTTTGCGTCTATTAATTGTGTTTGTGGTGACTTGGTACATAGTACGCCATTCTTTTGATTATTGCCTGTATTGTCTTGGACGGCGTCCCACAGGCGGTAATCGGTTTGTTCCTAGGCGTTTTGCGGGACATTTGCGCCTTCAATAGGCCCCCAAACGCCTTGTTTTCACAAAAAATTCATCACGAAATGTTAGATCCAAGACGGAAAAAAACTACTCGTTTTTGTGTGTTCGACGCTGCTAATTAGAAAAAAAATTAACAAAAAGACAAAAATAAATTGGCACAGTTTGTTAGATGTGCTGTACGATTGCACTTTCTATAACGATGACATGAAAGAGAGTAAACTAACTAATGAGCGTTTATAAACACCAACAAGGTAGTTATAGGAGCTA
>PAMR01000043.1 GCA_002708205.1 Gammaproteobacteria bacterium
CCACACCAGCCGTATGGCATACAAAACAGTGAGCAGAATATATATCGCTTCCTGAACGTGTCGTACCTTGTACTACTTCTTGCACAATCCCTTGTTGACCACACCCTTCACCCTCAACACAAACAGAACCAAAAGGCGCGATGCGCGCATTGAGTCTCTCACTCGGATCTAAATAGTCCACTCCCTGTTCGTTTGAAGCCTCTAATTTAGCTAACTCAATCCGATGTCTTAGAGCGCTCTGCAGGCTCGCATTTACACTTAATATATCTTGTTCAGTCCAATCCTTGAGATCTTTGTCAGGCGTTGCATGGGCAGGTGAAATTAAAAACAACAGAAAAACTGAGGCCAGTGTAAAACGCTTCAACATATCGTATTCCGTACTTATTCCTTTTTTGGGAAAGCAGCAAATGTGCTGTTTCACTTAGTCGATCTTGAAAGCGTAATTATAGGGTTATGTAGTCGCTTCGAACAGCTCTCTGCCAATTAACATACGACGAATCTCATTCGTACCAGCGCCGATCTCGTAAAGCTTCGCATCACGCAACAGCCGACCAGCAGGATAATCATTTATATACCCGTTGCCACCGAGAGATTGGATAGTTTCCATCGCCAAGTTTGTCGCTCTCTCTGATGCGAATAATATACAACCAGCAGCATCAAACCTGGTGGTTCGGCCTGCATCGCAGGCCTGGGCAACTGCATACACATAAGCTCGACTCGCACTCAATTGCGTATACATATCGGCNAATTTCCCTTGCATCAGTTCAAACGTTCCAATTGGCTTTCCAAATTGCTGGCGGTCATGTAAATAAGGTAAAACCAAGTCAATACAGGCCTCCATGATGCCCAATGGCCCGGCGGCCAGGACCACACGTTCATAATCTAGACCCGACATCAAGATACTGGCTCCCTGGCCAACTGAACCGAGAATATGAGACTTAGGGACTTCGACATTTTCAAAGACCAACTCGGCAGTGTCGGAACCACGCATGCCTAACTTATCTAATTTCTCGGACGGTTCGAAACCCTCCATACCTTTTTCAACAAGAAATGCAGTAACTCCTTTAGTACCCAAAGAGGGATCCACGGTTGCATATACGATGAGCAAATCAGCGACCGTTCCATTAGTAATCCACATTTTTGATCCGTTGAGAATGTAGGAATCGCCATAATCTTCCGCCCGGAGGCGCATCGACATTACATCAGAACCTGCTCCTACTTCACTCATCGCTAGTGCCCCCACATGTTCTCCCGCTAATAATGGTGGTAAGTAGCGGTTCTTTTGATCCTCATTACCAAACCGTCGAAGTTGGTTGACACAAAGGTTTGAGTGGGCCCCATAGGAAAGTCCCACCGCGGGAGAGGCTCGACTAATCTCCTCCATAGCGACACAGTGCGCCAAATACCCCAAATCACTCCCCCCTAGCGACGAATCGACTGTGATACCAAACAAGCCCAATTCGCCAATCTTTGGCCACAAAAAACGAGGGAATGTATTGGAACGATCGATTTCCTCTGTAATGGGTGCAATCTCTTTGAGGCAAAACTGTCTGACTGTTTCCCTCAACATATCTATCGTTTCACCTAACCCAAAGTCAAAGCTATTGCTGGCCATATTATTTCCCCTTTGCCCTAAGTCGGATTTTCATATCACTGTTCATACCATTCGTTTAATGTAGCCAAAGACTCCAGATAAAGTTTACGGAGCGCCGTCGCGGATATCCGTCCTTCACGACTCACACGCTCGGCTTAAGGAGATTATCCCGGACAAAAACCCATACAGAAACAAACTTTAAGTATTCGTTTTGTCATTTATATTGGTGTTGAGTATCAACGCCACTTTTTCATTCACTTACACAGTACCAAGGAAATCTTCTTGTGGAACTAGATCGTTACGACTTGCACATCCTTAAAATACTCCAGAACGATTCCAGCATCTCCATGCAAGATCTCGGAGCACAGATAGGTCTATCGCATACACCCTGTTGGCGTCGCGTCAAAAAACTGGAAGAACACGGCGTTATCATCAAACAGGTCGCCTTATTAAACTCAAAAAATCTGGATCTGGATGTAAATGTGTTCGTCCACGTAACTTTGAGGCAACACCATGAAAATGCCTTGAACCGCTTTGAAGAAGCAGTGAGTCAACTTACTGAAGTTGTCGAATGTTATACTGTTTCCGGTGAGACTGACTTTCTGCTAAGAGTAGTAGTTAAAGATGTCGAGGCATATGAAAAATTACTTAAAGGCACTTTGCTACAGCTTCCTGAAGTTGGAAACCTAAGCTCTACCTTTGCACTTCGGCAAGTCAAATACACGACAGAAATACCTATCGCAGCGTCATAAGGTTATGTGCTACTGCAATTTTATAACTCGAACTTAAATGCTGTACCTATATTCCACCTACCAAAGATTCGATTACAATCCCTAATCGGTTTTCTATTGAGGAAGGTACATGGGGTTCCGAGAAGAAACTCGCGAGTGGCTTGAAACTTACTGTCCCGAAAGTATGCGCAAACCCGGCGCCGATTGGAACGATGGCGGCCGAAAAGCCAAATATGCTAATCCCGATACAAAAATTTGGTTGGATGTTATGGCAGACAAGGGATGGACTGCTCCCACATGGCCCGTCAGATTTGGCGGAGGTGGTCTTAACAAAGACGAAAGCCAAATCCTCGTAGAAGAAATGAGACGAATAAACGCGAGATCTCCTCTGACAGGCCATGGTCTTACGATGATCGGACCAGCCATACTCGAATTCGGGACCGAAGCACAGTGTTTAGAGCATCTTCCGAAAATCACCTCGGGCGAGATTAAATGGTGTCAAGGCTATAGCGAACCAGGGGCCGGTTCGGACTTGGCAAGTCTGCAAACTCGAGCGATCGAAGATGGAGACGACTATGTGATTAACGGCTCAAAGATATGGACTTCTGGCGCCGATCGAGCAGACTGGATATTTGCACTCATCCGCACGGATTTTAAAGCGACCAAACACGAGGGTATTTCCTTCATTGTTTTTGACATGGAGTCCGAAGGAGTTTCAGTTCAACCCATTACATTAATCAGTGGGATTTCCGATTTTTGCCAAACTTTTTTTGATGATGTACGAGTGCCTAAACACAATCTGATCGGAAACCCAGGAGAGGGTTGGACAGTTGGCAAAAGGCTTTTGCAATACGAACGGACCTCAATCGGTGGCGTCGGCGGAGCGAGACAAAAAGTCTCCTCTTTGGATGAAACAGCGGTGCAATATATCGGGCGAAAGGGCGAACGAATAGCTGACGATAATCTTCGCACCGAAGTAACGGCCTTCAATATGGATCAAGCAGCCTATCAACTTACGATGAAACGAGCGGCAGAAGAGGCCACAAATAATAAAGCTCCCACATTCATGTCGTCTTTATTCAAACTATACGGTACCGAACAAAATATTCGACGCAATGACATGGCGGTCTCTATGATGGGATCCCAAGGCCTCGGATGGTCTGGGGAGAGTTTCGAACCGCACGAACGCGGCCAAACTAGAGGCTGGTTGCGATCGAAAGCTAATTCGATCGAAGGGGGTAGCTCAGAAGTAATGCGAAACATCATCGCCAAGCGCGTTCTCGGCTTACCTGATTGATATGAATCCAAGAACACCTGTGCTGGTTGGAGTTGGGCAAGTGCTCGACCGTGTTANCGATCTCACTCAGGCTANAGAGCCTCTACTCATGATGTTAGAAGCATCTCGGCAAGCAGAACAAGATACTGGCAAAGGAAATTTTTTAGATCAGGTCCAGTCGGTCAGAGTCATTCGCGGCATATGGAGTTACGACAACCCGGCACTAGCGATCAGTGAAAAGATAGGCGCGATCGGAGCTGAAACGGTTGGCACACTCATTGGAGGTAACCAAAATCAAGCGGTCATAAACCAGACCGCAAGCGAGATACTCAATAAAGGTTTAGATATTGCTCTAATCACAGGGGCAGAAAATGGAAATAGTGCGACAAAAGCACGAAAGGCCGNAGTCGAATTACCAGTTACTAGTACACCTGGAAAATATGACAAAGTTATCGGTGCAGCCCAGCAACCTGAGCATCATGATCATGAGGTGGCAAAAGGTATTCGAACTGCCATCCAAGTCTACCCCATGTATGACAACGCGATACGTCATCACCGGAAAGANTCATTAGANGCACACATGNTACGGGTTTCCAGTCTGTGGAAGCGCTTTAACGATATTGGTTGTGAGAATCCNAATGCCTGGGTCCAGGCANCGATGACTGCNGAGCAAATCAGAACGCCCTCGAGAACGAATCGCCGTATTAGCTTCCCCTANACTAAATTTATGAATGCCAATATGTCAGTTAATATGGGTGCAGCGCTCATCATGTGCTCGGTTCGAAAGGCACGGGAATTGGGAATAGACCCATCCAANTGGNTTTATCCNTGGGCAGGAGTTAGCGGTTACGACCATTTCTCGGCTTCGGTAAGAGATAATTTCTACACCTCACCGGGAATACGCCTTGTTGCAAAGAAACTATTAGAACTAAGCGATACCCAAGTTGATCAACTAGATACAGTTGATCTGTACAGCTGTTTCCCCTCGGCCGTTCAAATCGCNGCACAAGAGTATGGATTGAAAGAAGATCGTCCGCTGACTGTCACGGGTGGTCTAACTTTTGGTGGCGGCCCGCTAAATAATTATGTGATGCACAGTATCGCTCGAACCGTTGAGCTTCTTCGTCAAACTACAAACGGTAGGGGTTTGGTCTCGGCCAATGGCGGCAATCTGTATAAACATGTCCACGGTATCTATGGCAAGGAGCCACCGAAGAATGATTTTTGCGTTGCAAACGTTCAAGATCAAATCAATGCCTTACCTTCACGAAAATGTCTGCCAGTGTTTCGAGGCAAAGCTACCATCGAGTCATATACCGTCATGTATGACTCCAATGAGCAACCGACCATGGGGCATATCTCATGTCTGACACCAGAAGGTCATAGAACATGGGTAAATACACAAGACCCCGAGCTAACTGATGCCATGACTGTTTCTGAATTTTGTGGGCGAAACATCACCATTTCGGACGAGGGCCGCCGATTAACTATTACAAGTTAGTTGTTANGCAAAAAAAAGTGTANCGCGCATCAGCATACCGANTGTCTTNCNTAAACTATTTTAATCCTCTAACGTAATCGAGCGTATCGGCTAATGCCAAATCGAATTTGCTAAAAAGCTCTTCGATTTGTTTATCGTCGATGATCAACGGAGGACAGAAGGCGATAGCCTCTCCAGGCAGTGCCCTGACAATTAATCCATGCTCAGCGCACCGCGCCATACAATAGTTCGCCACGCCATCTTTCGGATCAAAGGGCGTCCGATGAGCACTATCGGGGACCAATTCAACTGCTCCGATCAGACCAGCGCCCCGAACCTCTCCAACGATGGGATGGCCTCGATAAGTCGCCAGTCGATCTTGGAAAGGTGTGCCCATACGAGCGGCATGCCCAAATATATCTCGCTCCTGCATTAACTCAAGATTACGCAAAGCTACTGCAGCACAAACCGGATGGCCGGAATAGGTAAATCCATGGGCAAAATTTCCAAGCTCAGAACTAGCCTCCACAAAAGGCTCGTACATAAACTCCGGAATAATCACCGCACTAATTGGTAGATATGCGCTTGAAATTGCTTTTGCCACAGACATAGTCGTTGGCTCAAAGCCCATAGTTGTGCACCCGAAAGCGTTACCAGTACGGCCAAAACCGCAAATTACCTCATCATCGATAAAGTGAATATCGTACTTATTCAATACGGACTGTACGCGCTCGTAATAACCGTTCGGAGGAACAATGACACCCGCCACACCTAATATCGGTTCAGCAATAAAGGCAGAGACAGTCTCCGGACCTTCACTGATGATCAATTCCTCCAAGTTGTTAACAATACGTTCAACAAATTGAGACTCCGTCTCACCTTCTTCATGCCCGCGATAATAATGTGGATTATCAGTATGCAAGACTCCTTGCAAAGGCAGATCAAAGGCTCGGTGAAATGGCGGTAGTCCCGTCAAACTTCCGCTAGCAACGGTAACGCCATGATACCCGCCGCGCCTTGATATAATCTTCTTCTTCTCTGCAGAACCTGTGAGATTTCGGTAGTACCACTGTAGTTTCATTTGCGTATCGTTGGCGTCCGAGCCCGTCAAACCAAAAAATATCCGACCAGCATCAAAAGGCATCATTTCTTTTAGCTTTTCAGCTAACAAGACACTGGGCTCGTTCGTCTTTCCAGCAAAGAGCTGTGAATAAGATAATTTTTCAAGTTGAGCACGGCCCGCTTCTACGAGCTCTTCTTCACCGTACCCTAGAGCAGTACACCAAAGTCCAGCCATCCCCTCGATGTACTGCTTTCCCTGGTTGTCCCACAAATAAACGCCTTTGGCTTTTACATGAACCGACGGTCCATCGCGATGCAAAAGACCCAAATTAGAATTCGGGTGTAGTAGGTGTTCCAGATCCCGAGACTCTATAGAACCTGGGGGATACTCGTTGTGTAGAGAGTCGTTCATATATTCTTTATCTATCTTTAATTACTACCAAAACTATCACGATCAACCCTGACCTATACCTGGACAAAATTTCGTCGGTATAACTCATATCAATGCCATTCGAACATGCGCCGTACAAGTGTCTCAGTTTTTGCTAGGTCTGGTCGAGCAATTAGTGCGACTTAATGTTTGACAAGTCAGCAACCAATGACAAAAGTGATAGCTAAATTACTTATTGGAATCTAATTTATGCCTGGTTCACTTGAAGGTATACGCGTTATCGATCTGACCACGATTTATTCGGGACCGATTTGCACTTCCATACTTGGCGATCAAGGTGCCGACATCATTAAAGTGGAATCTCCCGACGGAGATTGGATGCGAGTACCCATAGCTCAACAACGAAACGGCGTGAGCGGTGCTTTTGCCATGATGAACCGCAATAAACGCTCCATCGTCATTAATTTGAGGACGAACGAAGGACAACAAATCCTCAAAAAATTAGTCGAACAATCCGACGTCCTCGTTGAAAACTTTCGTCCTGGAGTTATGAAACGATTAGGCCTTGGTTACGAATCGCTAAAGTCTATTAATAAAAAGCTGATCTACGCTTCTATCAATGGATTCGGTGAAGAAGGGCCTTATGTCGAACGACGGGTCTATGACGCCGTCATTCAAGCGGTTTCTGGAATGGGTGCACTGCAAGCAGATCCGTCAGTCGATCAACCAATTTTTATCAAC
Source organism: Gammaproteobacteria bacterium (assembly GCA_002708205.1). Taxonomy (GTDB): domain Bacteria; phylum Pseudomonadota; class Gammaproteobacteria; order Pseudomonadales; family Azotimanducaceae; genus UBA11889. The sequence goes on from PAMR01000043.1 coordinate 7,276, forward strand.
CAACTGATTTGCGACAAATTAACTTCCGTGACTGCTGCTCAGGTAATCTCGTCGGCACTCGTGGCTCGAGAACGATCGGGTATTGGTCAACAAGTACAGATATCTATGCTAGACGCGAGCCTTTTTTTCCTTTGGCCGGATGCCATGCTTAATTTCACGTTCGTGGGCGATGATGTCCCAAAATCTCCTTATGGGTCCCACGCTATCTTTGTTCGAAAAACAAAAGATGGCTACGTTTGTACAATGCCCGTTAAAGAACCTGATTGGTTGGGACTTTTCCGAGCTTTGGATTTACCTAACCTACTCGACGACGACCGGTTTGGTGATCAACATCCGGTAGGAGGTGACCTTTGGCAAAAAACAATCAATGAAGCCTACCTACAATTTACGACTAACGAATTAATGCCGCGGCTGGAAAAAAATGAGGTTCCTTGTGCCAAGATCAATGCACGCCCTGATGTAATCAATGATCCACAGGTAAAAGCTATGGGTTCTCTAATAGAATTCGAGCATCCTATTGGGGGTCCTATGAGACAACCCAGACCGCCCGGACGTTTCAGCGAAACTCCCGCTAACATAAGTCGTACATCGCCAGAACTAGGACAACAGACAAGGGAGATACTTCAAGAATTTGGCTACGACGATGGCACAATTACGGAACTGCGATCAAAAAAAGTGGTTCGTTAACGCACTTGATCTAGAGCATTCCCTAGAGTCTCGATGAGGTGGCTGACTTCACTTTCCTGAATGATGAGAGGGGGTGCCAAGGCGATAATATCGGCTGTCGCCCTCACCAAAAGGCCGTTATCAAAAGCGAGTTTAAAGATATCGGCAGCCCGAGCTGAAGGATTCTCTGGTCGAGGCTCTAATTCAATCGCTCCTACTAAACCGAGATTTCGTATATCAATCACATTGGGTTTCTCACTTAAACTATGTATAGCGTCCTCCCATATACTTTCAAGTATTTGGACTCTGTTAAACAATCCCTCATCGGCATACACATCGAGAGTGGCGTGAGCCGCCGCTGTTGCAAGAGGATGGCCTGAATACGTATAGCCGTGAAAAAATTCAATGCCTGAAGGCGAGCTATCGATAATGGTCCTACGAATTTCGTTGTCGACCAGTACTGCGCCCATTGGCACAGTACCACTGGTAAGCCCTTTCGCTACACAAATTATATCTGGTGAAATGCCAAACCGTTCCGCTGCGGTAGCGTATCCTAATCTGCCGAAGGCGCTGATTACCTCATCAAAAATCAACAGTATTCCATGTCGACGTGTTATCTCCCGAAGGCGCTCTAGGTAACCTACAGGAGGGAGAAGTACGCCCGCTGATCCTGCAAACGGTTCCACTATTACAGCGGCAATAGTCGAGGGATGATTGGTCACAATAACACGTTCTAGATCGTCAGCCAGTTCAGCACCCCATTGAGGCTGTCCCCTACTAAAAGATTGCCTCTCTAGATCCACCGAATCTCTAAAATGGAGCGTTCCCGCTAGGAGTGAACCGACCGCTTTTCGATTATTACCGATCCCTCCGATACTCGTCCCGCCAAACCCAGATCCGTGATATCCACGCTGACGCCCGATCAAACGTGTTCGATGTCCTTCACCCCGAGCATGGTGGTATCCGAGAGCCATTTTCAAAGCGGTATCTACTGATTCGGAACCAGAGTTGGTAAAAAAAACAGAATCAATACCCTCTGGTGCAAGGCGCGCCAATCTCTCCGCAAGCCGAAAGGTTGCCGGATAACCGATTTGAAAGGCAGTTGAATAATCCAATTCAGCTGCTTGTTCTTGGATAGCTTTAACGATGTGGGGGTGGCAGTGACCGGCGTTACAGCACCATAGACCGGAAATACCGTCCATCACCTGATCTCCACCAGTCGTCGTATAGTACATTCCCTTCGCAGTAGCTAACATACGAGGATCATTTTTGAACTCTCGGTTGCTTGTGAAAGGCATCCAGTACGCATCCATAGCGGTGTCGTTATGTGTATTACTCATAAAATAATGTCCGCTACAGCAATCTGCCCGCGACTATTCACCTCCCCCCATATCCACTACACACGTACGTACGTGCTTTCACGTTAAGAACACACATCCATTTAGGAATTAGTATTGATAATCAAACTAAATAATATCGATAGGCTGAAGCCCAAATTCCTCTATGACCTGATCAGCGTAATCAATTCGACCAGTTATTTTGCTCGCATCCCCATAACAGAGCCTCAGACAAGCCTCAGCCATATGCTCCACAGGAGTCACGCGGTCTTCGTTATTCTCATTGATGAGTTTATGGTGAACCACACCAGGTGTAGCGACTAGACCTGGAGAAATCACATTCACACCTACTCCTTTGCCGAACATCTCCTGTGCCAAGCCCGTAGTACATCGCTCAAGTGCCGCTTTGCACATGCCATATACTGTTCCCCCATGACCACCGGGCGTCTTCGCTTCCGGATGAATCGCTGCGTGTGAAGAAATATTCAATATCCAACCATCTCCACGCTCAATCATCGAAGGCAAACACATTTGTGCGAGCTCGAAGGGAGCCCAAACTTGTACATCCATCATTGTTCGAAAACGTTTTTCTGAAAAATCCACAACCGGTACAAACCAAGTTACCGCCGCATTATTTACGAGAATATCTACCGGTCCGTATGCCGCTTCTGCTTCCTTGATCAAATTCTGTCGATCTTCAGCCTGGGCCAAATCTGCTTTGATAGCTATTGCTTCGCCACCCGCATCGGAGATAACTCGCACAGTATCTTTAATGGTTCCTTCGAGAAAATGATCAGAGGCTTCTACTGTCCGTGCTGAAACTACCACTTTAGCTCCTTCCATCGCATAGCGTTTCGCTATGAACTCGCCGATGCCTCGGCTTGCTCCTGTGACTACGGCGACTTTTCCGGCTAGCAGACCGTCTTTGTTTATCTGCGGCATAATTTTTCCCTTTATTGATTCATTTCTGTATAGACACGATCATAGCTAGGAGCAAACATCAACCCAACAATAGATTCCTGCCTAATAAAATTTAGTCTTTACCTCACAGAATAATGACATCAGACATACACGCGGGAAACGCGTTTATTAATGCCCGTCAATACTTCGTACGAAATAGTGTTACTTTGCATAGCCACTTGTTCGATACTGATCGAATCACCGAAGAATTCGACCCAATCACCCACTTTTACCTGCGGCGCTTTCGATATGTCTACATGCGTTAGGTCCATCGCAATTCGTCCGATTATGGGTAAGTGAACTCCGCTGTATGCGACAGCGCCTACGTTGGACAACATCCGTGGAATGCCATCTGCATAGCCACATCCAACGACCGCCAATTTCATGTCCCTATCGGCTTGGTATTCAGCTCCGTAACCAATGTAATCCCCCTTCTTTATCTTCCGCGTCTGAATTACCTGGGCTTCCAAAACACCTACGCAGTCCATTGGATTAGATCCTCCAGCGTAAGGGTTACCCCCATACAAACCAATTCCGGGTCTCACTAAGTGACCCTGTGTCGCGGGACCATTAAGAATCCCTGCCGAGTTTCCAATGCTCGTTTGAATCTCTCCTAAGCCTGCACATGCAATTTGAAATCGGTCGACTTGTTGCTGATTCATCGGGTGATGCGGCACATCCGCACACGCGAGATGCGTCATCACGAGTTGCAGTTGAATAGCACGAGTATTGATCAATGTTATCTCGTCGTGCGGGATACCTAAGCGATTCATTCCGGTATCAATATGTAGGGCTGCAGGCAATCCGTCGCCTAGGCGTTCCCATCGATCTACCTGCAATTCGTCATTGAGGACGGGCCGTAATTGATTGATCTTGAACAGAGATACATCTTGGTCGGACAAAGGCCCGGAAAACACATAAATTATTTCTTGGACCTGAGCCTCTCTCAGGTTCATAGCCTCAGCTACATTCGCTGAAAAAAAGACTCGGCAACCTTCGCGAGCAAGGCGTCGTGCTACTTCGACGGCTCCCATACCATAACCGTCTGCTTTCAGAACGCCAGCAACCCTCCGAGTTTGACCCCCTAACGCGCGCACAAATTTACCGTAATTGTCGGCCAGTGCATCAAGACGAATTTTAAGACGAGAAGTCACTTAAAAACATTCTATATTGATACTGTTACTTTTCATCAGATATATCGCTCCCCTTCCTCAAAAAGGAAATAGCCATTTATTAGCCTCTTACGAATTGAATGTTGCCCTATATTTCGTTTAGAGACTGACTGTTCTTGTAAATTCAAATAAAAATCGCGTAAATTGCGCTCACCATACGGGGATACGAATGGCTGACTCTAGGCAAATGCCAGCATTAGATATGCATCAAAAATTACGAGCCTTGCGCCAGGCAAGAGGGTGGTCAATTCGGGATATGGTGCCCATCTTAAAATCAGCCGATCCCCAGGGATTAGGAAAAGCTGCTTACACTATCTCGCGTTATGAGCTTCCGCCTGATCACCCCAAATCTCTTGAGTGTTCTCGAGAAGTGACACTTATGTTTGCGGAAATATACAACGTTGACCCTGGTTGGCTACTTTTCTCTAATCCAGATGATTCGTCTCAATCGAATGATGACTTAACAATGCTTCTCAATTCGTTAGATCCCGATTTTAAAAACTCCGTTATCGACCTCATCAAAGCGCACCTGTTATCCAAATTTAACTTAGGTAACGCAGCTAAAAGTGTTGCCAACGGAAATACCTCATGAAGCTAGTGGGTGGATTCATTTTGGCAGAGGAACCACGAGATTTAGCGAGCATCGGGGCATGTGCTGCATGGGCACGTTTCATCATGAAAGTTTGGGACCGTGTTGGTTGGGGTACACATCAAACACTCCGCTCGATTTTATGCGGACAAATGTTCTATGAGCTTTTATTTCGGGAAACTATAAACCTAAACGAAAGCAGTGTTTCTTTGTCCGAGCTCGAAGAGCGTGTCAGTTTACTGGGCCCCAAACAACGCATAGCACTGCGCACTTTTTTAAAGACCTGGACACAAACCAAAACTAAATCCGGTAAACCCGTCGAACCGAATCTTATCCTCACAGGTGACACGATTAGAACTTCCCCTTATTTCGCTGACTTATTCGAAAAAGAAACAAAAGAATGGGATGCCATGTGGCTAAAAGCGGCTCCAAACTATGATCTGGCAGCCATTCGAAAAGTCGGCATTGCACACACTGTCGAATCTGTTGCGAGCTCCATCTACGGTGGTCAAACCACACTGCGACAAATGGCATGTTGGAATACGCTTTTGTACCATCACGCACTTCGTCGAGAGTGGGTAAAACTATCGGATATCGGCGATTTTTTGGATTTGGAAACCACACGTGTCGGAGATACTCTGGAACCCTTTATGGGATCACGTCCACAAGGTCGCATCCTAAGCCGAAAATCACCCCTAGATAAGCGTAAAACTGAAATTCAGTTCGTGTGGCCTTCGGATCTAGGAGAGGTATATCTCGGGGCGCACAATCGATGGAACCGTATCTTCCAGGACGGCGGAGTAGATGATATTTCAGAGCTGCTTGGCCTGCCATCCATGCAGGAAGTCGACAACGTGGTCCAGCTGTCGGAACTCAACCACTTCATCGATAGATAAAATCAAAACGCGAGAATTTCCGCGCTTTTAAGTTAATTTGCGCTCTATCGATTTAATCGGCGCTTAATCCATTGCCTTTGTTCGCCGCCCAACGTAGAAAAAGACCCTTGTTTTAACTCCCCCAAAAGATCACCACTTTTAGACAACTTCATATGATTTTTGACGTCGCATCGGAATTCCAAAAGCTATTTGCTGACGCAGCGTTGTTCGAAGATTTCAAAAATGAATTTTCACCAGGCTGGCACGGATATCAATACTTCTCCCTAGACACTCCAGAAACCACAAAAAAGGTTCGGTCGATAGGGGAAAAAAGAATGAAATTGATCGGGGAAGCTGGCGAATGGGAAATGATGAAAGCGCAACCCCATCTGTATCGATCTCTCGGCTACGGGGTACTCAGTACTGAGGATCAGACGACCCTAATGGTCTGCCTCGGAACAAATATCTTTCGCAGAGCGGTTGCTAGTGAGAATTCCGAATCAGCTATCCAATGGGCAATCCGAGAGAAGGTCTACTACCGACCTCGACTGCTACCCGTACAGAAAACTAACAAAACCGATATTGTGTCAGCTGCCGACGTAGAAATATGGATAAACGAAAAAATCTCATATTCGCGCGGTAACACAGATAACAACCAACGGTTTCTTATCATTTCGGGCTTGCACCTTTACAGCGATATCAAAAGTATCCGCGAGTCTTTAAAAACTCTACCCACAGATGTTTTACAAAAAATGCACGAAGCACGTCTTTCCTCGAGCCCCTATATATTCTCAGGCGAGTTTGGATACGGTGTTGCCGGCATGTTTCGCCCCCGTTTCGTGGTGAAACACAAACAGAACGTGTGGCTTTTCAATATCCCAACCAGACTG
>PAMR01000044.1 GCA_002708205.1 Gammaproteobacteria bacterium
CAATCCTAAAATCTTTTCCCGAGTCCGGCCCTCGATTGGCGCGCCGAGCGCATCACCAATAGCACATCCCACGAGGGCTCCGACAAACTGCTGCTCTTTTTCCATCTTTCCGCCAATTCCACACTACGCGGACATCTTTGTATGAGTCTGCTTAGGCCAAATTAAATATAAAAGGACTTCATAAACCGTCAACTACTACAACAATTTTAGTGTAAGGAGAAAAGACCTGTTAGATCCAAAGGTAAAATCGAGTATTATTGAAAACAGGTGGCCGTATTCGAAATACAAAAAAATCGAAAGACCTTGTTTCAACCGCAAACGCCAAGGACCTAAAAGACAAAAATACAGTTCTTATCGCAACAGATGTTCTCTGACTTCTATCAAACACTAATCGTTTCCCTTTAGGAGTATAATAATCCCCAAGGCAAAAATAATCACACCAAAACACCGTTCCAAAAGCTACTTAAGCCAAAATTAGGGCTTTCCAAGGCATATCAGCTATAAATTTGGGCTCAATTCTTGTTATTCCCCAAATAAAACAGATTGAAAAATTGAGAAATAAATAAAGTGTTTATCCCAAAAAAACGTTATGGTGTGTTTTTTTAGAGTATACGCAAGGAACTATAGTGGCGTCAGGTAACGTAAAGTGGTTTAACAGTGCAAAGGGTTATGGATTTATCTCACAAGACGGAGGTGGAGACGACGTTTTTGTACATATATCTGCCGTAGATCGAGCTGGCTTGAATGGGCTAAATGAAGGCCAGAAAGTGACATTTGATATCGTAGAGAACCGAGGGAAAAACGCAGCTGAGAATTTAAAACTAAGCGACTAACACCTCGCCGCACTGAAATCTTTACTGGTTGAGAGTGCTCCGTGCCCGCTCAGAGATGGACTCCAAAGGAATGCCCAATATCAGCGCTCGGTCGCTCGTATTGGCTTTGGCTTTTACATTAACGAGTGGGGCAGCCTACAGCGAAGATTCGGATCCTATTGGACGGCTTTTAAGAGGTGAAGCTGAGTTAGTAACCACCAAGATCAACGAGAATATCTGTGTGGTCACACCGGAAATAACAATCGCCGCCAACATGGCCGTGTTGGCGGGAGATGACGGCATTCTGGTGATTGATGATCTTCTGCAACCGTGGACACAGAAAATCCGCAAGGCCGTTTCCAAGATCCAAAAAGGTCCTATCAAGTATTTGCTTAACAGTCACTATCACTATGACCATGCAGGTTCAAATGCAGCATTCGGCGGGACATCTACCATTGTCGCTCACAAAAATGTCCGTAAGCGTTTAGCGGAGGGTCACCAAGCCGGCGCACAATTTGTGGATGGAAGACGGCCTTCAGCAGCCCTACCTATAATTACTTTCAGTAAGAATTTGTCCTTCCACTGGAACAAGGAAACCATCGACCTTATACATTTTCTGTCATCGATCGTGATGTCGGCGGTAGTGCTACCGGTCTACGAGACTACATACGAGCACTGTTAGAAATGATTAATGACGAGACTAAAATCATTCCTGGACATGGCCCGATAGCGACCAAACGAGATTTGCAAAACTATTATAAAATGGTCTCCGAGAGCATCGNCTTCGTANCAAACCAAGGGATGCAGCGGAAGAGTATGAAGGAAATAATGAAAATAGGCTTTCCCGAGCAATTTTCCCATATTACCGGATACATACCGGCCTCTTCTTGGATCGAAACGGTATATGCAGATATATCCCAGTAATTATTTCTGCAATCGCAAATATTCCAATCACCAATTAGGAAGTATTACTACATATGACGAACCAAAATTTGCTAAAAGAATACATACATTCAGAGAATCTTATTGGCCTTGACTCTGTACTGAAGTATCAACTCAAAATAGACGGAGCTGTGGCATCCACATGGGGCATAACTAGTCTCGGACCTGTCGGTTTTTTCGTCGGTCTTATAGTAGGCGCACTATTTTGGTTTTGATTACCTGNAAATCTAGGGGTTTGACTGGAAATATGGATTCAAAGAGTTTCAACTACTGGTTAAGACCAAATGGATTAATGCAATTGAAAGCAATGNCATACNATTCAATTTTCATCCTAGCACTGANCTCTGCGTTTACAGTAACCGCCGCGGATCAACCGGACTTTGCAAATCTGGAAAACTACAAGCGCGCCGAAATTGAAATACGCAAGCTGGTGGAAAGCGGTAAAGTTTCCNCTGAAGATGCTGAAAAAAGACTCATGGAAATGCATCAACTGATCACTCGGGATAAACAAATCAAACCCAAAAAACCTAGGAAAAGTGACGGGCAGTTCAGTCGGGACGAATATCGGCGTGCGGAAATTCAGATTCGCAGACTAGTAAAAAGTGGGAAAGTCTCTAAAAAAGATGCCGAGAGAAGATTGAATCAAATGCGTCAAAGGATCAAAAATTGATACGCGTTGATTTCTAATGCAGTGACACGTTTACGTTCAACCGATTGAGTCAACATATTCGTGAAAAAGAGTTACGATCTATGTCATCGGAATTCGAGAGCGTTACCAAAACATGAATCAAGCAGAGACTCGCGAAAAGATCCTTCACGGTGAAAAATCTCAAACAATCCGCAGGAAACTCCTGGAAAGAACGGCTGAATCGAAGAAATTAGCCAAAAATATAAAAAAAACACTTGCTCAAGAAGTAGTACAAACAGTCAACCTTCCCCATCCCATATATATTGATTCGGCAAACGGACCGTATCTCACAGACGTTGACGGGAACNAGTATATAGACTTAACCGGAGGGTTCGGTCCCAACGTGTTGGGAAATAAACCTGAAGTTGTCCAAACCGCACTACAAGATCAAATAAAAAAGGGATGGCATTTCGGCATTCCTGGAACAGGCCAAAAACAACTATCGACTCTCATCAAAGAAGCCGATCCATTTGTGGATCAACTGGTATTTTGCAACTCTGGTACCGAAGCGACCATGTATGCCATGCGAGCTGCACGTGCATTCACAGGNAAAAGCACAATCGCCCTATTCGACGGTTCATATCATGGCGTGCACGATTACGCCTTGGTGAAGGCGGATACTAAAAGCGACCGTTCGCGACCACAAACAAAGACCCTCGGTACGGGTGTTCCATCCGCCATCGCAGACGATCTCATGATGGTTTTACCATATCGCGATGACACAACATTTGAATTNATTCGAGAACACCGGGATGAATTAGCTATGGTCGTTATTGAGCCTGTTCAAAGCTCNAACCCAAGGCTCGACAACAAGGATTTCTTGCAGAAGTTAAGAGCTGTCTGCACTGAAAACAATGTGTTGTTAATGTTTGATGAGGTGATTACAGGTTTTCGTATCGCTTATGGAGGAGCAAAATCTTATTACGATGTCGAGCCGGATCTCGTGACATACGGTAAAGCTATTGGAGGAGGTCTTCCTATTGGAGCCATCGGCGGTAAAAAGGGCATTATGGATACATTTTCCGGTTCTGATAATGCCCCGTTCATCTTCACAGGAGGCACCTTCAGTGGGAATCCCTTAACCATGTCNGCTGGTATTGCTGCAATCGAGTATATGAAAGAGAACAAGNATGAAATATATCCCCAGCTCAGTAGATTAGGAGACAAACTAGCCAACGAGATTAATGGATTTTGTCGATCAGAAAACATTCCGGCGCAGTTACTGAACGCTTCTTCGATGTTTCATTTGATTTTTGGATCAAACCAGATCAATTCTTCCAGAGATATCGACAATAGTCTGCGCCTCGTCGAACAGGAATTTTATCTCCACCTACTCGGACATAATGTAATCGTTCCAGGCATCCATCTTGCCTTCCTTTCGTGGATGCATTCAGAAGNAATTGTCGAGGAGACTATTCAAGCATTCCAACTCGCTTTTTCAGATCTAAGGTACGACGGGTTAGTATGATAAGAACCCCCATTCAGTGAGCAAATTACGCGAACAGTTCCGGAAACACGGAGTAGTACATCTTCCGAACGCACTCGATCCCGATACGCTCAAAGTCGCTGAGCGCATTTGGGAAAACACGCTCGATCAACCCGGTCCTGGAGCTTCGAGGCTGTACCGAGAAAGACTGATGTTTACAAAAAACCTCAAATCAGCAAGCGAACTCCCTCAGAACGGCGAGACAGGTTTGTTTTATCAAGAACTGGGAAATTTAAAAGTCCAAAACTTAATGGAATCNCTCGTTGTGAGAGATGCGATTACTTCCATAATTCACGAGATATTCGACTCAAACAAAGCATGGTTCAGCGGACATCAAGTCTTTCTAAAAGAAAAACAAACGCCNGCTACTGGCTGGCACCAAGATATATCTGATATCAACGCCTACGGAGATGATCTCGCCGTATTATGGATGTCTTTTGATCACGTTCCTCAAGAAGGGGGACTAGAGGTTATTCGCGGTTCCCACACTGGTCCAGTTTACGACTCTATATATGGAACATACCGAAGCCAACCAGTCCCTAAAATAGAAAATAACCGAAACGCTTACGATATTTTTCGTTGTGAATGCTTTCCTGGTGATTTAATTCTTTTCCACTATGGATCACTGCATGGTGGGGGGGCTACTGCAGATTTTCGACGCAGATCAATGGCGTTGCGTTTCACGGGTCCTAACGTGTTCGAAGGCCGAAGAAACGCAAAAAAAGGATCCATAACGATAAATCGTTCCGGTCAATTTCCACTCCCGGTAACATCAGCTATCAAAAGCAGTTTNTAACCGANAACGTAACATATCGCTAACGCAACTGAGAAATTACTTCGTCGCTAATTCGCTCAACACTAGCCGTACGGTCCTCTTCAATACTATCTCGTGACCCCATCAACAAGANCAATCGATCTAATCCTTGATCCCTGAGTTCGCCGAGTCGGTCAACGCAATACGAGGGATTACCGACCACGGCAAATCGNCTAACAAATTCATCAGGGACAGAAGTCATATGAGAAGCTTTGCCACTCGCATGATTCGCCATATCGTAATTTTCTCCGATGTGTTGGAAGACCGGTGCATCCTGCAATCCGGCATGCGCCGCTACGGACATTCCGCTAAAGTGCGCAAAAGTCCCGACACTTCCACGTACGATGTCACAACCGCGTTTAGCATTATCATCACACGCTATGTTGATGTAGGCGCCAAAGCTTAATTCTTTAGGGTCGCGTCCTATTTCCTCTGCCGCTATTTGCGCATCTTTTACACCTCTTTTAAGCCGTACCGCATCCGCTCCCATAGCAAAGGTAATCCGCTCCGCATGTTGCGCCGCTAGCCGAATAACCCTTGGTCCCGTGCTAGCGACCTCTACAGGTACTTTGGGTTGATCATTTTCGTTTATCCAATAGATATCGCTAGGGTACCCATCAATATCAACTGCATCGCCACGCAGGTAAGTCTGTACCTGCTCGACGTATTCCGCGAGTTGGGTTGCTGGTGCCGGCTTTCTACCTATATATCCTAAAGACGAGTCGCCACGCNCAATTCCCAATACCGCGCGACCTTTTGACTCCACCTGGACCGTAGAGATAGCGGAAGCCGTCACCGCAGGATGACGAGTTACTGGATTCGTTACGGCNGTACCAACCTGAAGAGTNGTAGTGACCTTCGCCGCCAAACACATCGCTGAGTAGATATCACCCGAAAGACACTGCGTGTCGGCAAAGAACAGGCCGTCCCAGCCTTTTTCTTCGGCAGCTCGGGCTTGAGTTTCACTTCGCCCTGGCATCGGGAAGGTAATTTGCCAAAATTCTGTCACAGTTCTTACTCCTAGATTGTCAAAATCACATCAGTTCGGCGTGTANATCTATCTCTTACGACTCAGTACTCTATTTCAAATATTTCTTGTTTGGGTCCGCCAATGCGGGTTCTAGATTAACGAATTTGTTTGCATTTCATACAAAAAAACTAGCACGTTTCTCACCTCTAAAAATATCTTCGTCTAGTATTTTTCAAAGGCCAAGTTTTAAGAAAGCAGGAGCTAATCTCACGGAACTCCCAATCAATTCACTCGAACAAGCCGTCAACAACAACTCTTGATAATAAGGCGAGATNCCATACGCACTGACCACATCGGATTTTACAAATCCAAAGCGTCGGTAATACAGTGGATCTCCTAACAAGAAGAGCACATCTAAATTTAAGTCGTGACTNGTTTCGATTACCGATTGCATCAAAGAAGAACCCACCCCTTGGGACTGATGAGAAGGGAGCACAGACAAAGGCGCTACTTGTGCACCACGCAAGCTGCAACTCGATGAAATGGTGACTGGAGATGCGAGAACATGTCCGATAATCTCAGAACATTCAGCTACCAGGTTGATAGTGTCGTCTTTGTCAGTAATAAGCTCCTCAACCAAGTCAGCCTCAACAACCTTTGTACCTGTAGAAGAGCCAACCGGATTGAATGCAAGAGAAACAACATTCCTGATCNGATATAAATCGCTCTCGTTACTTTGCCTGATAATCAATATTTCTAATCCAATGATTCGTTCTTCGAGATTTCGTNTCGCTAAAAAACTCCGATTTTTCCCGAACAAAAACCTATTCTTACTCCAGTTTATAAATCAAAGCGCGCCATCTTGCCCCTACTGTGGATCTATCGGTGTTGGGCATTTGGATTCTCTTTCGATTATTTCAGATGCTAAAAAACACAGATCCTCTCTATACAGATCAGCGTATATTTGAATACCTGTCGGCAACCTATCGGAGACGCCAGTGGGAAGCGCAACACTTGGCAACCCCAACGCATTCCCAGGTGTAATAAACTGAAAACTTTTTCTTAGTGCGTGAATACCTTCTTTCGGATCCAAATCTGTATCTATAGGCCATGGCAAATTGGTCCATGTAGGACCGATGCACACGGTATAGTCTGTCAGAAAAGCAGACCATAACCGTCGCAAGCGCCTGCGTTCCACAATCGCCTCCTCTAAACTCAGTAGTGGATCATCAAAAATTTCACCCACTTGTTTGAAGTAGGCAAATGTCTCTGGTTTAACAATGTCCTTAATCAATTCAGTACCGAGCCCACCGATATTGATAATCTTTCCCCAGACCTCATTGACNCGTTTGATTTCCGGAGCCTCGACTTCTTCTACNCTCCAACCCCNGTCGGCCAAAATACGGCCTGCCCTTTTGATTTCTGCGCGAGTAGAAGACGCTATCTCATATCCTTCTATTTCCACGACCAGTGCCGCTGTTAGCTTGTCTGGAATTTTTCCATCAAGAGGAACATCCAATGACTGAGGATCTTGCAAGTGACGCCCAGACAAAACAGACAGCCCAATGCGCAGATCGTTGACCGATCGCGCCATTGGTCCATCACTTAAAAATAATCCGGGAATGCCAATATCGACCGGTTCGATAGACGATACGAACGGAACCCGACCGATGGNTGGTTTCAATGAAGCGATACCGCAGCAATACGCCGGATTCCGAACCGAACCCCCAATATCATTACCGAGACCGAATGGACTCATTCCTGTCGCAATAGCGGCAGCTTCCCCACCGCTAGATCCACCTGGCGTAAGGGTACGATCCCAAGGATTAAATGTTCGACCACGCAGCGGATTATCTGTATCTAAACGCATGCCTAACTCAGGCAAGTTCGTTCGACCAATTGGTATAGCACCAGCNGCTACCATTCGATCAACGATTGGCGNATTCTGNTTTGGCATGACATTTTTTCTCGATGGAACGCCATCAGTGGTTGGAGTACCCATCAAATCAATATTTTCCTTGACGGTAAANGGGACTCCATGAAGAGGTCGGTTTCTTTCTTCTTCNGANCTTGCATCAGCTTTTTCAGCTTCGATTAACGCGGATTCGNNCAAGATCANCGTGACTGCGTTAACCTGTGGATTTACTTCTTCTATTCTTGCGAGATGGGCTTCGATCACTTCTTTGCTAGAGACTTTCTTCGACCGAATTAATTCTGCTAATTCAGTCGCGCTTTTCGTACATAACAAATCCATAGGTGCCTCNCTTAACAATTTTGGACTAATCTGTAATTGGTCTATCGGAGTTTCTAAACAAATCCTTATTCGTTTTACGATACATCGAATGAGACTAACCGAGTATAGTGGAATGATAAAAAATAGAGTTCGTGACGCGTTGGATCGAATAATCAGCCCGATCAAAACAGGTGGAGATTTACAATGGCGGATGAAATACACGGAGGATGTCGTTGCGGGGGTATTCGTTACAAAACCACGCCCACACCAATCTACCAGTTACTTTGCTACTGCACAGACTGTCAAACCATCGGTGGTTCAGCGAACTATGCCGCTTACGGTGTTCCCATCGAAACAATCATCCTGACTAAAGGCAAACCACACACATTCAGTATCAAAGCAGACTCCGGTCGTACAAACTCCCGACGTTTTTGTACGGATTGCGGAACTCAGGTATGGGCGCAAATTGACGAGCTCGGTCTCGCAAGTGTAAACGCGTTTAGCTTGGATGATTCAACCCACTTCCAACCGGATTCAAATCACTGCTCAGAAAATGCACCCGATTGGGCTCGTGTAGACAATGAATTAAACGAACGCCCTCGAACTGCAAAGACCTCACACTAAACAGCCATGANCNACCGAGAGCTTAAATATGGATAGACGAGAATTAATTCATAAAGCTTGCTGGTGTTGGTCTTGGTTCTGCTGCTTTATTAAGCTGTACATCCAAGCGATGGGGAACCATGAAANAAAATTATTACCTCCAAGGGAACTACGCTCCAGTCAAGCAAATCGTTTCCGAAACTAATCTGAATGTCATTGGGGAAATNCCCAATGAATTGTCTGGCATCTATATGCGNAACGGACCCAATCCGATGGGATCTCCTAATAGCAAAAAATATCACTGGTTTACCGGCGAAGGCATGCTGCATGGCGTTCGAATCGATAGNGGAAAGGCATTGTGGTACCGAAATCGAATTGTCNGTAACGAAGCGTCCAACTCAAGTCAACCGAACACTCATGTGATTTCTAACGGCGATAAGATTTATGCAACCGTAGAAGCGGGGGGGGCTCCCGTGGAAATCAATAGGGAACTCGAGTCTCTCCCAACGACTCCATTCGATGGAACTCTAAACTCTGCATTTTCAGCACATACCAAATTGGATGCACAAACGGGTGAATTACATGCAATGTGTTACGAATTCCCACGAGGAAGCTATCAAGTCCATCACGTCATCGTTGGAAAAAATGGAAACATTCAGGCCGCCCATCCCATTGACTTGCCGAGCAAAACAATGCTGCATGATTGCGCAATCACTGAAAACTACATGTTGATCCTAGATCTTTCTGTTACTTTTAGTCTAAGCAAACTAGCAACAGGTTATTTTCCTTTCGCATGGGATAAAAAACACGTCACTCGAATTGGAGTTGTAGACAGAAGACATCGCTCCGAAACGATAAAATGGTTCGAAATCAACCCCTGCTATTTCTTTCATACCGTTAATGCACACGAAGACGAATCCGGAAACATCGTGTTAGACGCCATGCGTTACGAGCGTCTATTTGATACTGATCCCAACGGACCTCTGACAGAATCCTCTCCATTTTTAACCCGCTGGACATTAAATCTAGAGAANGGGTCCTCATCGGAGAAACGATTAGATGATATCCCTTCCGAATTTCCGAGAATTCATCCACTCCTNGACGNACAATTCAANCGTTATACCTACACGNTAGGTGTAGGACCATTGCCCCACCCCGACTTCGGACGNCTTATNAAATACGACCTGGTGCACAATTCGAGNGAAGTTCACGANTTCGGGGNAGGAATNCATGGTGCGGAACCAATCTTCATTCCGTCGCAGAATGCTAAGAGTGAAGATGATGGCTACCTGATGACCTATGTCTATGATCAATCAATAGANAAAAGCAATCTTCAAATATTTCATGCGCAAGACATTTCAACTGGGCCTATCGCTCAAATTCAACTTCCCCAAAGAGTCCCTTTCGGCTTCCATGGCAATTGGTTCGCAACCTAAGTATCGACTTCTCCCACGAATNGATGCTTGAAGNACTAATTCTNGAAATTAAAAAGTAGAAGCGCTTCACGNGCAATCATCAGNACCATACAAAAACCNGACAGAATAAATACAACTGCACGNATCGATACATTATTCGTTGTCGTTTGAATCAATGAGTGAAGCGATCTGAGGATGACATATAACCACGCTAAAATAACATGCGTGGAATCGACATGTTGAGCTAAATAGAGATACACAACGAGCGCGTAGAATAGCGTAGGCTGCTCAAACAAGTGGTTGTGATTGTCTGTGATATAGCGTTTTCCCTGGGAGAGGCGTGGCCACAACTCATCCGAATGTTTTGCCATTTGCAAATTTCCCCAACCCCGTACGATCCCAGGAATACGTGATGCGTTCAACACGACAATCATAACCGCCGACAGACCGATCATTCCAAACATCGGATATAGAATATCCATATAGCTTTCCTTGCGTTAACTGTTATTAACTGGTGGATTCAACATGCTTTATCAGTCAGCCAATAAACCATNGTTCCGATTCGTTCTTTTAGACCCAGGGATATTAGACGCAAAGATCGCTCTATATTCCANCCGAGCCTAAATTCAACGGGACTGCTGGTACGAAAATCAACCGGATATGGCATGACCTCCCATCCTATCTTACAAAACACGCGCATGGCGCGAGGCATATGCCAACTACTTGTTATNANNACCCATTTTTCTNTATCNTCTCCAACTATCTTTTGACTCAGTAATGCATTTTCGTATGTATTACGCGATTCTCGCTCGAATTCGACTCGAGATATATCNATNCCTTGGTCTATCAGTAAACGTCTGGCCACATCAGCCCCCTTCAACTCTTGCCGCAACAAACTTCCACTGCCGCCCGTAAATANAAGTTGTGCATCGGGAAATCGCCTAGCAAGGACCACAAAAGACAACAGCCTCTCACTCGCATCGTTCAACACAGCTTGCTGTCTTGACGCACTTACTGAGAGATTNTCAGCNCCACNNAGGACTATTATCCCTCGAACGTCATCTAATGGTGGATTTTCGGGGTATGTGTTTTCCAGAGGTGNCAATACCCAATCACCTACCGGAAAGNGTCCAACGAAAAAAAGCGTTANCAACAAACACACGAGACCAACAAAGGCTTGCAAAGCCTTCTTCAACCAGAGGCATAAGGTTACGAGCCCGATCCAAATACACACAACCGAGTATGGAGATGCAAGTATCCAAAATATCTTAGATGCCGTAAAAAAAAGATCATCCATATCAGATCGGCATATCAACGAGCAGGAATCACTTGTCGATCGATCAAATCAGACTGTAAAAAAGCGAGTTTCAGTTGTTGATCTTCCCTAACGAGATAGACACTTTCCAACCACTTCGATCGCGTTTCTTCTCCATTACTGGCGACAAACACCCCCTCGTTGTAATAACTGAGGTGCGCGGAATTTNCGTCGAGCGACACCCGAAAATCCGACAGTGTCCAGTCAGTCGAGACAGTGGATTGCATAAACGGAGCCAAAATTCGATCAAATTGATCCCACCTAAAATCCTCTCCCATTTCAAATATACGAAAATCCTGAGTAATTTCTTTTTGAATCATTTCACTGTCGTAAACATCCACGTCCAAAAGTCTAAAAAAATCCTCCACTTTGTCGATAGCTTGTTGTTCGGTTAGACGATCCTCTTCGGTACAACCAAAAAAAAGGAATATTGCTAGTAATACCGTTAGTTGTTTCACGAAAATTTGATCCCTGCAGTTGTGTTATGGTTAGTCTATTAAGCTTTTAGCCCACAAACCCCGATCGAAAGGCTATTCGCCTATACGGAGTAGACTAACATATGCGAGAATTATTTCACGGATGCCATATTACTTCGAGAGATTCATTATCACTTATACGGCATACGAAAATGATCACTTGCTTTATTTGTTGTTCTTTTTCTTTCAACTTGGTTCATGCAGACAAATGGTTAGTAGGAACCGGAATAGCTTTCTCCTCTATCGAAGACAAAGCTCTAGGCACAGTTAATCTAAACACCATTCCAATAATACTCGGCTATCAGATCGAAACAGATAAGAACGTTACCTTTACTCCAGAATTACGCTACGGTTTTGGTATAGGCGACGATAAATACGACCAACTTACCGTGGAAATAGACAAAATGCTGACTTTGGGCATTCGTGCTCAATGGGAAGTGAATGACAAGATTTTCATGTTCATCGCACCAGCAAAGGTAAAACTCACGGCGAAAGCAGCCGGTAGTGGCGTCCAAAATAGAGGAACCGAATCTGGATTGGGAATTGGGTTCGGAGGCGGTATACAGATAACAAACGACCTATCTGCTGAAATCAATTACGAATCATACGGTCTCAACGGTGCTGACTTTGACCTATTAGGCATCGCGTTTCGTAAAACATTTTAGACCATAAATTACTAAATACCCGTAGTCACATAGACATTGGAGCTAAGGTCTGACGGATCAATATCAACGTAATCTATGTGGCCTACTCATTTTAGTTATTCGAACTTCGACCCCCCGTAAGGCGCCATTGCCAGCCTGTCGCGACTTGGACCATCTTGTATCCATGGTCCAGCAGATGTTAGACCCATGAGAGTCGCGAAACGTGGTGCATTCCTCTCGATCATTTCTTCTGTCGTCGACGCCCAAAACAATTCCTGAGGTTGGATTGCATCTCGAACATGCGGAAGCACCAAAGTCATTCGTCGACCCGTAGAGGTTCTGGGCACAGCTCCATGCCAAAGACTTCCATGCCACACAATAACCGATCCTCTAGGAACTTCTAGTACACGAATCTCCTCCCTATCATGCGCCATCGTCAACTCAGGAGGAACCGGTTGCCCCTTCAGATGACTACCAGGCCAGACACAAACGGCGCCGTTTTCTCGCGTATAATCAGTTAATACCCAAGTAACAACACAATAATTGGAGAGATTCGACCACGGCGCTGGAAATTTTGCACTGTGATCGGAATGTATGCCGAGGGCCGGGGCTCCCGCTTCTTTTATCAGACCCGTACATTGACTTAACTTGGCCCTATAACCCAACAAATAAGTCACCAAGGTCAATGAAGCTTCAGCCATTAGGGCTTTTTCAAATACAGGATTTTCTGGAAGCATATGAAAGAGCGTTTGTCCCAATCCAGAATCAGGTAAATTATCGGCTTTCGCGTATCCGAGCAGTTGGTTCATCGCGTCCTGAAGTTCATCAAAAAGCTCTAGTGGGGCAGCTTTCCCAGGAGGCAAAACCGTATAACCATCGGTTTCTAAGTCAAGAATATGGTTCTGCAAACCTAATGTCTTGACCTCCCGTTGCAACCGTTCTTCTGCTGCTCGGCCCACAGGTAGTGGATCTTGTTTCCACTTTTCCATCGCCAACTGTCGCAAACGATCCATCTCACGAGCCAACTCATATCGATCAATACCCATTTATTGATTTCCTTTTTAGTGCTTTTTTCATTTGGCCTCACGAAAATAGCATCTAAATGCTGCCGCGTGGCGGAAATTTCTTCCAAACATAACAGGTCCACACTAAACATAGTAAATACATAACCATAAAAAAATCTGCCGGAAGGTCCCAATAAAAAATCTGACGAATCCAGTATCCGACGAATGATTCCGAGGTCTCTCGGCCACGTAATTGATTCTCAATTATCGTTAATGGACAGGAAATCCCTACCAATGCTTCAAGAGTAACAAACCCTATAAAAGCTATATGCAACAGACGAACCCACCGTAATCGAACCCATCTCCAATCGAACCAATAGCCAACTGGAAAGAGAATGAAACCCGATACAGCGAGAAGAACAAGAAAAAAATGAATGAACAGGACAATTTCAGACAGCATCTTATGAGCAACCAAATC
>PAMR01000045.1 GCA_002708205.1 Gammaproteobacteria bacterium
CACCGGCTCCAGCCATAAAATAAGCATCTTCAGGAAGAGCCATATGAGTTCTCGGTGAACCACTATTCAGCCAAAAGAATCCCCCATAAATAGGGCGCCCATCCGCAACCCATCCCGTACCCGGGGTGCTGACAAAATCCGACCATCCTTTAGGCAGAATTCTCGAACCCGAAATAATTCCGTCTTGCAGATACAGATTACCAAGTCGTGCCCAATCACGAGCGCTAACAAATTCGTACCCGTTTAATAGAAAATTGCCGTAAGGATCTGTTTCGAGGATCGCATTACGAACCCCAATACGATCAAACAAATTATGTTGCGGGAACGCATGGTAATTATCTCCTCGCGCCTCAACTGCCAACCGTACCAAATAGTTGGCTAACAAAGGGTCGCCATTTCGATACCTTCCGACTTCTCCCGGAGGCCATTGCAGCGATCTCGAGGCAGCATATTTGTACGCGTCTATACCTCCGGTATAGACATATAGATGATCAGGATAGCCATCATTCGGATCATAATTAGGATCCGCCATGGCTCGAAAACGCAGACCGCTCGACATTTGAAGAATATTTCGAATCGTAATAGCAGCCCGAGCATCCTTATCAGACTGCCACTCTGGGACCGGAGCTGGTTGGTCTAGATCATAAATACCTTCATGGACTAACATTCCCATAAGAGTAGCTGTCAAACTTTTTCCCATGGACCAGCTCTCTAACGGAGTAGTGGAATGAATTCCTGGTCCATATTGTTCTCCGATAATTGATCCCTGGTGGGTCACCACAACAGCGGATGTGTTACTGGCCGCATCAAATGCTAGGTCAATCGCACGCGCCACCGACTCTTTATCAAGCGACCCTCCATAGGAAGGCAATACATCCCCCATTGGCCAGGATAGTGACTCTGCCGGACCTAGTTTTGATTCCACAATAGTTGGCGTAAAAAACACGTCATCTGCGCCAAGGGGAATAGTAACCGCCCCTTGACTGCCACAAATTCGAGCCGACCTCACGACACCATTATCCAGCGTGACCTCTACTCGCTTTAAAGCGGTATCGACCTCGATATTAGTTACATGATCACGATCCGCGTATGGGGCGGTGAAATACCCATTGTGTTCCGCGACGAAGGCCGGTTCCAGGCCCGCCAAAAATATGTTCGAACACAATATTTTCGCAAATCCGCCCCCAAAGTGTGAAACCGGATCTCCCGGTGGAATGACAAACCGACCACCAAGGTCAATTTGATCCGCACGAGCATTGACGTCTTTTATCTCAGCCATAGGTCAATAAACGGTCTTATTCAGACTACTGCCAGCCTATTTGTATATTGGCTGATTCGGAATTCCATACCTTAGTCATGTGACTAATTTTTGATCCAGAAAATTCGATAATGTAAACATAATCCGTTCGAACACTTTTTCCTGTCGCAGGTACAGGACCGCCTTCTCCGGTATGGGTACCAGTAAACACCGCGAAAAAAACCACCTGACTACTATCTTCATTTACTGTGACAGACTTAATTTCGTAGCCTGCGTTGGGTAAAGGAGTATAGATCCCACGCATCCAATCACAGTAGTCTGAGAGGGTGTCGACGCCTTCTAGAGCCAGGGCCTGACACGAAAACGTTGCATCGGAGGTACAGTGCTTTTGACAAGCGTTCCACCCCCCACCGCTTTCGCATTCCGCAAAAAAATTCGACGCCGTTTCTTTACTCATAGTTACCCCACACTTCGCATTAATTCTTACGATAATACGCAGATCAAAAACCGAAAGGTATGCCTCAACGCTCTGCACGCAGACGCACGACTGGTTCGATTAACGCCAAACAAACTATGGTTTAGCGCCCTTCGCTAAGCCTAATATTTCGACTTCACCAAGCTCCTCAATAAGGCTTGAGAATAATTTTCCTTTAGGTGGAACTTCCGATCTAACGAAAGTTTTTGCGACAGCTGGGATACTAAAGATACGATCCAGCTCTTGTTGAAACCGGCCAGTCGTAAACAAGGGGACATCTTCTGTCGGCAAGGGTCCAATGTCTTCTGTGTAATCAATCATCATCACGTAAGCTGTTAGTGGTGCCGAAAGGTCTCCCTTGTTATTACAGTGCTTGGGAAAGTTCAAAAAGACCGCATCTTCATAAATAGGATGGTCTACCCCAATGATCGAGTAACACTCACGGCAATACACCCGTGTAGACATTCCCAACACATCAGGATCATCCCCCCGTAAACGACACGCTTTCATGTACTCCTGGCCTCTCACTTCTAGAACATCCGAGGGCATATAGTATGCCTTAGGCAAAGGGTCCGGCTTCACACCACCGTGTTTATAACCATAATTGAGCGCTTGACGACAATCCTGGCACCCGCACTGGAATTGAAGTTTAGCTTTCCCATCGGCCAGCGTAACTCCACACTTTCCACACAAACAATCTACTCTTGCTTCCATAACACCCTCTACACCATTCTTTTCAGAACGAAAATTACAGCCTTCCAACGAATCATAATTATGATCTATGTCCCAACTAACATACCCCAATTAAGCCGGAATATGCACACTTATAAGTTTTTGTCTATTCGCAAACGAATTCCTCTTTTTTGATCTGAAAAGCATTAAATTTGTTTACTTCAATGGATACGTGTAAAACGGAATCAATGATACTTATGCAATAACGCATGTAATGTACGCCGTTGAAACAATAGATATAGAGGATTCCATATATGAGATTGGAAGGAAAAGTTGCCCTAATTACTGGAGCCTCTAGAGGTCAGGGCGCCGAAGAAGCAAAGCTATTTTCTAAAGAAGGTGCAGCTGTCATCGCAACAGACGTGTTGGACGAAGATGGGAAAAAACTTGAAGCCGAAATAAACCGTGACGGTGGTAATTGCCTATTCATACACCTCGACGTTTCCGATCCTCAGCAGTGGGAAAACGTCATATCCGAAACACTTAAGGTGCATAAACGAATTGACGTCCTTGTCAATAATGCGGGAATTGCCGTCTGGGGAACCAACGACGATACAACCGAAGAAATTTGGGATAACGTCATGGACATCAACGCTAAAGGAGTATTTCTCGGAACAAAATATGTTCTTCCCGAGATGAAAAAGCACGGAAGCGGATCCATTATTAACATATCGTCTGTTTCCGGACTTCGGGGACAAGCGGGCATACAACCAGTGTATAACGCTTCTAAAGGAGCTGTCCGACTTTTTACAAAATCTACTGCCGTCCAATATGGTCAGTACGGCATTCGAGCCAACTCAATTCATCCAGGCGCAATCGACACACAAATGATCGCTCACACACATAACGATCGTGAAGATGTATTTAAAGACCTTGTTCCTTTACAACGGATTGCACAACCCATCGAGGTCGCATACGGAGCGCTGTATTTAGCCTCTGATGAATCATCTTACGTCACAGGTAGCGAACTCGTTATAGACGGTGGATTAACGGCAAAGTGATTTGTCGTTTCTCGACATAATCATGAATAAATTATTTTTTATTTAGATCGAAAATCTCGGTAAATCGGTCACATAACAACCGGAGACAGCATGAAACACTTTGAAGGAAAAACAGCGGTGGTGACAGGAGCTGCTAGTGGCATTGGGTTTGGCCTAGCACAAAGGTTTGCCGAAGAAAATATGCAAGTTGTTATGGCGGATCTCGAGCAAACCGCTCTTGAAGAAGCCGTGGAAAAACTAGAAAAACAACAACATAGAGTTGTAGGAATACCCGCGGATGTCCTAATACAGGAGTCTGTCAACGAGCTATATTCCAAGTCACGAGAAACGTTTGGGAATATTCATGTTCTATGTAATAACGCCGGAATTGCGGCGAGCTCAGGCAACAAGCCAATCTGGGAGGTCGAACGGACAGACTGGCAATGGACTTTAGGCGTTAACTTCTATGGCGTTCTCTACGGCATTCAGGCATTTCTCCCACATATGATTGAACATGGAGAAGATGGTCATGTTGTGACCACAGCTTCTTTAGCCGGATTAATTCGTGGTGCTGGCCCTTACGGAGTTAGTAAACATGCCGTCCGTGCATTAGCCGAAACCCTCAATAGCGATCTTGTCGCTCGGGGAGCGAAAATTCGATCTTCAGTACTATGCCCTGGATTCGTCAACACCAATATCGGCAAGTCCGAACGCAATCGACCATCAAACTTGACTCAATTACAAGCGCCGTTAGAAGACATTGAAAATTCCCCCATAATGGCTTTATTGAGGAATGGCAAGGAGCCCAGTGAAATCGCAGATATTGTGATTGAAGCCATCAGAGACGATTTGTTTTACATCCTTCCCCATCCAGCATGGGATGACACNCTCAAAACGTACTTTGAGGAAATTCTTTCCAGAGAGGCACTCAACTCACCCTCCNTACCCGCCTTCTTGACCCCGCGNGATGATGGTGAAAAGTACTAATCGTTGGAAATNCNCATTGCTTCCGAATTAACCNGAATGAAAACTNNTCGATTAGTACTTGTGAGATTTGGTGGGCGCACTCGGATCGGCCATACGTAGAGCACAGCCCAAATAACGCCACCTATTACGGTAACGAGCGTGCCATATAAGTTTGCACCACTTTCCCGGACGGATTTTGTTGGAATTCCGCCATCAAGGCCGCTGACGATACACTCGGGGAATCCTGGAAAGCACCCCAGTCCTCCCAACTGTCAAAGGCCATCACATAATGCACACGACCCAACTGGTCTGTGTTAACCGCCACGGAGGCTCCATCTTTCTTATGAATCGCCGCGGCTTTTAGTGCTGTTTCCAGTAATTCTAAAGATCGTCCTTCAAACGGTTGCCAGACAAAAACGTTATAGACATCTCTTGGTATGTTGGACAGAGGCTGGTCCAACATAAAGCTCTCAATTTGATGTGCTGCTGGATTCACTGTGTAAGACCGGATGAAATCTTGCATCTCTTTGTTCCCGGCCATTTTTGATTGGTAAGCCCCCCAAGCGGCCCAATCCTCAAACGGCATAAAGAAATGGAGGCGACCCATAGTATCCAAGGCGGCTCCAGACTGAGCTCCCAATTTCTGATGTAGTTGGACGGCTTGATTCGCAATGGCCAACATATCAGCGGATTTTCCAGGAAGCGGCTCCCATAAGGTGACATGCGTGACCTGCGCTATAGCCGCAAAAGGCAGCATTAAAGTCAGCACCAGTGCTTGTATGGTCTTAGTCATGAGTAATTCCTTCTAGTAACAACATAATTTTTAAAACAAAAACCAGTAGTTGAAAAGATCGATGAGCTATCAGCGGATATGGATTATCGATTTAAACCTTATCGACAAGAGTCCACTTCACTCCGCACACAGAGATCGAATCGAATTGTTTAGGTCCATCGGCTACCGACCACAAATCTACTCCAATCACTCCCGTTTTAGTTTCAGATTCTGGTTCAACAAATCGCATCGTCTGTCCACCCGACAAATGAAGGGTCGTTGGGTTTTCTGATTCTATAAAGCATCCCGCCCCTAAGCCCCTCATCCAGCGCTCACAGACATCCTTGGGATTCCCCTCTCTTGGCGCGATTTCAACCGCAGCAAATCCTGTTGTGACGCCTCCATGGGGACGCGTATCGACGTCGTTTTGCCACGTATTGCCGGCGGGAAAGTACGCTCCTTTGTTTCCCGGAAAGACTTCATGCCCCGGCCAATTTTCTTGGATTTCAGCCAACGTTCCAAAATCCCGGGGATGAAATTGAACGTTCACTCCAGATACGGTACCCGCTTCTTTTGGTAATGGCTCGCCTAATATATAACGCCCAGAAGTTACACCAGCCAAGCCAGAACCTGGCGTGCCACGACAGACATTCCAATCTCCTGAAACAATACCTGTGCCCGATCCTTGAGTAGACATTGTTTGTGAAGCGACAGATACATCCGGTATTTGCACGATCGCCATGTAGCCACAGTCTCCATTTCGTTCTAAGAGACGTGTCTGCGTAGTAGATTCATCCCAGGCCAGATCAGAGGGACAAACCGTTTCTAGAAAAGAGTCGCCTAAACGAATATGAGTATTCGTTAACCGACCCCCAGATGCCATGCGCGGGTCTCTAAAGACCACCGGAGCATCGAACGCGGATGAAAGAACATTCGAAGTCCATTCAAGATCACGTGANAACAAACAAATTTGTCTAAGCCGAAGTATCGGATCAACACTCATATAACACTCCAATCGCAAGGGCATGTACGTTTATCCCGCTCCCTTACCTTAAAATTATCTTATTCCACGTACCAAAAGCTTCTCGTAGGGAGAAACGAAAATCCACCAGAACCAGTCTTTTAACCACTTTTGACCATTAAATATCNCTGAATTCCACTTCTAGCAGTTTTTTCGCCACATTAGTTGAGAAAGCGCTATATTCACCGCGAGCGGGAAGAGATAGGAGAATCTTATGAGCCTAGCGGAATACAAAGTATACCCTGACGTTGATGATCTCATGGTTGATATTACGCAATATGATCTTCATGAACATATCGTCGAGTTACAAGCCTATGGAATGACNGTTGTGCCACCAGAAAAAATGCAATCGGCACCGGGATTCGTCAAACGACTCCGTGAAGCCATCATTCGGGTATGTGAGAAACGCAATAATGTCAGTCTCGGAGATTATCGAACCGCAAAACCTACAGACCAAGTTGGAACAAACAGCTGGGACCTTCTGGAAGAAGACGATGTGTTTGTTGAGGCAGCCATCAATCCCGTCAATTTNACCTTAGTNCGATGGTTATTGGGACAAAGCGCCGTGTTCTCCGGACAGACTTGGATAATCAAAGGACAAGGNGCAAAAGGGTTAGGTTTACATAGTGATTCTCATGGCATCCCGCCCGGAGCTGGGCAGATAGCCCATATGTGCAATGCATCCTGGATCTGTACAGACTACGATAGTTCAGCAGACGGACCCACGGTTTTCGTCCCAGGAAGTCAGCACTATGCCCGGGCCACACTACCTCACGAATCAAACTTAAAGGACACCCCATTCAAGTTTGTTCCACTGATCGCTAAAGCCGGATCATTGGCTATATGGAATGGAGCTACCTGGCATGCGTCGGAAGCACGCAGCAATCCTGGAATACGGGTCACGCTCGTACAAANCTACATGCGCAGTTATATGCGCGTGCAACACGATTACGAGGACACCTCCCCACAATTGTTAGAAAAATATCCAGAGCTTCAACGAGTCATCGGGAAAGCACTTTATCCGTATCAAGACAGTCAAAATCCCGAACGAGATCGAGTAGCCCCCTTCATGAAGACAGGAACCGACCCCTTTGCCTAACATATGGTAAAACCCAGACAAATAATACTTACAATAAGAAATTAGAGGGGAAATGAGCTTTGACTAATCCAAGACCCGAACGTAATCCGGTGTACTGGTTCTATGGCTCCGCTTCTGTTGCATTTGGAATAAAAAACAATGCTTTCAGCTACTTATTGCTCATCTTTGCAACGCAAGTGCTGGGAATATCAGGATATTGGGCAGCGGCCGCATTGGCAATCGCAATGATTTGGGATGCAATAACGGACCTTCCCATCGGCCATTGGTCCGACAAAATGCAATCTCGACTCGGCAGAAGACACCCCTTTATGTACGTCGGGCTAGTGGTATTGCCGCTATCGTTCTACGCACTGTTCAATCCAATCATCGAGCTCGATGAATTTAACCGGTGGGGGTACATTCTCGTAGCAGCCATTCTGATTCGCACCGGAACTACTCTAGTAGAGGTNCCATCTGTAGCTCTTCTACCCGATTTAGTCAAAGATTATGATGAACGCAATCAATGGCTAGTACTGAGACATGCTTTCGGCTGGTACGGCGGGAACGGTATACATGTGATTAACATGGGGCTTTGGGTAGGTGCNTATGGCGTNGCAGAGCAGAACGGTTATTCAATATTTGGAATTGTTGGAGCACTGGTCATAGCGGCAAGCACAGCAATCTCATCACTTGGCACGCAAAAAGCCGCNTCAGCNATGCTACCGCCTACAGAATCATTCCGGTTTAGAGAAATTTGGTACGAGATCAAGCAAATTGGACAGTCGGTCAAAAACGCCAACTTTCTCTGGCTTTTTATATTCTCCCTGGTCGTGGGTGCTGCCGGCGGAATGTCTAATGCGCTTTACCTATACAACGTCACGTACTTTTTTGCTTTCACAGGACCACAAATTGCCGTTACAGGAATATTTGTGTTTGCGTCACCCGCGATAAGCTATTGGTTAGCCCCTACGTTAGGAAGGACACTCGGGAAAAAAAATGCAGCAATATCAGCACTGTTCGCTGCCATTTTCTTATATCCAATACCCTACATACTGACTCTCACCGGATATTGGCCGCCTTCCGGTAGTTGGGAAAGCCTCATCATTTATTCGGTTTTNGTCTCTGTAGAGGTTACCGGATTCATCGTAGGTGGAGTGATGATAGATTCCATGATGGCCGATGTCGTTGAAGACAGCGAAGTGCAAACTACTAGNAGATCCGAAGGTCTGTTTTATGCGGCCCGCAGCTTTGCCAGCAAAGCCATCAGCGCGCTCGGTATCATTTTAGCTGGCTCAATCGTTTCGATGGTTGGACTCGATGGAATTAAGGCTACAGCAGACATGACGGACACGATGCGTATTGATTTAGCGAGTTTCTTTTTACCTCTCTATTGCGGACTGTATTTCTTAGCGATGTACTTAATATCTAAATACCGCATCGANCGGGATACACACAATGCCAACTTAGAGACCCTGAACAAATCAACTAGCNCACCCTAATTGATTTCGCAGGAAACATGGATGTATTAACTGGTTGCAGATCGCATAAATCGCACATTCATATGTAGATAGGCATTAGGACATGGGTGTTCGGCCCAAATCGCTTGCCATTCGGGATTTGCTCCAAATGCTTTAAATCCGGATTCGCGTGCTTCTCTACTCGCCCATTTAATAATCCAACACACGTTGGGTTGACCATGCTTAGAGACTTGAGGGTCGCTTCCTGATACTTCACTCTCAATTCCGTCGTCTACCCAAAAATCNATAACATCCAAGTTCGATTTCAACCACGGACCCGCCTTATCGATAGCCCACTGCTTGTAGCCNAGGTAGCTATCAGCCGCGATCGTGTAATCTCTAATCTCTACAATCTCTTCTTTCATCTTCCATCCCCATTTATCCCTAGACACTCGGCCATAGAGTTTTTAAGCATTTCCNAACCCTAAAGATATAGCGAAACCCGGTCCGTACGCCATATGCTGACACACCAAATGTACAGACTCAGCAAGCACACTTGGCACATTTCCACGCAAATAAAAGCCAACATAGGACTTTTGCATACTGTTGCCTGTATCTATAGTTTAGTGGCCTAGGTATTTCGCATAATGAAATTGCAGGAGCAATACGTGCATGATGACCGCATGGTTTCAATATCTCANTANAACTGCCTTGNTCGGCTTTNTTANNCTTGCATGCTTAATACCCAGCAACAGTANCGGTTCAGAAGTATTGGAGGCTGGCTCAGGCTGGATAACCCAACTTAACGGCCCCTTAGACGACTACACTGGCATCCATCTACTTTCGACTATAGACAGAGCCAATCAAGAGGAAGTTGCTTTCTTAGTTATAGAAATTGACACGCCTGGAGGCCGTATTGATGTTCTCAGAGAACTCGTACAAAAAATCCTAGGATCTTCCGTNCCTATTATTAGCTACGTTTCGCCTAAGGGCGCCAGTGCAACTAGCGCGGGAACGTATATCCTGCTNGCCAGTCATATAGCGGCGATGGCACCAACCACGAATGTGGGTTCAGCAACGCCAGTGCTCATCGACGGAACGGAACCCTCTCCCGATATGCGTAATAAAATGGTGAATGATGCGGCAGCCTATATCCGGGGAATCGCCAACGAGCGAAATCGCAATGCGAGCTGGGCTGAACGCAGCGTCCGTACGGCAGAAAATGTCACCGCATCGGAAGCTNTAGAATTAGAAGTTATTGATTTTGTCGCACAGGATATTTCCGAANTGCTGGAACAAAGTTCCGACACCACCGTAAACCTTAATGGTATTCAGACTAAATTAAACTTCTCCAATACAGACTTAATACAACAATCCAATTCGTTTGACCTCGATTATGCAGTTATNTGGATAGTCACCGGCGCCATTTTGGTGTTGGCTGAATTTATGGTCTCGGGTTTTATTGTGCTATTTTTTGGTGTCGCCGCGATCGTGACCGGATTAGCGATTAGTTTAGGTGTACCTGGCGAAGGAGGCATTCCTTATACTATTTTCGTTCTAGTGTCTCTCGCGCTTTTGTTGTTTGCCAGGAAACAAATGAAACGCTGGTTTCAGGGGGATGTTGTNGGTAGCCAACAGGACGAAATCGATAAAGAATTTATCGGAGAAATAGTAGAGATAATTTCTGGGTTTGATCCTGATTCTCCAGGATACGGAATTGTGAGTTACCGCGGGTCCCATTGGAATGCCAAATCAGACACTAGTTTCCACACACAAGGCACACGAGTATCTGTCATAGGGCGCTCATCAACCACACTAATTGTT
This sequence comes from Gammaproteobacteria bacterium, assembly GCA_002708205.1. Lineage (GTDB taxonomy): Bacteria > Pseudomonadota > Gammaproteobacteria > Pseudomonadales > Azotimanducaceae > UBA11889. The sequence goes on from PAMR01000045.1 coordinate 10,564, forward strand.
TAGTTAAAGGGAATAGAGAATATGGACTTCATTAATTTAGGCACCCTGGTTCCTATCGTAATCGCCGTGATTGTAGTTTACGTACTATTCCAGGTTGCCCGGGTGGTCCCGCAACGGGAAAATTTTGTGGTCGAACGACTAGGGAAATACAATAAAACCCTCAGCGCCGGNTTTCATCTTCTTGTCCCATTCATAGACCGTGTAGCGTACAAGCACACGTTAAAAGAACAAGCNGTTGATGTTCCNTCCCAAAGTTGTATCACNCGNGACAATATCGCCGTGGAGATCGACGGTATCTTATATATACAAGTGGTTGACGCCCAACTCGCAAGTTACGGAATCGAAAATTACTTTTTTGCAACCGCTCAACTCGCGCAGACCACGCTGCGATCGGAAGTCGGCAAAATTGAACTAGACCGAACCTTTGAAGAGCGCGACTTAATCAACGCACAAGTCGTTTCTGCAGTAGATATGGCCTCTGATCCTTGGGGCGTAAAAGTTCTACGATATGAGATAAAGGATATAAATCCTCCACCGTCAGTACGTGATGCTCTTGAGAAGCAGATGCGTGCAGAACGGGAGCGCCGTGCAGTGGTTGCTGAATCAGAAGGCGATCGTCAAGCAAAAATAAATGTTTCCGAGGGCGAAAAACAGGAACTCATCAACTTATCAGAAGCGCAAAAGTTAAAACAAATTAATGAAGCGGAAGGTAAAGCCCAAGAAATTGAATTACTTGCAAATGCCACTGCCGAAGGCATTCGCACGATAGCTCAGGCCATCAACGAAGACGGAGGACTAGATGCTGTAAATCTACGCGTAGCAGAACAGTACATCGCCGAGTTCGGAAAATTGGCAAATGAAAACAACACCATGATTCTTCCAAGCAACGTGAGTGATTTAGCTTCCATGGTTGGAACGATCACCAGCACCATGAATCAACTAAAAGATCAGAATAAACAATAAGTCCGCGCCTAACATATAAGTAGGCCTATCTAGTTCAGGGAGAGGAAGGAATTGGCAACTACTAACAAACTGAGATTTAGCTTTAAATTCGCGTATGGAGTCGGGCAAGCTGGAGAGGGAATATTTGGAACAGGCCTCGGTTTTTTTCTCCTTTTTTACTATAGTCAAATACTGGAATTAAGCCCTGGGCTCGCCGGAACAGCGATCGGCATAGCGGTCATAGTTGACGCTTTCTCCGACATGATCGCCGGTTCCGTATCCGATCACTGGCGTTCTCGCCTAGGAAGGCGTCATCCTTTTATGTACGCCTCGTTTATCCCTCTATCATGTGTCTTTTTCTTGTTATTTTTTCCTTTAGTTGACTCACAGATGGGGCTAGCCATATGGCTTGCCGTATTTACTAATGTCGCTCGAACAATGATGTCTCTCTATCACGTTCCTCACATTGCTCTCGCCGCTGAAATCACTGAAGACGTAACAGATCGATCGGCTCTCGTTGCATACCGACAATTTTTTGCCAACATTGGAGGATTATTCGCACTCTTATCATTTTTTCTTTTCTTCTCCCCCCTCTACGGAGATGGAGGAAGATTCGTTCCCGAAGCGTATACACCATGGGCAATTTGCGCAGCCGTCGTGATGGCTCTAACAATATTTTGGAGCGCTTGGGGGACACGCTCCATCATCCCGTCGCTGCCGAAGGTTCCGGAAGCACCTCGAGCCTCAATCGTCGAACTAGTGGTTCGGCTCATCAAAGATTTTATGGAAGTTGCTAGAAATCGTAACTTCCGCTTTCTTTTTACCGGCGTACTCATCGTCTACATCATGGTCGGGGTGACAGGAACCCTCGATATCTACATGATTACCTACTTCTGGGAATTAGACGACACCATCGTCCTCCCATACCTCATAGCTTATGCCGTCGGAAATGCTCTGGGGACCATGGTCTCAGTTCCCTTATTTGCAGCATGGGGCAAGAAAGCTTGTCTTATTTTCGGGGGCGTGTCATGGGCATTCTTTCAAACGTTGCCTGTCGTCTTGCGATTACTCGGCTGGTTCCCCGAAAACGACGACATCGTCAATTTGGCTGGTTTCGAAATGAACCTAATCCTTCCTATTCTTGTCGTTGTAAAAATAATTCAAGGATTTGCAACCGCACAAGCAAATGTTGGTTATGGATCCATGATGGCGGATGTATGTGACGAACACGAATATCAGTCCGGACGTAGACAAGAAGGCGCATTTTTTGCAGCCGTAGCTTTTTCCGCGAAGGCAACAAGTGGTTTCGGTACCGTTATTGCCGGCTTTGTCTTGCAGTTAATCCAATGGCCTGTCGGTGCAAATATACGAACAGCCGCCGATGTGCCTCCACAAGCACTATATGACATGGGAATGGTATACGGTCCAATTATCGCATCACTAGGATTCATCTCGGTTTTGTTTTATACACAATACAGGCTTACTCCCAAACGACACGCCGAAATTCTGATAGAACTTTCAGAACGTCGAAAGAATCAGAGTGACTCCACCCCTGAATCGCTGGTATCTAACAATTAAATAGAAAACCAATTAAACGAGCGGTAACTCAATTAACTGACTTAGTTGCATCAGTAGTCTGCAGGTCAACAAATTGTTTATAGCGGCCACCTTCTATTTGCGTTAACTCCTTATGACTACCAACCTCCATCACATTCCCATCTTCTAGAAAAACAATTTGATGTGCTTCTCGAATAGTCGATAAGCGATGAGCGATAATGATCACCAGACGATCTTTTGCCGCCTCGTGCAAAGACTCTACCAAATACTTTTCAGTTTCTGGATCAAGAGCTGAGGTGGGCTCATCCAGTATCAGTACACTTGAATCACGAAGCAATCCGCGGGCAATAGATAGACGTTGTTTTTGTCCAACCGACAATTTACTCAGAGCTGAAGATCCTAAAGGAGTCTCATAACCCTCTGGTAGTTCTTTTATAAAATTATGGGCACCCGCTATCTCACAAACATGCTGCACGTCTCCTAAACTCGCATCGGGTTTGCCAAATCGAACATTGTTTAAAATAGTATCTGAAAACAACTGCGTTTCTTGAAATACGTACGTGACTTGCTGCCGGAGACTACTCATGGTCAGATCATTGACATTTGTTCCATCGATAGTGACGGTCCCAGCACTCGCAACGTGATACCGNGGAATGAGAAAGGCCAGACTTGTCTTTCCAGCTCCTGTAGGACCTACAAAAGCTACAATTTGTCCGACCTTTGCATCCAGACTTACGTTATTCAGAGCAATTCTTCCGTCTGGATAAGCGAGTCGAACATCTCGCATCTGGATNCCGTCGNTCACTGGTTCTAGTACCACTTTCCCCATTTCGGATTCCTGTGGCAAATCTAGGATTTCAAACACACGCTGCATACCAGGCATATAACGTTGGAGATGGATCCATAANGTAGAAAAGCTAACCGCCGGACCTCGCATCCACCCGAAATAAAACATCAGGGCGCCATAATCACCTACTGTTAATTCGCCATCAATAATCAAATCACAGATAACTATAGTAACGGTGACCGAAACAACCGCATGCGCCAGCCCCTGCGCATTGCCTAACAATATCTCAACAAACTGAGCAAANCGAAATCGCTTAAAACTCTCCTGACTATCGCTACCAAAACGATCTTTCTCTTTTTCGTTNCCACCTAAACTTTGAACGGCAAGCACATTATCCATTCCTTCNTCTATGGTGCTNGTTGTCGCNGCTCCTGCTTTACGACTAACTAGTTGAACTCGACGCATCCAAGAGGAAAATGGTCCNGTTATGATAATAAAGACTGGAAATATTATGGCAGCACACCATACCACCTGAGGAACGCCCGGATAGGCNGTAGCCATATTGTAAACAGCAGCGGCAAAAACAGCTGTCGACAACGTGGGGCGACGAATGATCTCATAAAATATTTGATTGATGGATGGCGTATCCCAAAGAACTCGATAAACCGAGTCCCCGATACGCTGATCGTCCAACTTCGTCATCGGAAGTGCACCGATTTTTGCAAACAATTTAGTCCTAAGCAGATGATTAATGGATTGTGTCAATCGAGCATTCATCTTGTATTCGTAATACCCGAAAATACCGCCGACATGGCTGTGTCCACCATGTGTTAGGTTTTCTTGCTGAGTGGCGGTATCCATGCCATCCAATATTCCTGCTTCCGTCTCATCCCTTTGCTCTCCAGAATAGGCTCCAAAAAGCACCACGAATATCGCAAATAGGCCCGCAAGCCATAGCATAATTTCGCTAGGAGCAGCTCCTTGCAGATTCATCACGAAACTATGGAAATGTGGTGGAAACCCTTGAGTACCTGTTATCGGCTCTCCAAGAACCACATGATCTATTAGTATTTTTGTTCCCCAGGGCAGCATGAAAACCGGAAACATCAGCGCTATCAAGCTTGCAAACCACTTTATAAAAGTTCGTCCCTTAAAGAATCGGACAAAGGAATATGCTCTCGCCATCAACCGTATGGTCGCTATAAAGCCTATCTTTTCACCGGTGGATAGTTGATGAGCAGTCACCGAATCTGAGGATTTCATTGTTCCTGCCCCCCCGAAACGTTGTGGGAGCTTTCAGCCTCCACAAAATCAGAATACCTGCCTCTACGAGCCATTAGTTCGTCATGACTTCCTGACTCAATAATACGTCCTTGATCGAGATACAGAATATTCGTGGCTTGACGGATTGTGGAGATTCGATGAGTAATAAGAAATATCGCCCTACCCCGTCCCCACTCTGCCAAGTTCGTTAGCACTCGGTGCTCAGTCGATGCATCCAGAGCAGCAGTTGGTTCATCTAGAACTAATATCGGTGTATTTCGTACAACAGCTCGCGCTATTGAAAGTCTTTGACGCTGCCCAGTCGACAGTTTTCCGCCGCGATCGCCCAATACTGTGTCTAGACCCTGCGGTAAATCAGATACGAAGTCTTCCATACAGGCAATCCGAATCGCCAATTCAACTTCTTGATCAGTAGCCGTTGGGGCGACGTAACGGATATTCTCCCGAACTGACATGGAAAATAAAACATTCTCTTGCAATGCAATGGCAATGTTTTCTCTAAGGGAACCGACCTGATAATCCTTCAAATCTGTACCATCTATTAAAATTCTTCCCTCATTTGGATCAAACAGCCTGAGGAGAAGACTCATCATCGTCGTTTTACCAGATCCTGTGGGCCCGACGATGGCCGTAACACTCCCTGGTTTTACGGAGAACTCGACGCCGTCTAGAACCGGTCGATCGTCCTGATATCGATACACTACGCCGCTAAATTGGATTTGATCCGTAAATGTAGTGAATGCCTGTGCACCCGGCTTATCCTCAACATCGGGCTCAATATCCAATATGTCAAACACGCGAGCCAAACCCATAGCCATATCCTGGGCAGTCAGCCACTGTTTCATGACGTGTCGCATTGTCCCGACGGTGATAAAAAATTGCTCTTTAGAATAATTGAAAGCGGCCAAACCCCAGACCACAAAAGCCACTGACACGAAGGAGATCAATTCATTCGCCCAAGTTGGACTTCCGACATTGGCCATAGTCGCCATCCAGAATTCACCGGAAATCATGAAACATGCGCAAATTACGAAGTTAACCACCGTCACTAACGCTATTATTTTTCTAACTTGAAACGCAGAGTT
>PAMR01000046.1 GCA_002708205.1 Gammaproteobacteria bacterium
CAATTGTTTGCGACAGCGGAATTAATGCTGCCGAACTCGTCGTGTCAAAATTGTTCGAGGATCAGTTTGATGGAGTATCGCTAAATCCGCAAAAAGACCCTAAAACCCAACTGCAAGAGTTGTTGCAGAGTCAGGGGCAGCCTCCCCCTAATTATGAAATAGTAGATTTCTCTGGCGAGGATCACGCTCGGACTTATCGAGTTAGTTGTGTTACCAACGGCTATAATCCAACAAAAGGATCTGGTAACTCACGCAAGAATGCTGAAAAAGCGGCTGCCAGTTTGATGATTAAACAAATTGAACGACAAAAATAGATTCTTGAATAAGGTGTTCCGATCAGGCGAACAGATTTTCGGGAGACGAAATGAACGATAGCACTCGATGTGGCTATATAGGGCTTATAGGTCGTCCTAATGTAGGGAAATCAACCCTACTGAATCATATTATGGGAATGAAGCTAGCAATAACATCGCGTAAACCTCAAACCACAAGGGATAATTTGCTGGGTATAGCGACACGCGGTAATGCGCAGATGTTGTTTGTGGATACGCCCGGCATACATTCTCTTAAGAGAGGCAAAACTGCACGGCAAATAAATCGTTACATGGTCAATCAGGCAATTTCTACTTTGGGAAATGTGGATGTAGCTATTTTATTGATCGATGCATTGGGTTGGACAGAAGAAGACTCGATTGTTCTCAAATATCTGGCGCGGAGGGAATCACCAGTTATCCTGGGTATAAACAAAGTTGATAAATTACGGAATAAGACCGATTTATTACCGCTTATTGAAGAGCTACGAGATTATTTTGATTTTAAATCGATCGTTCCCCTTTCTGCATTACGAGGACATGGACTTAAATCGCTCGAAGACGAAATCATCGAACATTTGCCGCTGGGGCCGCACGCTTTTGGTTCCGAGGAATTAACTGACAAACCCATGATATATCTGGCATCCGAGGCTATCCGAGAGAAGGTGATGCGACAACTAGGGGATGAAGTGCCACACCGAACGGCTGTAGGAGTTGAGCGTTACGAAGTTAAGTCCGGGTTAACCGAAATTGATGCCATTATTTACGTCGAAAGAGAAAGTCATAAGTCGATAATGATTGGTAAACAAGGGAAACGATTAAAGTCGATAGGTACACAAGCACGCATTCAGATCGAGTATTTAGTACAAGAAAAGGTAATGCTGAATCTATGGGTAAAAGTTCGTTCAGATTGGTCGGAAAGTGATTCGATGCTGAAAAAATTTGGGTACGTTTAGTCTCGGACTATTTCAAGAATCGAAAACTTGGGATCTCACACTTGGAAAGGAAAATGAATTCGAAATTCATCAAGTAAGTACTAATGAGTGGTTTGCAAATTCAAAATGGGTATGTTCTTCATCGGCGTGCGTACAGAGAGACTAGTTTACTTATAGATTTTTTCACGCGAGATCATGGCAGGGTGAGTGGCGTAGCAAACGGAGTAAGACGGAAGTCTAAGCAGCCAATTGAACCATTTACTTATACGATTTTTAGTTGGAAAGAGCGTTCGGGTTTATCGTTGATTACTAACCATGAGATTGTCCAACGTAACGATTTGAGCGGCAGACATTTATATGCTGGTATGTATGTAAATGAGATAGTTTGTCGGACAATCCCAGTCAATGATCCGGTGTCCTCTGTATTTGATGCCTATGAGAAAGTAATGGAATCGTTGGGTATGTTGAAACCTATTGAGCCGAGTTTGCGCGTATTCGAACTATCGTTGCTCCAAGAGCTTGGTTACGGATTGACTTTCGATGTGGATGCAAAGTCCGGATCGAAAGTAAAAGGCGATTGCTTCTATCTGTTCGTGCCGAACCTAGGTTTTGAATTGGCTGATAAAAAAAGTGAGGGTTCTATCTTGGGTAGTCATTTGCTGTCTATAGCGAGTAAAGATTTTACTGATCGAATAGTTAGAAGAACTGCTAAGCAGATCTTGCGACAAGCATTTATGCCTTTGCTTGGAGTCAAGCCACTAGTCTCCAAATCGTTTTTCAATACTGCACAAAATAAGACTTTGAAGTGAGTCGCAAGAGACGATTGCCCGCGTCGATCAATCTTGAGATTGAGTCCTATGATCATCAAGGCTTTGGTATAGGCTATTTCGAGGGACGGGAATGCAGGATCAAGGCGGCGATAGCTGGCGAAAATATTGATGCAAGGATAGTTTCCAAGCGTAAAGGGGTTTTTTATGGCATAGCTGAGTCCATTAAGAGATCCTCAAAACAGAGGATGATTTCTGATTGCGAAAATTATCCGCGCTGTGGAGGATGTACTCTCCTACACCTGAATTACAAAGAACAATTAGCGTTTAAAGAAAATTTACTTTTAAACGCTCTCAATGCTCAAAATGTAAGGTACAAGCAACTTGCAGAGCCAGTATCTATAAAACAAGTGGGTTATAGAAGGCGGGCTCGCCTCGGAGTACGTTGGACAGACCTGAAGCAGCAGTGTTTTATCGGATTTCGTGAGTCTTTTGGCAGTTATGTTATGGACATGCAAAGCTGCCCTATTCTTGCTGGAAATTTCGGACAAAAGATAGGTCTATTGCGAAGATTAGTTAGTATGCTCGACTGCCGAAGTACTTTACCTCAAATAGAAGTGGCCTATAGTGATAAAAATACAGCTTTAATTTTTCGTCACCTTGAGCCCCTTTCTTCAAGCGATCAGATAGCGTTAATAGCATTTGGAAAAACTCACGATCTATGGATATATTCGCAAAATAAAGGTTATGAATCTGTGTGTAGAATCTATCCTGAGGCTCAGCTAGATATAGATTTTCTGACGTACAGTAACCCAGAGTTCAACATGAGTTTTGATTTTGCGCCTTTCGATTTCGTGCAAGTTAATCAAGACGTCAATCTGGCCCTAGTCTCTGATGTGGTCTCAGAGCTTAATATTCGATCAGACGATCGAATCATCGATCTATTTTGTGGCTTAGGAAACATTACGTTACCTTTGGCNAGTCGTTGTTCGTCAGTCGGTGGAATAGAGTCTTCTTCTTCATCAGTTGATCGGGCCAGACATAATGCTAATAANAATGACCTACGGGTCGATTTTTTCGAAGGAAATTTGTATGAATCTTCTTTTTCTGACTTTTTACCAAAGGAGTTGCAACANCCGAATAAGTTGGTGTTTGACCCACCGCGGTTGGGGATCGGTCAGAAGTTGGTCGAGGATTTACGGNGTGTTGAAAGGATGGTTTACGTATCGTGTAATCCGGAGTCTTTCTCCAAAGATGCTGCAAATATAATTAAGAAGGGTTTTGCGCTGGAACGGGTTGGCATTTACGATATGTTCCCGCAGACGGCTCACGTTGAGTTGATGGGAGTCTTTCAGTNGCTTTGATGCGGATCTTATTGGTAATAGTCTTCTGCTAATTGGAAAATTAATAATCAGCAAAAAGAAAAAAAGACTCATCGATTACGTGGACGTATATATTGAGACTCATAATTAGGCCGCCATTACTTGTTAGTCGCACTTAAATATCTTCTGAACTATCGATAGCTGTTTAGGTAATGAAATTTGGAGTGAAAGAATGAAGTTAATNTTATTAGGTCCACCGGGAGCAGGGAAAGGAACGCAAGCGAAATATATATGTGAGCGGTATGGGATTCCACAGATATCTACCGGCGATATGCTTCGCTCGGCCATTTCTGAAGGTTCTGAGTTGGGTAAACGGGTCAAATCAATTATGGACGCTGGGGAACTTGTCTCTGATTCCTTAATTATTGAATTAGTAAACTCAAGAATTAAGTCCGATGATTGCGCTAACGGATTTTTGTTTGATGGTTTTCCGAGAACAATTCCTCAGGCTCAGGCTCTACAAGCGACTGGAACGAATATCGATTGTGTGATCGAGATTCGAGTTCCCGACAAAGAAATAGTCAGTAGAATAACAGGTAGAAGAGTACATGAAGGAAGCGGGCGAGTTTACCATGTAATGTTTAATCCTCCTCAGGTTTCTGGAAAAGATGATGAGACTGGAGAGGAGTTAGTACAACGAGATGATGATCAGGAGTCGATCGTTATTGAGCGCCTACGTGTATATCATGAGCAGACAAGCCCGTTAATTGATTTCTATAGGTCCTCTGATGTTAGGTATCAATCAGTGGACGGTTTAGGTTCCGTCGAACAGATAGCGCAAAGTATTGAAGCCACACTTGATTCGTGACTTACTTGTTCTGGAATGTCATTGGATGTAGACGTTGTTCGGGAATAAGTAGCACGTCAACTAATTCACCTTGTTCAAGATTACCCTTTGTCTCTGGTATAACAATCAGACAGTTAGCTTTTGCGAAAGTAGCTAGTCTATTTGAGCTTTGGTCGCCGGTAGGAACGACCTCTAATCTATCGTCATTTGGAGTCAATATCCCTCGTTGGTATTCTCGACGTCCAGGGTTGTGCCTTACCGAGGTTATTAGACTGGCCTTTATTAGAATAGGCGTTCGAAATTTTTGACCGCAAAATAAGTCGATAGCTGGAGCCACGAACAGTAGGTAGGTAATAATCGTCGAAATTGGATTTCCGGGTAAACCAAAGAAGACAGTGGGACCGATTTTGCCCACGGCCAGTGGTTTCCCTGGTTTCAATGCCAGTTTCCAAAAAGTAAGTTCGCCGATGGACTCAATGACTGATCTCACAAAGTCTGCATCACCGACTGAGACCCCCCCTGATGTGATAATGAGATCTGATTCTTTTTGTGCTTTGATGATGGCTCTTTTTATAGCTTTGGAATCATCCGGCAGTCTTCCTAAGTCCTTTAATACAACAGGTTTGTCTCGTAATAGCTCCCTTAGAGTTACCCTGTTAGAGTCATAAATTTGACCGAATTCTAGTTTCTCCCCGGGGTCTGCGAGTTCATCACCCGTTGAAAATATACTTATACGTACTTTTCTCAAAACTGATAGTTGTGTAATACCGGAGGCGGCCAGCCAACTTAACTGATAGGCGTTAAGGTGGGCTCCGGTTGGGGCTAAATCGACACCTTTCCGAATGTCATGGCCACGACGGCGCACGTTGTGACCCGGTGGAGCGATCGTCCGAAAGAAAATGTCTTGATCGGTTCTCTCTACATCTTCTTGGAGAACTACTGCATCAGCACCTTGGGGCATAGCAGCTCCGGTAAAAATGCGAATGGCTTCAGATTTCTTGACTCGTTTCGTGGCGGGCCTTCCGGCGAAACTGGTGTCGATGACGCGTAGTTTTGTTGTAGCGTCTTCGAGAACATCTGTTGATCTGCACGCATAGCCGTCCATCGCAGAGCAGTCGAAGGGAGGAAGGTCTATGGGTGCCAATATCGGTTTTGCGAGAACTCGGTCGCTGCCCGAGTGAAGCGGCACGATTTCGTGTTCCGAAATCGGCCTAATCAAAGAGCTTAATTTCACTAGCGCTTCTTCAACAGTTAGCATACTTGTCATGAAATATGTAATGGCACTAGAAACAACCTCGGATATATGTTCTGTGGCTATAGGTAATTTGCAACATATGGTTGAGAATACACGTGTGGCGCCCCGGCTGCACAATGCTCTACTGCTCGGTCTTATTGACGAATGTTTGCAAGCGATTGGGGCGACCTTGGATGATTGTGAATGCATAGCTTATTCACGAGGTCCTGGATCGTTTACAGGAATAAGGATAGGAGCTTCTGTCGCTCAAGGGATTGCCTTCGCTCGTAATCTCCCTGTATGTGGGATCGATACGTCGGCTGTGATGGCCCGCATAGCTGTTTCGATGACGAATATGGGATCTTTTCGAACTACTCGTATATCTCGTCGAAATTTGGTTTACAGTGCGAAGCACTCCGTTGTCGATGGTACGTTGCAAACCATAGAGCCGGACGTTTTGACTGAGGACGCGCCCGATGAGACGCTGACGGTTGTTCCAGACTCTCGTGTAGCTTTGAGTGCAAAGTATTTGATGGAAATAGCTTTGGAAAATCGGGACAATTGGGACTTACCTGAAATGGTTCTTCCAAACTATGTTGAAGGTGACACACCATGGAAACCTGCCTTCTGAATTATTTCAACGCAAGCCTCTTAATGTATTTATTACAGAGGACGCTGAGTTAGTTTGGTTAAATGGCATAGAGTCGCGGTTTAAAGTTAATCTTCAATCAATCGAGAAAGCTCCAGCTGAATGGGCCTTGGTGGGCGATCGAAGTGGATTGGCTCTTCGCGATGCAGATAAGCGAAAGGTTGAATTACTAAATGAAACGGTTTACCGGCGATTGCGAGGTGGGCGTAAACAAGCCCTAGCAAAGGCATGTGGGGTTCGGCCGGCACTGAGGGTGCTCGATGCGTTGTCGGGTTGGGGAACGGATGCCCTTACTTTAGCGGGGCTTGGTTGCGACGTTCTTATGGTAGAAAATCAACCGAGCGTTTGTGCCTTAGCACTTTATCGTATTCAAAATTTTCCCCATCCTGTGGATATCATTTGTGACGATATAGAGAAAGTTCTCCCTCATGTGACGAAGAATTTCTTTGATGTGATTTTTCTGGATCCTTTGTTCGGCCCACATCCGAAAACTGCAAAGTCATCGTTTCCCATGCAAGTGTTATCAACCATAGGGTCGAGTTGTGATATCGAACAACTACTCTTTCATTCTGTAAAGCTTGCTTCATCGAGAGTAGTTGTTAAACGACGCCATTCAGATAAGAGTGATATTGGTATGAAGCCAGATTGGAGTATTACAGCAAAAACGATACGGTTCGAAATCTTCGAAACATAGTAAATGTTCCTATCAGGTTAAAGATTGCCTGACTAATGTCCTTAATCTCGCGTCGATAGATGATCTGGTTTTGAAAAACAAATATGTAATTTCTCTATCGACTATCGTTAAGTTGTGTCCATCAATTGATACAACATTTTCATCGATCATTCCTTCCAATAGGTCGTCAAAAATATCGGAATAGAAGGACTCTAATGTCGCAATACCTGTCAGAGACAAAAACTTTTTGTGAATAACCCTTGACGCAGTCACCACCTGTGTACGTAGTATTTTTCTTTTTGCGTGGAGCATGACAGCGATCGTGATAAAGAATTGGTTCAGCACTGGGCTGATATTTTTTGAAAGCACACTAATAAAGTGGATGGCCGCTTCATTTTGGGTATTGATCTGGATGAAGCCTCTGTGTTTTTTCAAAAAACCGAGATCAGTCAGATGGTGTATCCACCGCGTAATATCGTCGGTTTTAGTGGCGAACGAAAATTCTCGACACACAAAGGGAAGTATTGCGCCCGATAGTTCAGTTATTGTTGTCACGGGTATAGGCTTTTTTCTCTTAATTAAGAGATTGATTATGAGGGCCGGGGTGGCAATGACATGAATGGAGTTGTTCCTATACCAAGGAAGTATTGGAGCTGCCTTGGGGTCGATAGAGATCTGATAGCCGTCGTTGGATATCGATCGCTGAATTAGTCCGAGCAATTCGCAATTGGAAACAATTTCCTCAGCAGTATCGTCAGTTAATAAAAAATCGTGATTCTTTTTATCGGCGAGAATGAGATTTTTTGTGTTGGTTATGCGTTCTTTAAATGTGCTTTCAGAAAGAGGCCTATTGGCATCCTCCGGCATCGCGAGTGCAATAAGATTAGCTGAATTAACGTGGGCGCACGCATTTATGCTATGTAGGACATCTCGTCCCAATTCACCTATGCGATTTCTCCACACCTCATTAGAGTTGGTACTATCCAGGAAATATTTCTGTAGTTCGATCGGATGACCAAAACTGAGCGAAACTCGTCCTAGTTTTTTCCCGATTAAACGTAAGTTTCGTACGACGTCTAAAATGGATTCCTTCTTTTTTGACTCACCTTTAAGTTCGGATATGTATGCGTCAGATTCGATAAGTCTTTCGTAGCCTACGTAGACGGGCATTATGGCTAACGGTCGGCGGAGTTCACGACTTTGGCTTTCTACTGACATGGAGAGCATTCCCATGCTCGGTCGACGGAGTTTGCCGGTACGACTGCGTCCACCTTCGATAAAGTACTCGACAGAATGCCCCTCACGAAAGATTCGGTACAAATATTCTGAAAATACCGTCTGATAGATTGGATCGTCCCGGAATGTTCTTCTTAGAAAAAACGCACCTCCTCGTCTCAGGAGAGGGCCTATGAGGGGCATGTCTAGATTATTTCCAGCAGCGACGAGAGGTAACATTAAACCGTTGTGGAATAAAGCATGAGAGAGTACTAGGTAGTCAACATGAGATTTGTGGCTGGGGGTATAGATAATAGTATGGGTTTTTGTGAGTTCGACGGTTCGTGACAGGTTGTAGAGATCGACGCCATCGTAGACACGCTTCCAGAACCACGAAAGTAGCACTTCCATGAATCGTATCGAAGGATAGCTCATGGAAGATGTAATGCTATTTGCACTTTGCTTAGCATGTTTAAGTAATCTGTTTTTGTGGCCTTCGGCCTCTGCGATTGTGTTAGTGACGAGTTTGCTGGAAGTGATATGGCGAATCAGGGTAGGTCTGTGGGGTAACGTTGGTCCTAAAACACTGTGATGCTCTCGCTTAAATTGACTACGAAGTAAGCGGGTTATTTTTCGTATATCTCGATTTGCTGTGTCAGCGCGTAGTTGTAGACTTTGCCAATAGATAGGCGAGCCATAATGGATGACTATGTCTTTTCTGTTAAAGAAAAAACTAACAAACCTTCTGATTCCAAAAGAAATACCCCGTCGTTCAGAAAATATTGATCGAATAAGGGATCGTTCCTTTGCCGCTAAGCGTCCCCAGAAAATAGATACGGGGACAAGCGCTAAATTCGATGGCGAAAATTCTTGGCTTGCTGCTATGAGTCGTAGCAATCGCTTTGAATATGATTGCATTGTATAGCGTTGAAAAATTCCCTCGGTACGCTCTAAAAAGAAAAATCGGCTTTTTTCTCTGTGGTGTTCTGATAGAGATAGTGAATCAAAGGGTCCGAAGTTGTTATTTATTTCCGTAGATATATCTAGTAAGGCGAGGTCTGTTAAAGACCGTGTACGTAGGACGAAAACGGTTTTCTCATCGAAATAACTTTCACCCACATTAATAGGTGAAAGAAATAATTTCGCCGAAAAACGTATCAGACGATACGACCATCGACGAGACAAACTCAACTTATTGTGTTGAACGCCCCTCATATAATTGGTCTATCGGTGGCGGTGTTGATACCTTTTTGCGTGATTCGATTTGTATTGACCAGATTCTGTTGTATTTATCCGTGGTCGTTGTTGCAATTTCTTCTTCCGTTCTTTGAACGGTGGGTTTTAGAAAAACTAGTAGGTGCCGTTTTGTTCGATTAATGGAACTGTTAGAAAATAGTGTACCGATTAATGGAATATCTCCTAGAAGTGGTACTTTCTTTATGGTTTCTCTTATGTCGTCTTGTATGAGACCCCCGAGTACTATTGTTTGGCGATTATCCGCGAGTATGGTGGTTTCTATACTACGTTTATTTGTCACAACATCGGAGAAACCTGCTTCGCCAATACCTAAGCCAGAATCAACGACATTTTCGACGGTTTGAAGAATTTCGAGCCGGACGGACGAGTCTTCGTGAATATGGGGAGTGACCGTGAGTTCCACGCCTACATTTTCTCTCTGAATAGTTGTAAATGGATTACTAGCACCATTATTCGAGGTCGTAAATGAACCGGTTCGAAAGGGGACTTCTTGTCCAACAAGTATCTTGGCTTCTTCATTGTCTAATGTCAGCACACTGGGTGTCGAAAGGAGATCAGCTGAAGTATCTGTCGCTAGAGCATTGATAATAGCTCCAAACGATAGACTTTCTGGATCCAGTTTAGCGATCGCTAAGGTTGGTGAACTCGCTGTGCCGATAGCATTCAAAGGGTTGATTTCTTGATTAGCCTGTCCAGCGTCCGTCAATTGGGAGGGTGTAGTTGCACTGGCAATTAATTTATTAATGATCCCATTTAATGTGGTCGTAGCGATTGGAGCTGACTTTCCCCGGCTGTCTGCGGCTGCCATCTCAACACCCAATGCGGATAGATTATCGATGGATACTTCTACAATGGCAGCTTCAATGAGCACCTGAGCTCGTCTTATGTCCAGTTGACGAATCACGTCCTCTATTTCGTTCATATAACTTGGGTCAGCTCGCGCAATAATGGCATTCAGCGATTCGTCGGCCTGAATAAAAGTCGATGTGGGTTTCTTGGCATTTCCGCTGCCGGTTTGATTGGAAGGTGCAAGCCCGTTTAATATTTCGGCTGTTGATAACGCGTCCGCATGATTTAATTGGAATACTCGAGTTGAACCGTTTGTGCTTGCTGGTTGATCAAGTTGTTCAATTAATGTCCGAATTTTTTGGGTCGGACTCGGTTTGCCCCGTAGGACGATCGTATTGTTGCGTTCGTTTGCAATTACTAATACGCGTTGTGGTCCTTTAGCCGAGGAACCAATTTGATCGGGAGCAACTTGTTCCAGGATAGTTACAACACCACCTACCCAGGCCTCTGATAGCGGCACGACGATAACATCATCTTCGTCCGCCACATCGATTTGCTGGATTACCGATATGAGCCTATTTATGTTGTCGGCATGATCGCTGATAATAACTACGTTCGGAGTACTAACCCCGGCAATGTGACCGTACTGAGGGATCATTGGCCGTAATATCTTTACTAACTCGTCAGCGTTTACATTCTGAGCCGAGATAACACGAGTTACCAGTTCTCCAGGATTAACGTTTTCTAGCAGACTTGTCGCACTTCCTGATTGTTTTACAACCGAATTTTGGACGATGCGAACCACGTCACCTGTTCGGGTGGCACCGTAACCATGTACCCGAAGAACCGAAAGAAAGAGAGAATAAACACTTTCAGCATCGAGGCTCTGATCGGACACGATTGTGACATTGCCTTTAACCCTGGGATCGATTACGAATGTTTCATTGGTGATGGTGGCCACTTGCGAAATAAAATCGCGGATGTCGGCATTTTTCAAATTGATCTTCCAGGATTGTTCTTGACCCCAGTTTGATAAACACAAAATGAAAATAGATATGGATAGAGAATTTCGTAAAAAAGTTTTATACATAATCATTACTACTGCAAAGACACTGTAACAAAAAACCGTCTATCACCACGCTGTACTTCTAGCCTAGCCGACCCACTAGCTACCATTTGAGATAATTCCAGTCGATCCTCAGATATATCCCCAACGGCCCGGTCGTTAACTGACAAAAGCACGTCACCAGCTTGTAAGCCAGTTTGACGAAGAGTTGGGTGAGTTGCTAGGGCGCCAAGTCTATAGCCTTTTGCTGTCCCTTGCTGAACTGGTTCGACGCCGATTGAATCAAGAGCTTCGTTAGCATTCTCTACAAGGTTTTTTTCAAAATTTGAGACCACCCGGCGAATGTTCGTTGAAGAGGGGAGTGGCGAATTTTCCTGAGTTACCAGATTACTTGATCCGGGAGACATCTCGTTTGAAAGCGTCGGGAGCTCGATTGAGTTAGTTTTTGACTCAATAGCGGCGCGGCTAGTCGTTCCTGGTCGTAGTAATTGTTTTTGGTTAAATGGCAGCTGTTCTCTTTCACTTCCTCGCGAAAGAACGATGCGATCGGCGTAAATTTCAACGATTACGGCTCCTCCTGGCAGTAAATCATTCAGTTGATAACTTCGAGCTGGTCGATT
The DNA here is from genome assembly GCA_002708205.1 of Gammaproteobacteria bacterium. Classification (GTDB taxonomy): domain Bacteria; phylum Pseudomonadota; class Gammaproteobacteria; order Pseudomonadales; family Azotimanducaceae; genus UBA11889. The sequence goes on from PAMR01000046.1 coordinate 11,686, forward strand.
TTTTTCGGCAATCAGGGCGCTAGAAAAAGTATTTGAGTTTTGGGCTTTAAAAGTTCCTATTAATTCAAGGCTCAAAGTGGTTTTACGAAGATTTTCTACAACGGCTACAGGTGTTTGGGGTATTGACGTCACCGCGTCTCCAAATAGATTTAGCGATTCTATTTCCGATATTTCAATAGATTTCTTCTCGGTACTTTTATGATCAACTTCGATAGTAAATTTATTTGTTAGTGGTGTCGGCCCGGCGTAAAAAAACCATCCGGAAAAAGAGAGGGTCATTGCTATACCGAGCAAAATGAGAATTTTGAAGGGTTCGACCAAGTGAGAAAAAAGCTGGTTCAAAGCTATTTGCTCCGCCTATCTAGGACTGAAGAATCTGATCGGACCACAGAGACTTTAGGTATGTACAAAAATGTCTTCAAAATATTTTCTCTTCTACGCGTAACACAACAGTTTCTGGACTAACGTTACCTGGCCAAGGCTGGCTTACCATCTCGGTGAATTTTTTCGTTATCCCGATATTAGCCCAATTCCCATCTTCAATGTTTATGATAATTAGAGGGGTTGCTTCATCACCATTTGTCACGATAAGCGTGGGACCTTTACTAGTAGTCGCTAGATTTCCTTGTAACGGTGGTAAAGTGATCGCGTTGAGTTCTCCAGCGAGTCGATAGGTAGATCTTCCACCGTTCCATCTAATCTCACCATCTATTTGGTGATTGCCTTGTTTCCCATCGAGGATGATCTTAAATGAATTTAAAGATATACGGCCTCCGATGGCGATATGGTATGGGCTTAGTTCGCGGTTTATTCGGGCGGCATCTATATGCCCCGAAGCAATGAGTGTAGTACTGTCAAAAGAGACATCGAGGGCTCCCTTCATATCGTGGTGTAAATCAGAAAGCTCCCAATTAAAACGGACCACTCCCGTGAAAAGAAGCCTAGGAGACAAGGACCAATCAAATATGCCTAGATCTCTTCCATAATATGAAACGGCAATTTGTCCATCCCAGATAGTTCCCTGTCCCGCAGTTAAACGAAGCTGGGGCACGTCTTTTAATCCCTGTGTAACCAAGCTAGCNGGAGCGAAAATTAAACCGCTTACAATNAACGTGAANAAACNCAACCAGAGGTANCGGGCCTTCAAGTTTTAATTACCGTTCCAACTAATATGTCGAAATAGATGTCAGTTAATTTTTTAATGTCATCAATTCGAACATGTTCGTTAATTTTATGAATGCTACTGTTGACTGGACCAAGTTCAACAAGTTCCGTCCCTGAAGGAGCGATAAAACGTCCATCCGACGTCCCTCCAGATGTCGACAGTGTCGTATCGATGCCAATATTTTTCTTGATTGCGTGACCAACTAGATCGGTCAGTGCGCCTGCAGTCGTTAGGAAAGGTTGGCCTGACAAATTCCANTCAAATTTGACATTAAGGCTTGGATCCAGATTTTCGAATTGTGATTCGGTTTTTTGTATGAGTCCTTCTTCGGTTTGTTCTGTATTAAAGCGAAAGTTAAANGCTATTTTCAAATTATCTGGGATTACGTTAGTANCNCCCGTTCCNGCGGCAATNTTAGAGATTTGAAATCCTGTGGGTGGAAAGTAGTCATTTCCTTCGTCCCATATTCTTTCGCATAATCCACTCAATATCCGAAGGCTTTCGTGAATAGGGTTTTTAGTTAGGTCNGGGTAGGCGACATGGCCTAAATTGCCCGTGACAGTCAGAAGACAATTCAAAGATCCCCGTCTGCCAACTTTTATAGTGTCGCCAACTATCTTGTTTGATGAAGGTTCTCCAACTATGCATTTATCAATNTGAATATTTTTATTCTCAAGATATTGCATAACTTTTACCGTTCCGTTAATCGCGGCTGCCTCTTCGTCGCTGGTAATTAGGAACGCTATTGATCCGTCGTGGTTTGGATAACGATGTATAAATCGCTCTGTNGCTATGATCATGGCGGCTAAGCTGGACTTCATATCTGCTGATCCGCGACCGTATAAAAAGCCGTTTTTTATTGTTGGTGTAAAAGGTGGGGATTCCCAGCGNTCAGGCGGGCCGACTGGGACAACGTCTGTATGGCCAGCAAATACAAATAACGGGCGATTGTTTCCGCGTATCGCCCACAGATTATCGACATCCTCGAATTGCAGATTCTCGATTTGAAATCCTAATGGGATCAATCTTTTAGATATTATTTGTTGGCATCCAGCGTCATTGGGAGAAACTGACGGACACTTAACCAGCTCACATAAAAGGTCTATAACATCTTTATTCACTGCTATGCTTTCTGTTGGACGAAATTTACGAGACGTTCAATAGCACTCACGCATTCTTCTTTTTCGGCGACTAACGCGATTCGGATATGATTTTTTCCGGGATTATCTCCTTTGAAATTTCGGCCGAGATATTGCCCCGGTAGTACCGTGATATTTTCGTTAATAAAGAGTTCCTTGGCAAAAGCNACGTCGTCCGTCTCTATCTCTGGCCAGTAGTAAAACCCACCGTCCGGGGTCGAAACGTCAAAAATGCGTTTCAATATTGGTTTTGTAACCTCGAATTTTTCGCGGTAGGCAGCCCGATTTTGAATGACGTGATTTTCGTCGGACCATGCCATGGCACTAACGTGTTGTACATGTAGTGGAACAGCGCATCCTTCGTATGTTCGATAATCGTAATATTTACTCAAAATTTTTGCATCGCCGGCTATAAAACCAGAGCGCAGGCCTGGGCAGTTAGAGCGTTTCGAGAGGCTGTGGAAGACTACACAGTTATCGAACTCATGAAGTCCCATTTCGGTTGCAACTTCTAGGAGGCCGACGGGGGGGTGGTTCTCGTTGTAGTATAACTCNGAGTAGCANTCATCTGCTGCTATNACAAATTTGTGCTTTTGTGACAGCTCTATCAAGTTTTTGAGCACNTCTTTAGGTATAGCCCGACCAGAAGGATTTCCTGGAGAGCATATATATACAAGTTCGCATTTGGCCCATATAGATTCTTCGACATCATCAAATTCGGGCACGGCGTTGCTATCTACATAATATGGTAGTGCTCCACGAAGAAGGGTTGCACCCTCGTAAATTTGATAGAAAGGATTTGGAAGAACAACATATGAGTCGCTATTTCCGCTAAGGATTGCCTGCCCAAAAGAGAATAATGCTTCACGTGTGCCGCTCGCTGGTAGAATTTGATGATCTGGACTTACATCAGCTCCAAAACGAAACTTTAGCCAAAGTGATATTGCATTTCTTAACTCTTCGCTACCCCTTGTAGTGGGATAGCTCATTAGGCCTTTTTTGACTATTTCGTTGTCGGTTAAATTCTCAAGAAGAAAATTTGGTGGACTGTGTTTTGGCTCTCCTAANGCTAGTGATATATGTTGCTCTTTTGACCTTGTGACGAGACCATTTTTAAGATGGTTCAATCTTTCAAAAGGATATTGATTAAGTGTTTCGAGGTAAGGATTCATCTTCGTTCCGATTAAGCGACGCTCTCTTTGATTTCGTTGTCAATTTTATCACCTAGAGTTTGTGTTATTCGCGAAATATCCTCGGGTTTGATAATAGGTTGGTTATTGCGATCGGTAATGTGAAATATGTCTTCGACGTTTTCACCGAGCGTGGTTATTCGAGCTTGATGGACTAGAACTTCCAAATCAATAAATAGGCCACCTACTAGTGCTAGCAGTCCTGGTCTGTCAGCGGCGATTATCCTTAAAATAGATTCGATGTTCTGTTTGTCGTTCTTAATTGAGACTACGGTTGGAGTAGCGAATTGTTTCAGTTGTCTTGGCACTAGCCGGTTTGGCCCCTTGCGTTTATGGGCTTCTTTATTGATAGAGTCAGCTAAGAACGCACAAATTTTTCTGCTGCGTTCACGGTCTTGAACAGGTTTGCCATCTTTTCCAAGGACTATGTAAGAATTAAAGCAATGATCTCCTGCACTAGTTGAGATATTAGCGTTCATGATCGTGAGTTCCAGCTGATCAATAGCAGAAACGCTGTCGTAGAAAATACCTTCTCGATTTTTGGCATAAAGAAAAATTTCTGTCCCGCCCTCGTGACCAAACCGATTGCTTTGATCGAGGGTCAATGTAAGAGCGCCGGGTGCTTGATCGTGTTCAATAATTGACGAAGTTATTTTTGCCACCTGAATGCCACTGTGATGGAGAAAGAACTCTTCGCCGGGAGTTCCCCAAATTGCATTTACATCCTGTCTTGTGTGTCCCATTTCCGCTAATTTTTCGTAGGCTGTATGTTTAATGCGTGAGACGTAATCTGTTCTNCGTGCTGGATTTTCTANNCCTCGTCGGAGGACTTTGCGNGTTTCTACNTAAAGCTGGCGTAGNAGGGAAGCCCGCCAACTATTCCAAAGNTTTGGATTNGTNGCGTTTATATCNGCGACAGTTAAGGCGTAGAGGTAATCTAATCGTTCCTCGGTTTTAATATTTCTCGCAAATTCGAGCACGACATCCGGATCGGTTATGTCAGTATTTTGGGCGGTTGTAGACATAACCAAGTGTTGATCTACGAGCCAAGCAACTAATTCACAGTCTCTCTGCTCTATACGATGGTTTTTACAAAATCTCAACACGTCACCGGAGCCCAGTGCTGAATGATTTCCGCCGCGTCCCTTAGCAATGTCGTGAAAGATACCTGCAATGTACAGTAATTCTATTTTAGGTACGTTGTTCACAGCGTGATGAGCGACCGGAAACTGGTTTTTGCTTGAAGCGTAATGAAAACGTCGTAAATGTTTTATCAGCATCATCGTGTGAGCATCGACAGTGTAGGCATGAAAAAGGTCATGCTGCATCTGACCAATTACAGCTCCAAATTCTTCTATATATTTCCCGAGTACCCCGTAGCGGCGCATACGTGTCAATTGAGTGACGAGAGCGTGNGGGGATTTTAATAATTGAATAAATAGAGCATTTACTTCTGGNTCTTTTCGAAACCGGTCGTCTATTAGGTCGAGATGTCCTCGAATGGCTCTGATTGTTCCCGCCCGGACTCCCTTTAAAATAGGATGATTGGCTAATATAAAAAAAATTTCGATTAACGCCGCTGGGCGNTTCNGAAAAACTTGTTTATCTCGTATTTCCAGATAACCATTTCGAGTTTGGAATCGCTCATTTATCGGCGTTATCTTTGGATTGCGTTTGTTGGGGGTTGTCGCTTCTTCAAAGTGTTGTAACAAGATGTCGTTTACTTCTCTTAGCTCCAATACTTTTTGGTAGTAAACATGCATAAATTGTTCGACCGCTAATTGTTTGTGAGAGTCCCGGTAGCCGAATCTCTGGGCTAATTCTCGCTGGTAATCGAATAACAAGCGGTCTTCTTTTCTGCCTGCAATAAGATGTAAACCGAATCTGACTTTCCACAGAAACTTTTTTCCCTCGACGGTTGATTGATACTCTTCCTTGGTGAGGAAGTCTGCTGACAGCAAATCCGAGTGTTCGTTTGTCCCAAGATGACGATTAGTGATCCAACTAATGGTTTGAATATCCCGTAATCCGCCAGGAGACGACTTGATGTTNGGCTCTAGATCATAGTCGACATCCAGATGTTGTTTGTGTCGATTAAGCTGTTCGTTTTTTTTTGCAAGAAAGAAATCTGCTGAGGGCCAAAGACGAGGATTATTGACTCGTTTTGTTAATTTTTCGAATAATTTTCGGGAGCCGGCCAGATAACGCTTCTCATAGAGGGAGGTGATAACACTCAAATCTGTCTTTGCTTCGGTTATGCACTCTCGTATCGTTCGCACGCTATGACCGATATCTAATTTGAGATCCCAAAGCAGTTGCACGAAGGATTCAATGCTTCTGTTTTTAAGACGTTGTCTTCGTACCAGGATGAGTAGGTCAATGTCCGAGAATGGGTGTAATTCCTTTCGGCCATAGCCGCCCACGGCTATAAGACATATATCATCATTGTATTCGAACCAATGCTGCCAAATTTCTGCTAAGAAACTATCGATAAATTTGGCACGTGCTTGAACCAAATCGTCAATANNCTCATTAGCCCAAAAGCGATTGGCGAGCNCATTGTCAGCTTGGTTGATTCGACGCCGTAGCGAGGTAATGTCCAGCGCTGAATTCTTTTCAAGAAACTTGTTCTTCATCTCGAAGTGTGAGTATTTCTACTCCTTCCGTAGTTACTAGTAAGGTGTGCTCCCATTGCGCTGAAAGTTTGTGATCTTTTGTGACGACGGTCCACTGATCGGCTAGTACTTTTACNTGTCTCTTNCCCCGNTTAATCATTGGCTCGATGGTGAAAGTCATTCCTGCTTTGATCTCAAGGCCTGTCCCTCTTTTTCCATAGTGAACGACTTGGGGCTCTTCGTGGAAACGGTCACTGATGCCGTGACCACAGAATTCTCGGACCACGGAATAGTGATTAGATTCAGCGTGTTTTTGAATCGCGTAACCTATGTCACCTAGATGATTTCCTGGGCGAACTTGTTCGATTCCCTTATACAAACACTCTTGGGTAATGCGTATGAGCCGTTCCGCTTCAACAGTTGGCGGGCCCACAAAAAACATTTTACTTGTATCCCCGAAATACCCGTCTTTAATGACTGTAATATCAATATTGAGAGTATCGCCTTTTTTCAGTTTTTTCCTATCAGAAGGTATTCCATGGCACACAACCTGGTTGACCGACGTACATATAGATTTCGGAAATGGCGGTATCCCCGGCGAATTGGTGTAATTAAGGGGGGCTGGAATGCAATCGAGGTCATCGACAATAAAANGGTGACAAATTTGATCGAGCTCTTCGGTCGTTACCCCGGGTCTTATGTGCGTACCGATCATGTCTAATACGCTTGCAGCCAAGCGACCAGCTATGCGCATTTTTTCGATTTCGTCAGAATCTCGAAGCCGAATTGCCATAAAACTTGCTATCCAAAATACGTTTGATGAGGCGAAGTATGGTATAAAGCGCCCCGCTGCTAAAGAAGTAGCAACGCTAAAGTAAAAATTTTTACTTTTTTGAAGGTCCACCGGAAAGGTAGGACTAAATATGAAATAAATTGATGTGGCTGGAAAGGTGCGCTGCGGGTGGTCTTATCTCCTGATTTGACGGATTCAGTGCTGTTGCCATTTCAAAAAACAACCTGGAGAAAAATATGGCGGAAGTGAGTATGCGGGATATGCTTGCCGCAGGGGTGCATTTTGGACATCAGACGCGGTACTGGAATCCAAAAATGTCCGAATACATTTTTGGCGCACGCAACAACATTCACGTAATCAATCTTGAGAGGACAGTTCCAGCGCTGAACCTTGCGTTGAAGCAAGTACGTTTGATGGGTTCGCGCAAACAAAAAATATTGTTTGTGGGAACTAAGCGTGCTGCGGCGAAAGTTATAAAAGAGCAAGCGCAGAGAGTAGGTATGCCTTATGTTGATCAGCGGTGGCTGGGTGGCATGTTGACTAACTATAAAACCATAAGGCAGTCAATTCGTCGTTTAACCGATCTCGAGGCTGAAGCTGAAGCGGGCACTTTTGAACTTATTACAAAAAAAGAAGCGCTCCAAAAAAGGCGCTTGATGGATAAGTTAGAAAGCAGTCTCGGCGGAATAAAAAATATGGGTGGGTTGCCTGATGCCCTTTTCATAGTTGATGTTCAACACGAGCATATAGCAGTGGTAGAAGCCAACAAATTAGGAATTCCTGTTATTGGAGTGGTAGATACCAATAGTGATCCGGATGGTGTCGATTATGTAATTCCTGGAAACGATGATGCAATAAGAGCTATTAGGATATATGTGGCTGCAGTATCTGACGCGATAGCAGAAGGACAGANCCAAAGTACGGAAGAGATCNGCATTGACGAATTTGTCGAAGTGGACGAATCGGAGTCGGAGGCGACGAAAGAAGTTACCTCCGATAAGACGCCATCTAGTAATGCGGACCTAGAGAAACAGGTAGAAGCAAAAAATCCAGCTGGAGAAGATNCTGAGGAGCAATCGAATGTCAGTGTTGAAGGGGTGGAGGAGGAGTCATAATGGCTGATATGGCCAAAGTGAAGGAGGTTAGAGCNCGTACTGGTGTGGGATTTGGAGATTGCAAGAAGGCATTAGAACAGGCTGGTGACGATATAGAGGCAGCCATAGATATTATCCGGAAACAAAGTGCAGTAAAGGCAGCTAAGAAAGCGGATAGGACAGCTTCTGAGGGATTGCTNGAATTAGAAGTTGCGGCCAATGGAAAGTCAGCGGCCATTATAGAAATCAATATAGAGACCGATTTTGCAGCAAGGAATGAATTGTTTATAGAGTTCTGTGCCGAGGCAGTAAAACAAGTNTTGATGGAGGGAGAGGCTGTCTTACCTTCGTTAAATGACCAAAAAAATGACCTTGTTCAGACCATCGGCGAAAATATATCGATTAGGAGGGCGGCTCGTTACGAAGTTTCCTCTGGGTTGATAGGTTCTTATCTGCATGCAAACAATCGCTTAGGGGCGTTGGTTGAGCTTGATCAAGGCGATGCTGAGCTTGGTAAGGACATTGCTATGCATGTAACAGCGATGAACCCGATGGTGGTCTCTAGTGACTTAGTCCCTAGTCAGATTGTTGACAGAGAACGAGAGATCTTTATTGCGCAAGCGATAGAGAGTGGAAAACCTAAAGAAATAGCTGAAAAAATGGTTGAAGGGCGTTTACGTAANTTTCTTGCTGAATCCAGTTTATTGGATCAACCTTTTGTTCGTGACCCGCAATTAAAAATTCACGATCTTCTAGAAAAACATGGAGCTTCGTGTTCTCGATTTTTGAGGTATGAATTAGGTGAAGGTATAGAAAAAGTTGAAGANGACTTTGCTTCGGAAGTTCAAAAGCAAATTGCTGAAGCGAGTAACAAGTAGCCCGGGCATAGTGGTTTCAATATGAGGAATCGACTACTAGTAAAGTTCTCTGGCGAAGTGTTTGGAGGAGAAAATGGGCAAGGAATTAAAGCCTCTGTTCTGATCCGGATTGCTAAAGAAATCAAAACNATAGTAGATCTAGGTGTGCGTGTGGGTGTGGTCATTGGGGCCGGAAATATTTTTCGTGGTGAGACTCTATCAAAAATAACAATGGAATCGGGTCTGAGGAGAGATACGGCAGATCACATAGGCATGTTGGGTACGACTATTAATGGTTTGGCTTTTAGAGACGCTTTAGAGCATTGTGGCTTGAGTGGAACAGTATATAGCCCTGGTGGGATACAGGGGATTACAGAAAGCTATTCGAGCTTCGGAGCGAGAGAGTTAATAGAGAATGGCGGAGTGGCAATATTTTCGGGGGGAACCGGAAATCCTTTTTTTACCACCGATACAACTGCGTGTTTGAGGGCCTCGGAACTGGGTATTGGTCTAGTACTCAAGGCTACTAAAGTGGATGGNGTGTATGATAACGACCCGTTAGATTTTCCGGAAGCAAAAAAATATAAAGAACTAACCTTCGATGATGCGATTCGTCAAAATTTAAAAGTAATGGATTTGGCGGCTCTGGATTTGTGTCAAAAAAATGGTCTTGAAGTGATTGTGTACAATATGACTGACAGTCAAGCATTGACGAAAATCGCACACGGTGAGATCGTGGGGACGTTAATTCACTGTTCTGGTTGATTTCAATATGATTGATGAAATACAAGAAGATGCTCGTGAGCGAATGGTCAAGACGATTGATGCTTTTAAGAGCACCTTAGCGAGAATTAGGACAGGTCGGGCTAACCCNGCGTTGTTGGATGGGCTCTCCATCGAATATTACGGAACACCGACACCGATCTCACAAATTGCTGGTGTCACGGTTGAAGAAGGGCGAACTTTACTTATTCAACCTTGGGAAAAGAATCTTATTCCCGAAGTTGAGAAGGCGATTTTAAAGAGTGACCTTGGTCTAACGCCATCTTCTTCAGCAGATAATATAAGGTTGCCAATGCCTCCACTGACTGAAGAGAATAGAAAAAATTTAACAAAGCAGGCTCGAGCTGAAGCAGAGAGTTCCCGTGTCGCTATTCGAAATATCCGCAGAGAAGCTAACGCAGACATTCGGGAGCTGGTTAAGGAGAAAGAGGCTACGGAAGATGATGGACGTCGAGCTGAGGATCAAATCCAAAAAATAACAGATGCGTTAATATCTGACGTCGATGGTGTTCTCGCTCAAAAAGAGTCCGATTTGATNGAAATATGAGTGTGATATTGCTGCAATTTGCACAAAATTGAAGCATACATGTTATTTTAAGGCGGTAAAGTCGCTTTATTGAGCNTATTANAGTAGACCATTAATTGGTAGCCAATAACATGTCAGAGCCGCTGATNACCACCTCCGAAAGTTTAAATTACGAATCGCGTTCTGCTTGCCCGAAGCACGTGGCTATTATTATGGACGGGAACCAGCGCTGGGCTAAATCTCGGCACCTTCCAAAGGCGCTTGGGCATAGGGCGGGAGCTAAGAATCTAAAAAATATCGCGAAAGCATGTGCAAATAATGGAGTCGAGATTCTCACCCTTTTTGCCTTTAGTACCGAAAATTGGAAGCGTCCNCGTGAAGAGGTAGATCTTTTGATCGAGTTGATGAAGGGTGTATTGATCAACGATATTAAAGAGTTGTGTGAGAATAAAGTGCGGCTTTCGATCATAGGAGATCGATCTCGGTTTAGTCCGGATATNCAATTGCTAATGAAAAACGCAGAGTATTTGACTAAAGACTGCGCGCACTTAACTCTCAATATTGCAGTAAATTTCGGAGGACGATGGGATATTGCTCAAGCGGCCAAGCAAATGGCTTTAGATGTTGTGGAAGGTCGGCTATCGGTTGAATCGGTTGATGAAGCTTCGTTTAGTTCCTATTTGTCAATGGGTCAAATGCCTCATCCTGATCTTTGTATCCGAACGGGGGGCGATCATCGTATTAGCAACTTTTTGCTATGGGACATGGCTTATACCGAACTTTATTTTACCGATGAATATTGGCCTCAATTCACAGAGCGAANACTCTTGGAAGCTTTCGAAGAGTACAATATGAGAAAACGAAATTTTGGCGGTCGAACATCTTGATGGTGAAAACCGTTCTGAATGTTATATAAAGATAACTTTACTTGTTATATTTGAGGATCGTCACTGCGATGGTCCTGGGCGTGGCAGTGACATTGGCCATCTTCACACTGCCGCGCCAATTTGTAGTGTGGTTCCCCGCTCTTTTTGTCGTAGTTGGCTTACATGAATTCGGCGCAATGGCTAAAGTTAAATCGAAAGGTTGGAAGTTTGTGTACGTTGCCTTTGGATCCCTCTTGGGGGCTGTAGGTTTAGCGATGGAATTTTTCAACATGGCTGAAACNTTGTTAANGGCGTCAGTAGTATTTTGGCTTTTAGCAATCACGNCTGTAATTTTGTTCCCGACCAGTAGAGTATTTCTTGAAAGAACAGGGGTGGTTATCTTCGTGGGTTTGGCGATCATGCTCGGAGGATGGCTGGGTTTCGTTGTTATATTGGAGCAGGAACAGGGAGTATGGCTATTATTTTGGATACTTTCCGTTACCGCAATGGCAGACATTGGAGGCTACTTTTTTGGTCGTCGATTCGGACACCACAAGTTACTTCCTCGGGTTAGTCCTGGTAAGACTTTGGAGGGTGTTCTTGGTGGATACTCACTCACATTGTTGGGTGGCTATGGCTTAGCAATTATGACACCCGTTGGGGAACGCCTAGGTAATGGGTTTGGCTGTTTAATCGTTATATCTTNGCTATTCGTTTTATCCATATTNGGTGATTTGTTTGAGAGTGCNCTGAAACGATCGGCAGACGTTAAAGATTCAGGATCTACTCTCCCCGGGCATGGTGGTCTTTTAGATCGTATTGACTCCGCAGTGATTTGCTTGCCTCTTTTTGCAGTGATATTGGTTTCTTATCTGGTCTGAGGAAAGATGANAGTGGTNTCCGAAAAATTGAAACTTGACTAACGCCGATAGAACTAGCTTGATATTATCAGCGCTGCGGTGACAGCTTTATGGACGCTATAGCTCCGCCAGAGAGAAAATTTGTCTGTATTCCTGAAAAACAAATTTTAGATACAAAAATATCGGAAACAAATTAGTTGAGTTGGCACGATGGAATTACTGCAATATTTATTTTTCTTTGTTCTGACTCTTGGACTTCTCGTTACCTTTCATGAATTTGGGCATTACCTTGTCGCACGCTTATCGGGCGTTAAAGTCACTAAATTCTCGATAGGTTTTGGAAAACCGTTGCTCCGATACACGGATGAACACGGTACCGAATTTCAGATAGCTGCCATCCCNTTAGGTGGTTANGTAAAAATGCTAGANGATAGGGAACAGACGGTTGACTCAGANCAAAAACATTTAACTTTCATGAGCCTGTCACCGGCATGGAGAATAGCNATAGCNATAGGTGGCCCTGCAGCGAATTTCATNTTTGCCGTTATTGTTTACTGGATTATTTCTATCTTAGGNGTCACCACGGAGGTCCCTGTAATAGGCGATCCGGAATTAAANAGTCCGATTTATGAAGCAGGACTTCGTGGNGAAGANAAAATTATTTCGATTGACGGGCAATTCACCCCATCGTGGCAGGAGGTNGCGATGGCTCTAGCGTCTCGTTTGGGAGATACGGGACAGATCGAAGTGAAAGTTGACCGCGGCGGTCGGGAATCGATACATCGGGTTGAAATTAAAGAATGGCATAGTGGAGAGTCGGAACCGAATCTCACCGCTTCACTTGGAATTTACATGCATGTGGGTAGCGTCTTGGGANCTGTCGAACCAGATTCNCCTGCCGATTCGGCGGGGTTAAAGGCGGGAGATTTCGTCGGGGCTATAAATGAAACTGAGATACGTACTTGGACGCAATTTGTTGACCTTATTCAAGCGGCTCCTGGAAAACCCCTGCAGTTACGTGTCANTCGGAGCGAAGGTGGACTCGATAAAANTCTGGATTTGCTAATACATCCNGAANCTCGTTATTCAGANGGGGTGGCGGTCGGTTACGTAGGNGTAAGGGCCTATGTGCCAACACAAGTAATTAAATATGGACTGATTGATGGTTTCGTAAATGCAGTTGAGTCGACTTGGTCNAAAACAATTTTAACCCTGAAACTGCTGAAGAAGATGGTTCAGGGGATCGTGTCGCCGGCTAATCTATCAGGGCCTATAACCATAGCAGTGGTGGCAGGTGAGTCAGTGAAGCAAGGCTGGGAATACTATCTCAATATTTTGGCACTTCTTTCGGTAAGCCTTGGAATTATCAACTTGTTACCAATTCCNATTCTTGACGGNGGGCATATTCTGTATGGAGTNGTAGANATATTTACCGGGCGGCCTGTTCCNGACCGAATTCAGGCCATNGGCGTTCAAGTCGGACTATTCTTTATAGGCTTTTTGTTTTTACTAGCCTTTTATAATGATGTCACCCGGTTGATCTCATAAGCGTAGAAAGGTATTTGAATTTGGATTGTTTTATCGACCGAATCATTAGGGGAAAGCTTGTCTTGCTATCTCTTGTTGCGACCTTGTTTTTGTTGCCTACAAAAACTGAGGCAAATTTTGATGTTTTTTTGCTGTCTGATATTCGATTACAGGGTCTACAGCGTGTCTCAGCGGGAACTGTATTTAANGAACTACCCGTAAATATTGGCGACGAAATCGATTCTTTTGTTTCGGGGGACATAGTTCGCTCGCTCTTTAATACAGGCCTTTTCGATGACATTACTGTAGAAAGAGACGAAGAAGTGTTAATTATTTCATTGAACGAACGTCCGGCCATTGAAGCGATTGAGATTGATGGTAACAAAGCAATTAAAACCGAAGCTTTATTAGAAGGACTGGGGGAACAAGGTCTTCGTGAAGGAGAAATTTTTAAACAGGCAACGCTTGAACGCATAAGTCTAGAACTTGAACGACAGTACATTGCTCAAGGACGATATGGCTCAAGTATCTTAGCCGATGTTTCCGATTTGCCGCGTAACCGAGTGGCGATAGATATCGAGATTGAAGAAGGCAAAGGGTCTGGTATTCGTCATATAAATATAGTCGGCAATAGTGATTTTGCCGAGCGTGATTTATTGCCTCAGTTTGAGTTGGAACATCGCTCCCTCTATGGGTTATTTCGAGGAAAAGACAAGTACTCGCGGGAAAAATTACAGGGTGACATTGAGACTCTGGAGTCGTTCTATCAGGATCAGGGTTATGTTGAATTTGAGGCGACTTCGACTCAGGTTAGCGTTACTCCGGATCGCCGGCAGGTTTACGTGACCATTAATGTTGATGAGGGGGAACAATATACAGTTCGTGAGGTGGATCTGATTGGTGAATTGAACGAGATAACACCTGATTCAGTTCGACAACTTTTCTTGATCAAACCGGGCATGCTCTTTTCGCGTGCATTGGTGACTTATACAGAAGAACGAATAAGTAATATTCTGGGGAATGCTGGGTATACCTTCGCAGAGGCTACTGGAGTGCCTGAGGTTAATGAAGATGGAACCGTGGATGTCAAATTCATCGTTAATACTGGACAGCGTGCATATGTTAGGCGCATTTCGTTTTCTGGCAATGGTATAACGCAGGATGAAGTGCTTCGTCGCGAAATGAGACAGATAGAAGGCGGCTGGGCCTCCACCAGACTTATAGACTTGTCCAAAGTAAGACTCGAGAGGTTGGGTTACTTTCAAGAAGTAAATGTCGAAACCCCTGCTGTGGTCGGCAGGGAGGATCAGATAGATGTAGATTTCACGGTCAAGGAGCAGCCGACAGGAAGCATTTCCGCCACTATTGGCTATTCCGGTGCTATAGGACTCATGCTTGGAGGAAATTATCAGCAGAATAATATTGGCGGTTCAGGGAACAGTTTAGGCCTTGGACTCAATTGGAGTGATTTTATACAGTCCGTAAACTTTAATTATTTTGACCCCTACTTTACTCCTGATCAGATAAGCCGAGGCTATAGCACATTCTTTCGTAAAACTAACTACAGCGCTCGTAATATCGCGCGATTCTCCACTGACGCTATAGGCGTTGGCGTAAACTTCGGGTTTCCGATTTCTGAGACTGAAATATTGCGGTTTGGGTTGAAGTTGGAGCAAACCGATCTAACTGAAGGTGTTTTTGCGGCCGAGGAAATAAGGAATTTTATCGAGAAAGAAGGCAATGATTTTCTTAGTTGGCGGTTAGAGGGGAATTGGCGGCGATCGACATTAAATCGCGGGATATTCCCGACCCGGGGGCGGTCACAAGTGTTCACTGCTGAAGTTAGTATGCCCGGAAGCGACCTGCAGTATTACAGTGTCGAATATGCAGACAATGCGTATTATGCAGTTCC